>CAZYPK010000001.1:0-89514 GCA_964649195.1 uncultured Phycisphaeraceae bacterium
CCCTGGTCGGGCTCCCGACCAGGGTGACCAGGTCGAGCCCGTGGTTGCGCTCGACGATCTCGTGGGCCATCCGCCAGGTGGCCCGGGCGACGTCGTCGCGATCGAGCACCCGGGTGCGGGGGACGAACACGCCGCCGTAGGGCGGCGAGATGCGACGCTCTCTCTCGGCCACTCTCACTCCTGCCGTGCGGGCCTCACCGGACCCGCTTCACGGTCAGACACCGACCCTACACCGGCCGCCCATCCCCCGAACTTCGTGCACTTCGTGCCGCCTGTGACCCACACGTGCACGAAGCTGGCGGGGGGAGCGGGCGCGTCAGGGGATGGGCGTGGGGCCGGCCCAGAGGTCGCGGGTGGCATCGGCGGTGCCGAGGCGCTGGAGTCCGATCCGCGCGGCCACCGCCTCCGACGCGCCGTTCTCTCGTCCGATGCGCGCCACGACCCGCTCCAGCCCGAGGTCCGACGTGGCCCACCCCAGGAGCAGGCCGGCCGCCGACGAGGCGATGCCCCGACCCCGGTGCGCGGGCAGCACCCACCACCCGATCTCGACCTCGCGCCGCTCGCGATCGCCGGCACGGAGCACCAGGAGGGCGAGACCCACCTCGCCCCAGACCTCGTCGAGGGCGTCGACCGGAGCCACGGCGAGATCGAGCGAGAGCCCTGCGGCGACCCGAGCGTCGGCCCCACCGATCCAGCGCGCCGCGTCTCGCGAGGCTCCCGCGCCGGGAACGGCCGCCTGGGCGGCCACGTCGGGTTCGGCCCAGGCCGCGGCGAGCACCGGAGCGTCCTCGACGCGCCACGGTCGGAGCGCGACGCCGGCCGTGGCGTCGATCAGCGGCGGATCGGGCCACGCGAACGTCGGTGCGATCACCCTCCGACGACGAACGGCGGCGCCACGATGTCCTCGACGCAGGCCGGGGGCGACGAGGACGGGTCGCGCCAGAAGGCGTCGCGCGCCTCCTTGGTGCAGTCGTCGTAGGAGGCGACGCCGTGGCCGCCACCGGGCACGGCGACGAACCGGGCGTCGGGCATGGCCTCGGCCTGGGCCTCGGACTCGGCGAAGGGGGTGATCGGGTCGAGCGTGCCGCCGTAGACCAGGGTCGGGACGTCGACGGTGACCTGCTGGGCGAAGGAGTCCTCGACGTGGGACGACGGCCACGACGAGCAGAACACCTGCGCCGAGTTGAGCGCGACCAGAGCATCCTCGCCCACGTCCTGCAGCGCCGCTTGGGCGTCGACGCCCTCGAGCGACGCGCCCGAGTCGGCGCACTCCACGGAGTAGAACGCGCCCTCGGAGAGGTCGAGGAGACGGGGCACCCCCACGTCGACGAACTGCGGCACGATGCTGCGATCGCCCGCGGCGACGGCGCTGATGACGCTGGGCAGCAACGGGATGAGCTCGCTGTCGTAGAGGGCCGCGAACAGCCCGGCCCGCAGGTCGGTGCCGGTGAGGACGAAGTCGCGCTCGACCTCGGTGCCACCGACGCTGACCGTGGCGGTCAGCTCCTCGGGATCGGCGTCCATGGCGGCGACGGCATCGTCGAGCACGGCGCCCAGGTCGCCGTAGGCCTCGGCGCACGCGTCGTCGGCGGCGCAGGCCTCGACGAGACGGTCGAGCGCGGCCTGGGGCAGAGCCTGCGCCCGCTCCACGCCGCCGGCCTCGGGGGCGTACACGGAGTCGATGAGCAGCGACCGGACGCGGTCGGGATGCGTGCGGGCGTAGTCGAGGCCCAGGCGCGTGCCGTAGGAGCCGCCCCACAGGTTCCACTGCTCGACGCCGAAGGTCTCCCTCAGCACCTCGATGTCGTGCACCGAGGTCGGGGTGTCGTAGAGGTCGAGGTCGATCCCCTCGCCGATCAGCCGGTCGCGGCACGCCTCGACGGCGTCGACGTTGGTCTGCAGCTCGACGTCCCAGGGCTCCGCCGCGCCGATCGCGGTGAGGATCGCCTCCTCCTTCTCGGGGCAGTTCAGGCTGGGCGTCGATCGTCCGACGCCCCGCTGATCGAAGGCGATCACGTCGCGCTCGTCGAGGATCGGCAGCGCCATCAGGCCCGTCGGGGGGCTGCTCAGGGCGTCGCCGCCCGGGCCGCCGTGGAGGTAGAGCACCGGCTCGGCGGCGGGATCGCCCGCGCCGTGGATCCGCGCCACGGCGAGGGCCACCGGGTCGGAGTCGGGTCGCGCCGGATCCGAGGGCACCTCGACGGTGCCGCAGGTGACCGTGACGCCGGTGGGCGCGTCGTCGGGCAGCTCCCACCAGCACGGCTCCTCGACCAGCGCGGAGGCCTCCGCCGCGGGCCAGGTGGTGGGCGCGGCCGGCTCGTCGTCCGACGAGGGGCTCGTGGCCTCCGCGGCGTCGTCGTCCGCGTCGGCTGCCGCGTCGTCGGAGGAGCATCCGGCGAGCACCACGAGGGCGACCACGGCGATCACGGCGAGGGAGCGACGCATGGGCGCAGTGTCGCGCGCGCCGACGTGCCGACCCGGCGATCGCGGGCGTCGCGGCGAGCGACGCCACCCGTCGACGTGCCGGTGTACCGTCGCCCATGCCCTGCGCACGTCGCTGTGGAGACCTCGTGCGGCCCGATGGCCGGGTCGCGGTCGCCGAGGCGGCGATCGGCGGCGCACGCGTGGGCAGGCTCGGCCGTGGCGCCGGGCAGCGCACCCGACGAGACCCTCCCCCCACCGCGGCGACGCGACGAGGTGCTCACCGATGAGCTACCCCCCCCCCCCGCCTGGCGACAAGATCGGCTGGCAGTGGGTCACGTTCGGCAACAGCGGCGTGCTCGCGCCCAACGAGGTGGCCGGACTCCCAGGCTACGCGCAGGCCAACTGGAACCCCGAAGGCGGCATCGGTCAGCACACCAGCGGCGGCCTGACCAACCTCGTCGATAACCTCGGCAACACCACCACGCTCGATCTCGCCTGGACCACCGAAGGCAACGGCGGCTGGATCATGAGCAGCGCCTTGGCCGACCCCGACCAAAAACTCAACAACAACTTCCTCAACGTCCACGCAACCCTCAACATCTCCGAAATCCCCGACCACTTCGGAGAGGACGGCTACTCCGTCATCGTTTACTACAACAACAGCGATCCGACCAGCATCTCCGACATCACCCTCGCCGGCATCTTCGATGACCTGGTCATCAAGCGGATCATCACCGGCGGCACCGCCCAGACGCGGTACGATGAGCACGGCTATCTGCTCGAGGAAGGTCTTTTGGACGGCCCGACCAACGTGATCATCTTCGAAGGTCTCAACGACCTGGGTTTCACCCTCTCGTTCGACACCGTATCGGGTAACGGCAACAACGGCATCGCCGGCTTCCAGATCGTCAAGAACGCCACCGTTGTCGTCCCCGAACCGGCCACCATGCTGCTCATGAGCCTCGCCTCCTGCGGCTTCGCCATGATCCGCCGCCGCCGCGCCTGACCCCCAGCCGCTTGCGGCGTAGCAACGTCCATCGCAACTATTCAAAATCCCGAAAAAAACAACCGAAAGCGAGCGCCTTAAACCGCTCGCTTTTTTTTCGCGCCTACACCGCACCCTTCCACTGGCTGGGGCAGACGAGCACGGGGATTTCCGACTGACGGAGGATGTTCGTCGCCACATCGCTGGCGAAGAGCCGTTTGAAGATCCCCTTGATGAACCCGTCACCGGCCAGGCCCAGCACGATCATCGTGCATTCCTGGGCCTTGGCGGTGTTGAGGATCGCCTTGGGCACATCATCGGAAAAGAGCATCAGCCCCTGCGATTGAACACCGGCTTCCGCCAGCCGTTCGGTCAGGAGTTTGATCGTCTCCTCGCCGCGCTGTTTGGAGTCGGATTCGTGTTCGTCCTCGTTCTGCACCTCGGCGACATGGGCGATGACCACATCCGACCCCAGCCGCTGCGCCAGGTCCACAATCGGCGCAGCCAACCGCTCGCTTGCCCAGGGTGAACTGACCGCGACCAGTAATCGGCTCCCTGCCACTGCCATGCTCCCAAGAAGGCCCGGACCCCCGGAACCCCACAACCGCCGCGCTTGGCGCCAACGACCCGAAGAAACCATCATGATACCCCATTGACCGGCCAACCCCAAGCCGCTTGCGGCGTAGCACCATACATCGGCCCCCCCAGCCGCTTGCGGCGTAGCACCGTCCATCGCGGTGATTCAGAACCCCCATCAATTTTGTCCGCTTCGCTTCGCTTCCGAGTTTGTTTGAGATTTGCATTTTGCGCTTTGGAACTTTTGCTTCCGCAACCCTTGCCCGCCCCGCCAACCCGCGATACGCTTTCGGACATGCCCTCGTAGCTCAGTCGGATAGAGCAGCGGATTTCTAATCCGCAGGTCGCAGGTTCGAGCCCTGCCGGGGGTGTTGAGGTCGGGGTGTGAGGATGCAGTCGTTGCCGGCTTCGCTCCGTATCTCTGGCGGCATCGGTTTCACCCGATGCCGTCGCGTTTCAAATCCTCCGCCTTCGCCAGATCCGCGACAGTGCCCGGCGGAAAGTCGTACCAGCCCGGGTCTTCGTAGCTGTCGAGTTTTTCGCGCACCTTCACGATCGTGAACATGCCGCCCATGGTGATGTAATCGAACTTGCCGCGTCCGCCGACCATCGGGATCGAGTTCGCCGGCACAGGCATATGGCCCGCCTCGATGTGGATGCCGTGGTCGCCCATGCCGTGGTGCCCCATGGTCATGTAGCCCGGCAGAATCTTTGCAAGCCTTTCATCAATGTCGCCAAGTTCCATGCCGATGAGGTTGGGCACGCCGTGGCCCATCTGGTTCATCACGTGATGCGTCATGTGGCAGTGCATCGCCCAGTCGCCCGGCGCGTCGGCGATGAACTCCACGTCGCGCGTCGCGCCGGTGGGCACCAGCACCGTCGTCTCCGGCCACTGCCCGGCCACCGGAATCCGTCCGCCATCGGTCGCGGTCACCTTGAAGTAATAGCCATGCAGATGGATCGGATGATGATCCATCGCACTGAGATTGCCCAGCCGGATGCGCACTTTCTGATTGAGCTTGCAGACCAGCGGCACGGTGCCGGGGAAGGCTTTGCCGTTCATGGTGAGCAGGTTGAACTCGCTCATGGCGTTGGGGTCGGGCGTGGAGACGCCGACGGGGATGGACCACTCGCTGAGCATGATGGCGAAGTCGCGATCGACGTGGTAATCCTCCGCGGGCTTTCGCGGATGTATGACGATCATGCCCAGCATGCCCATGGCCATCTGCGTCATTTCATCGTGATGCGAGTGGTACATGAAGGTGCCGTGCTGTCGCAGCGTGAATTCATATTTGAAGGTTTCGCCGGGCGCGATGGAGCGCTGGGTGAGACCGCCGACGCCGTCCATGCCGCAGGGGAGGAAGATGCCGTGCCAGTGAATGGTGGTGGCGGCGGGGAGCTTGTTGGTGACGTAAATGCGAAGGCGATCGCCTTCGATGGCTTCGATGGTCGGGCCGTGTACGCTGCCGTTGTATCCCCAGCAGTTGCCGGTGAGGCCGGGCGCGAATTCATGTTTCACCGGCTCGGCGATGATGTGTCCGACCTTGACGCCATCGACGATTTTCCAGGGCAGCGTGGAGCCGCCGGGCGTGATCACGGGTTGGTAATCCCTGCCCGCTTGGCCGGGGGGCAGGGCCGGTGCATCATCGCGCCCGCCGGAGTAGGAGGCGTTCCACTGCGGTGGATCATCAGCCGCCCGGGCCTGTGAAACGAGAGCGGCAGTGCCGGTGATCGCGGCACCGGTCATAAGCATCTTGCGTCGTGAGAGCATGGGGCGCTCCTTGATGTTGGGGAATGATGGAATCACCCCCGATGTACGTTGCTACGCCGCAAGCGGCGGGGAGCTCATCCCTTCGTGCCTTCCTATTGTCCATCCGCTTCGCTCATCCGGCCGGCCAGCAGCAGGTCGAGTTGCGCCTTGGCTTTCCAGTAGTCGTGTACCGCCGCGATGTAGCGGCGATGGGCGTCGATGTGCTGCGTGCGGGTGACGAGCAATTGAAACACGCTCACCTGCATCGCGTTGTATTGCAGCATCGTTTCCTTCACGATCCGATCGCGCAATGGCAGAATCTCATCGCGGTAGTGGATCGCCGTCTCCTGCGCCGCCACCAGCCGCAATCGCGCGGTGCGCGCCGCCGATCGCACCTGAACCGCCCTGGCGTAAAGCAGTTGTTGCTGTCTTCGAAGCTGGGCGTTGGCCGTGGCCACCTTCGCCTGCCCCTGATCAAAAATCGGCAGGGGTACCGCGATCGTCGGCCCGTTTTTCCAGCGCCCGTCATCACGCTCGCCGGCCACGCCCAGCTCCAATTCCTGCACCAGCGAAGTGGAGCGCGTCAAACCGGCCTCCTCCGCCAGCGCCATCATTCGATGATGAATCGCAGCCAGTTCCAGGCTGCGGGTGACCGCCTTCTTTTCCAGGTCCGCCAGATCATCGAATTGATCGGGAATATCAGGCAGTTTTCTGGCGATGCGCCATTGCGTGTCATCACCCCAAAGCCCCATCAGGTTGGTCAGTTTTTCACGGTTCTCCTCGAGTGCCGCCTGTGCGGCGGCGACATCGAGCTTCGCCTGGGCCAACGAAGCCTGCTCGCCGGCGAGATCGACATTGCGCAGGTTGCCGGCCTTGTGCATCTTCCGGGCGAACTCATACGAAGCGTCGGCCGCCTCGAGATTCCGCCGATGCTCGGCGAGCGTCTGTTCATCAGCCTGCACCTGAAGAAAAGCCAGGTGGGTGGCGTGGGCCATGTCGAGCGCCCGGGCGGTGACATCGAGCTTCACCGCCTCGTACCGGGCGGTGGCGATGCGGGTGCGCAGCGGGATGAAAAAGACATCGAGAAAATCCTGCGCGACCCCGATGTCGATCATCGCGGACCCGCCGCCGGACGGGAAGAGCAGGGCCAGCTCGAACACGGGATTTTTCAGAAGCCCGGCCTGCACCACCGCGGCCTGAGCGACGCCCAGTTCTTCATACGCGGCTTGAAGGTTACGATTGTTGAGCAGTGCAATCTGCTGAGCGCCGGCTGCGGTAAGCTCGCCGCTGAGAAGTTTTCGCACCGCTTCATCAGCCATGCGATCTTCCTCCGCACCGGTGCGCCACATCACGCGATGACCCGCCCGGCCATCGACCTGCGACATCACCTCATCGAACCCCGGCTGCACCGGCATCGTCTGGCAGCCGGCGAGCAGGGCGATGGTCAGTGGAAACATTCGTCGAAACATGGGAGACCTTTGGGAAAAGGGGACAGGGGGTAGGGGGATTTGTAGCCGCAGCGTCCTCGCTGCGCGTCTGCGGAGCAGGGGATTTTGTAGCCGCAGCGTCCTCGCTGCGCGTCTGCGGAGCAGGGGACAGGAATCAGAGCGAAGCCGCAAGCGGCTTGGACTTCCTGTTCCCTGTTCCCTGTTTTCCGTCTCCTGTCCTCTTGCCGTTACTTCTGCTTCGCCTTCACCGCATCATCGAACTTTTTGATGTATTTCGCGGTGTTCTGTTTGAATTCCTTTTCGCAGGCCTTGCAGCAGAGCATGATCTGCCGGCCTTCGTGGACGAAGCCGTAGGGTTTGCCCATGGCGTTGAGGTCTTCATCGGCAACGAGGCAGACGCTCAGCGGATAAGCGATGGGCTTTTCCCTGGGCGGTTCCACCTTGCTGGTCGCATGGCTGCCGTGGTCATGGGCTGCATGTGGATCAACCGTTCCTGCTTCTGCCCCTGCTCCTGCCGCTGACTTCGCGTCGGCATGGGCGGGATGGTCGGGTGTCAGCGATGCGGCGGTCGGTTCGCCGGCGCAGCCGAGGGTGGAGAGGGTGGCGGTGAGAACGAAAAGAGAGAGCGTTTTCATGGGTGAGTTTCCTTGAATGGTAAGAGGAATGTTCATATGGCCCCGGTTTTGGCCGGGGTGACGCTGCATGGTTGGTGGGGAGACGCACAGTGGTTCCCGTTGCGAAGCCGCAAGCGGCTGGTTGCTTGGTTCCCCGGTTGAACGGGGAGTCGCACGATGTGAAATGGATGGAAAACTAGATCGTGAACTGACAGCGCAGCGCAATGAGCGTTCGCGTGCCGGCATCGGAAGAAGGGGGCGAATCACAGGCGATTTCTGAAGAGGCCGAAGGCTTGAGCCGCCATGAATCGATGTCGCTCAGAACGAAGCAGAGCGAAAGGGCGATCGCCTGGGTCTGCGGCGCCTTGTCGATCTGTGCGAGCGTTCGCAGCGATGCGTGGGGACAGGTGTGGCCGTGATCGCTTTTAGGTTCGTGGGGCTGATGATTCTCCGGCAGACAGTTCGGGCAGTGGCCGATGAGCGAGGTGTTTTGAGTTTCATCCGTGGTCCGCGGCGAAGCGCAGCAGCACCAGATCGGCGACCAGAGCGCCAGCATCATGGCGAGCAGAACTTGGAGCGAACGGGCGGGCAAGGCGGTTTCCTTGGGTTCGGTTTCGGATCGGATCGACGGTCAATCGTAGAGCGGGGATCTTCGCCGGGCAAGCCTGACGGCCAAATGCCCGGGGCGTTTGGTTCTCCGTTCCGCCTTCGTTGGGAAACTCCAAATGACAAAGCTCAAGTTCCAAACAAGCTCCAAAATGCGGAAATGGGAAAAACAAGGAATTCGGATCGCGCATTATTTCCGCCTTTTTCCTTTGGAATTGGAGTTTGTTTGAGATTTGGGGATTGCTACGCCGCAAGCGGCTTGGACGTGAGGTTGTTCAGGAGTCCCAAGAATTAAACGGCCCTGCCAAATGTACGACCAACCTCAACCGGCGGATGATTTATTCCGGTCTTGCGCTTCGCGTCGGGCCATCCAGTGATCGCGCAGAACCGTTGCGGCGGCGAGCATCGCATCGACCTCGGCGAAGAAGGGATCGCGCTGCCGGGATTGGCGGATCATTTGCCGAAATTGCGCATCGATCTTGCGTTCGTGCAGTTCGTTGAGCAGCACATCGACCGGATGCTGAAAACTCAGCGGACGGGGAATGGGGGAGGGGGCAGTGGGGCGGGGCTGCCGCTTGCGGGCGCGGGCAGGAGCGGGAGCAGGAGCAGGAGCAGGAGCAGTGGCAGAAGCAGGGGCAGGAGCGGGGATAGGAGCGGGGACAGTTTTTTCGCGTTCGTTGTGTTGCAGCGCATCGGAAACTTCATCATCCGATGCACTGTGATCCGCCACGCTCGTGTCGAGGGACGCGAGCATCGCATCGATCAGCGGCAGGGCGTCAGTGGCAGTGGCAGCGGCAGGAGCAGTTTCGTGAATGTCGCGCAGCAGTCCATCGGCGAAGTGAACGCGCCAGGCAGTGCGATCAGGCTCGCGCAGCTCGAATCGTGGAATCATCGCATCGATCAGCGGCAGGGCGTCAGTGGCAGTGGCAGCGGCAGGAGCAGTTTCGTGAATGTCGCGCAGCAGTCCATCGGCGAAGTGAACGCGCCATGCGCTGCGATCCGGCTCGCGCAGCTCGAATCGTGGAATCATCGCATCGATCAGCGGCAGGGAATCAGTGGCAGCGGCAGGGGCAGGAGCAGTTTTGTGATGGTCGTGCAGCAGTCCATCGGCGAAGTGGATGCGCCAGGCAGTGCGATCGGGTTCGCGCAGCTCGAAGGTTGGTTCTGCTGAAGTGCCGGGGAGATCAACGGGGATCGCGGCAGGGGGGGCTTCCTCCAGTTTCGGCTTTGTCAGCCGTTGTTCCGAAGGGCCTGGGGATTGGGGCCTAGGGCCTAGGGGGGCTTCCTGCTTCGGCTTTGTGAGCCGCTGTTCCTGCCCCTGCCGCTGCTCCTGTTCCTGCTCCTGCCCCTGCCGCTGCCCCTGCTTCTGCCGCTGTTCCTGTTGTTGTTCGAGGATTTCGTGGCATTCGCCGCAGAGGATCGCATCGTTGAGGAGCCAGCCGGTTTCGTGCATGGGGATGACGCGGCCACATTCCTGGCAGCAGGCCGGGTCAAACTCGGGCCAGTTCCAGGTGGGTGAGAGAAAGAACGGGGCGATGGGTTGCCGATGGGTGAGGCTGTCGTCGGACTGTCCGCTTATCGAGGATGGTCGGCAGTGCTCGGACATGAGTGGCCAGGCTCCAGAAATTGAACAACCCGTTGTCCCGGTTCATCGTACAACCGTCGAGCGAGAATGATCGCGCGGGACTGCATCACCTATTATTGACTCGGCTTAACGGTGGCGGGCCTTGACCGTTGCTACGCCGCAAGCGGCTTGGGCCGGGACGGTTGCCGCAGTGAGGGGTGATTTTTGCCGATGTTAGTTTGGGGCTGCCTTGATGTTGGAGGCGGCGGGTTGGGCTTGAGGGAAGCCGAGACGAAGGAATCCATGATCCAGGTGGTGGAAAAGCTCGACCCGCAGGTGGAGCGGGAAGTGGCCGCGTTTGTGCTCGGATCAACCGAGGCAGACGGGGCTTGCGGTGAGCACGATCCGCGCTGGCTGCATGTATTACAAGACGCCTTGGGGCACCACCCGGTGCTGCTGATCGCCCGCGATGAAGCCGGCGGGGCGATCACCGGTTATCTGCCTCTGGCGTTGGTCGCCAGCCGTCTTTTCGGGCGTTTTCTGGTGAGTCTGCCTTATCTGAACCGCGCGGGAGTCGTGGCCGGTGATCCGAAAATCGCAGCGGCATTGATCGACAAAGCGGTCGATCTCGCCGGTCAGTTCAACACGCAGTACCTCGAACTTCGGCACGGTCATCCGACCGGTCACGCCTCGCTGCCGTCGAGCAGGGCGGACAAGTTTCGCATGGTGCTGAACCTGTATGCGGATGAGGAAGCGCTGCTCAAGGCGGTGGGTCCGAAGGTGCGCAACCTGATTCGCAAGGGGGACAAGCACAACCTTTCGATCCGCTGGGGCGGGCGGGATGTTCTGGCTGATTTTTACGAGGTTTTTTCGGTGAACATGCGCGACCTGGGCACGCCGGTTTATTCGCGGGAACTGTTCGGGCAGATCGTCGATCGGTTTCAGGGTGAGGCGGAATTGTGCGTGGTGGATTTCGAAGGCAGGCCGGTGGCCGGTGCGCTCTTGGTGCATGATGATGCGCGGAAGATGACGCAGGTTCCCAGCGCCAGTGCGCTGCGGGAGTTCAATCACACGAGCGCGAACATGTGGATGTATTGCCGGCTGCTGCTGCGTTCGATGGCGCGGGGCGGCCTGCGGTTTGATTTTGGCCGATCTTCCGAAGGTTCGGGCACGTACAACTTCAAGCGTCAGTGGGGGGCTGAGCCTGAGCCGACCGTCTGGCAGTACCACGTCCGCAAAGGCGACATGGGCAGCATGAGGCCTGACAACCCCAAAAACCAGCGTCGCATTGCGATCTGGCAGAAACTCCCCGTGTGGCTGACCCGTGTGGTCGGCCCGCGCATTGTGCGAGGGATTCCGTGAGCGAAGAGAACACGCCGACAACAAGCGATCACCGTTCCCACTCCGCTTCGCCTGCCGAGGGAGGCGTGGCGGTCGCATCGCCCCTGGCTTTGGATGAAGCCGCGATGAGCAACGCGGCGCCGGCATCGGCCAAGCCCGGTGCGATCGCACAGGCCTCGGCAGCGCGGCAATCCCGGGCGGTTGCCGATGATGCGGCCCCTCACCCGTCGCTCATCCAATCCGTCTCGCTCTTCGTGGCGCCGGTCATCTTCATCACCGTGATGGGGCTGATCTGGTTCAATCGGCAGGCGATGGTCGATGGCCTTTTCGTGCTCCTGATCATGACCGCCTGCCTGGCGACCCATGTGTTTGGCAACTTCAAACGGCAGCCGCTGATCTCCGCTGCGGCGCTGGCCGTGATGCTGCTGACGGTCTGGCATCACTCGTTTGGGGAAATGTGGATTCGCTGGTTTCCAGGATGGGAAACGTACAAGGCCGCGCCGCTGACCACCCGGCTCTCCGCCGGTGATTCGTACTACTCGCACGGCCCGCTGGTGCCCATCGCCTCCATCATCATCTGCTACCTCATCCACAAGCGCGTCGGGCTGCCCACGGGGGTCACCCGCGGCTCCAGGCTGTGGGGCGGCGCGATTCTGGGCTTCTCCCTTTTCGTGCAGCTCGTCGCGGCCCGTGGCGATGTCAACTTCCTCACCGGCTTCGCCCTCATCGGCATCATCGCGGGCCTGGTCATCCTCTGGGGCGGCTGGCCGCTGGCCCGCGCCTACTGGCTGCCGGTGGTGTTTCTGCTGTTCATGGTGCCTCTGCCGATGGACACCATCGCCAAGATCAACTTCCAACTGAAAACCGTGGCCAGCGATGCGGCCCTGGTGCTGACCAATCGCGTGTTCGGCGTCGTGGCGGTGATGGATGGCTCGACCGTCCATCTGGTGCCCGAACCGGATGGCACGCCCAAGACGCTGGTCGTGGAAAATGTCTGCGGCGGTTTGCGCAGCATGATCTCCCTCATCTGCTTCGGCACGCTCTTCGCCCTGGTCTGCCGCGTCAAAGGTTACTGGCGATGGTTCATGCTCGCGCTCTCCGTGCCGCTGGCCATCGGCTGCAACATTCTTCGCATCACCAGCATGAACGTGGTGGCGCATCACTACAGCGTCGAAGCGGCCGGCGAAGAAAGCTGGTTCCACACCTTCTCCGGCATCATGGTGTTCGCCCTCGCGCTGGCGGCGATGTTCGCCGTCGAACAGATCATCATCTGGGCCAGCAAGCGGTGGAAGAAGGATTGGGTCGATCAGCGTCTGCTGGGCTATCTCGATGAGCTGCCGCCTTCCAAGGCCGATGGTGTTCGACCGCATCACCCGGTGGCTTTGTGCAGCCTGGTGGTCGTGCTGGCGATGACCACGTTCTGGGTCTTCGAGCCTGAATCCTTCAATCGCGGCGACATCGCCCGGCAGGCGGTGCCTCATGAAATGGAAATCGAAGGGGAACTGTTCAAAGGCGTCGATGGCGAAATGTCCCGCCTGGAGATGGCCATCCTGCAAACCAGTGATTACCTCAAGCGCCGCTACTCCAGCGGCCGCCGCGGGGCGGCACGGATGCGCGAGGTCGATCTGACCATCGTCTTCAGCGCCAACAACCGCAAGGGCACCCATCCGCCGGATGTCTGCATCGAAGGCTCGGGGGCGCGCATCGTCAGCAAGCAGTTGCATCCGGTGAGTTTCGCCGGTGTTCACAAGGGGCGGGAAGTCGAAGAGAAGCTCGAGGTGCGCGAGCTCGTCAGCGAGTTCCAGGGCCACCAGACGCTGCACCTTTACTTCTACAAGTGCGGCGATTCCTACACGCCCAACTACCTCACGCAGCAGGGCATCATCTTCCTCAACGGCATCATCGCCCGGAACTCGGCCGGTGCGCTGATCCGTGTGGATGTTTTCATCGGCCGGCCGGACCCGGTCCGGCTGGTTGAAGCAAGAGAGTTTGCGTTGACAGCCCTGGGCGCCTTCCTGCCCAGGATCGATCGTGGGCTGCCATGAGGAGGAAGCGGAAGGCGAATGCCGAAAGTCTCAAATTTGAAATCTCAGATTGGGAATCGCAGATTTGAAATCACAAATTTGAGATTTGAGATTTGAGATTCCTGCCCCTGCTCCTGCTCCCGCCCTCCGAACCCTCCGGGGATGAATGAACCATGTGGAAACGAAACATCATTCTGATCGTTCTCATCGCGGCGCTTGGCGCCGGCGCGGTGAGCCTGTGGAACTGGCGCGGCAGGCAGCGGCAGAAGCAACTGGACCTGTTCGCCAGGCAGATCACCGATGCCGACCCGTATCTGCGGCTGCTTGCAGCGGAAGGGCTTCTGCGCCAGGAGCCGGACAACGAGTCCCACAAGCAGGTGCGCGCCGCGGCCCTGACGGAGCTTGGCCGCCATGCCGAGGCCCGCGAGGAGCTTCAGGCCCTGATTGACAAGGGCACGCCCCAACTTGAATCCTACGCGGCGATGCAGATCGAAAGCTTCTTCGCGGAGGCGGAGAAGATCGTCGGCGGGGCGGATCGACAGCGATCGGATTCGGTCGTCGAACGCATCGAAACGATGATGGCCGCGGTGCAGTCGCAGACCAGGCTCATCACCGGCAAACAGCGGGCCTTCGACATCACCCTCATCGAAGCGCGGCGGCTGGACACGCTGGCGTCGGCCTGCCGCTTCGCCCTTCAGGGACGCAGGGTCGAACTGACCAAGGCCCGCATCGGCGGCATTCAGCAGTCGATCGAAACGATCGGCCTGGAAGTCACCGAACTCCAGGAGAAGCTGAAGAGGCTCGACGATGAACTGCTGCGGGCCTGCAGCAGGATCGCGCAGATGCAGCCGGAGCATCCGCTGGGCGCCGAACTGCTGTTTCGCAGCCATCTGCGCCGCGGCGAGTTTTCGCAGGCGCGAAGCGTGGCCCGATCGATGATTGCATGGAAGGAAATCCCCACCGGCACGGTGGCCCGCATGGTCGATACGCTGCTGGACCTGGAGACGCAGTTTGCCGAGCCGGTGCTGGAGGCCGACATCCAACTGGCGGGGGAGCTTCTTTCGCACGGGAACCAGACGGGGAACAGGGGCATCGATTACCAACTCGCGAAAGCGACCTACGCCATCACCCAGGATGACGCCCTCACGGCGATGGAGTTGGCGCACGGCATCGTCTCCCACGAATGGCTTCATGCCCGGGCTTTGTGCATCGCCGCCCGGGCCCGCATCATCGATGGCGAACCGATGGCCGGCGTCGCCATCCTTCAGAAATACACGGAACTGAAGCGCGATCCGCTGGTGCGCTACACGCTGGGGCTGGCTTACCTGGCCACGGGCGAACCGAGGCAGATCAACCTCGGACAGGAGGCGCTGCGGCAATGCCTGGACATCGAACCGAATCATCTGCCGGCGCGATTGCGGCTGATCGAATCGTTCGTCGCCACGGGGTTCATCATCGAGGCGGCCGATGATGTGAACGTCGTGGAGCAGATCAGCCCGCAGCATCCGCGCGTGCTGGCGCTGAAGGCGCAGCTGGCGATCGAATCGGAGGACCTGGCGTCGATCGGCAGGCTGATCGATGAGCAGTTGGGTGCGGATGCGGCCGCCCTTCGGGAGGAGGATGTGGCGATGGTCATCGGCATGATCATCGACGATGTGCCCCGCGTGCGCCGGTTTGCCGCCCAGCTCAGGGCGATTCAGCCTCATGATGTGCTGCTGCTGCTGGCGGATCGCTGGGTGCAGTTGCCGCCGATGCGTCGGGCCCGGCTGGCGCCGGCGATGGCGCGGCATCTGCACGATCACATGGCGCGCGATCCCCTGAAGAACCCGCTGCGTCCGGCGGTGCCCACACTCGGCGGATTGAGCCGCGATACCGCGGCGGCGACGGCCAACGCCCAGCATCTGCTCGACTCGATACACAAGACCCACTTCATGCCCCAGCCTTTGGAGGTGGGACTGGAGCTTGCGGCCCTGGGGCTGGACCGCTGGCCTCAGAGCGCGAACATGATTTCCGCCGGTGTCGAGCTGAACATCTGGCTCAACCGCATCGCCGAGGCGCGGCAATGGCTGCGAAGGCTGCCTCCCGATTTTGCCGCCGGTCCTGAGTCTGTCGAAGCGCTGGCCGGGGCTTATCTGGAGGGCGACTTTGAACGGATGGCGCAGCGCATCAAGGATGCGACGCTCAAGAATCACGGCTCGATCACGCCCACGCATCGGCTGCTCGATCTGGACCTGGCCCTGCGCGATCAGGATCTGAAGCGGATTTCGGATCGCCTGCAACAGATGCTCCAGAATCATCCGTGGGCGGAGCAGGCGCTGCTGATGGTGGTGGGCGATGCGATGCGACGCGAGCAGCCGGACCGGGCTTTTGCGACGCTGGGGAGCGTGGAGCAGATCAATCCGCAACTGGCGAGCCTTTCCCGTGGCCGATTGAATCTGGGGCTGAGCCGCGCCGCCGATGCGCTGCACGACATCGAGAAGGTGGTGGCCATCGAGAACGTGGGGACGGAGGTTCGGCGCTGGGCGGCGGAGGTTCGCATCCGTGCCTATCTGCTTCTGGACCAGCAGCCGCTGGCGCTGGGGGTCTGCGATCAACTGGCGATTTCGCTGCGTGAGAACAAGATCGATGCCGCCATCGCGGCGGCGGATGTGCTGCTGCTGTACGGCAAGCCGACGGCGGCGGCGGAAGTGCTGGCGGAAATCGCCGCGGGGCAGGAAAACACGCCCTACACGATGGATCGCGTGCTGGCGCGGGCCCAACGGGTCATGAAGCCTTCCCGCATCCGGGGGCTGGTCGATGCCCTGCTGATGTATCGCCCCAACGATCCGGTGCTGCTGATCTACCAGGCCGGGGCGATGATTCCCGAAGACGACCTGGTTTCGGAACGGATCCTCAAGGCGCTCATCGCCCGGCATCCGCAGTCGCCGCGGGCCCTGATGGAGATGGCCGACCTCATGCGCCAGGTCCAGCCGGATGAGGCGGTCCGTATTTATCAGGAACTGAGCAAGCGGGGCGGTCGTACAGGTGAGGCGGCCCGGCAACTGCTGGAGGAAATGACCGCCGGCCGCAACAAGCCCTCATCGACCGCGCCATCCTCATCGGCCAGCGTGGAAGGAATCACCGAATGAAGCAGGAAGCCAACGACGTTCACCAGGCGCCGGAAACCGCAGCCTTGGCCGCACCTGCGGGCAAGGGGCGCGGTTATTACCGGTCATGGTCGATCATCATGATGGTCGCGGTGGCGTTGCTGTTTGCGGCGTGGTGGCCCGGTTCATCGTCGAGCGTGGGCCAGCCGGCGGCGGGCCGGCCGGTGGAGCCGCTCGTCGCGGCGACCCGGGCGATTCGCCCCAGCGTGGTCGCCGTCGGCAGCTATTTGCGAACCGACACCCCCACGATCAAGTATTTCGGCACAGGCTTCGTGATCGATGACGGCCTGACGGTGGTGACCAATGCCCACGTGGTCGCGGCCCTGCGGCAGGCCCAGCGTCTGGATCAGCTTCGCGTCTATTTTCCCGATACGCGCGATGTGGATGGACGCGAAGCCCAGGTCCTGATCGAGGATGCGTTTCATGATGTGGCCCTGATCCGCTTCACCGGCCGCCCGGCGGCCCCGCTGCGGCTGGCGCCGGCCATCGATCCGCCGCAGGGCATGTCGGTGGGCATCCTCGGCTATCCGACGGGCACGATGCTCGGCCTGGTGCCGGCGGTGCATCAGGGGGTGGTCGGGGCCGTGGTGCCGGCGGTGCTGCCTCTGCCTGTCGGGGTGAAAATGACGCCCGAACTTCAGGCCGCCCTGAAAAATCCGTACAACCTCTACCAGCTCGACATGGTCGCTTTTCCCGGCAATTCAGGCAGTCCGCTCTTCGATCCGCTCGACGGATCGGTTATCGGCATCATCAACATGACATTGGCAACGAAGACGCGCGAGCATTTGTTCGATAAACCCACAGGGATCGCGTATGCGGTGCCTGTTCGCTGGATACACGAACTGCTTCGCCGTCACAAAGCGGCGGCGGGTATTGGTCGATGAGGCATGGACCTGTTTTTCCGGTTTTACCTTTGATGCACTTGAAAGATTTCAACCTCGGTTCAGGGAGTCCGATCATGCGGAACACGTGGACAGTCATTCTTCTTCTGGCGATGGGCGTTGCGGCCGGCTGCGGTGACAGCGTGGAGCACAAGCTGCTGCTGGCCAACCAACTGATCAAGAATCAGCCGGACAAGGCCCTTGAAATGGCCGAGGCGGTGCTCAAGGCCGACATCAAGAATGAAAAGGCCGGCGAGATGCGCGAGCAGGCGATGTTCCTCAAGGCCCAGGCCCTGATGGCGCTGAACCAGCTCGAGGCCAGCCGCAAGGTGCTCGAGGAGATCAAGGCTCAGAAGCCCGACGATCCTGAACCGATCCGCTCGCTGGCGATCTGGGCCATGCGCAGCATGAGCTTTGCCGTGAGCAAGAGCGAGTTCGACACGAGCATCGAGCTTCAGAAGCTGTTCGATGATGCGATGGTGTTCGGCGAGGCCCAGGCGGACCTGCTCAACAACCGGCACCGGCTGTTTGCCGAGTCGGAGTTCACCCGGGCCCGCATCATCCTTCAGGATGTGGCGCGGTATCGCCGGATGCAGGATGATGAGAAGAAAAAGTCCTCGCGTCTGGCGATCCTCGGCGACGCCACCGTCGGCCAGGATGTGGCCCAGACGATCGCCCGCCTTCAGAGGCGGATCGATCAGCGCAACGCCGAGGCCGAGAAGCACCTGCTGGCCACCATGACATCGGACCCCGCCCACCCGCAGGCCGGCATGATCTACGTCGAGATGCTGGCCCACAAGGACCGCCAGGGCTACCGCGAGCTGGTTGAGATCGCCGACAAGATCGCCGTCGCCGAGAAGGTGCCCGCACCCTTGCTGCAACAATTGGCGCGGACGATTCTGGGAGCGGTCCCCGATGCGATACTGATCCGCACCCAGCGGGTCGTTCTCGCCCAGAAACTGCTGGCCAAGACCCCCGAAGATCAGCGGACCACCCCCACCTACCTGCTCGCTTCCGTGCATTCCCTGCTCACCCGCAGTCAGGAAGGGGACACCATCAAGGCCCAGGACCTGCTCGAACAGGTCCACGGCGGCGACACCAACACCCAGATGGAAACCAAGTACCTGATGGCCTGGTGCCTTTATCAACAGGAGAAATACGAACGTGCCCGCCTGATTCTCGATCAGCTTGAAACACAGGCCAGCGGTTCGCCCCAGGTGCTGACCCTGCACGCCCAGGTGCTGATGAAGCTCAACGACCTGCTTCGCGCCGAGGAGCAGGCCCGCCGGGCTCTCGATCTGGACCCCTCCAACGTCACCACGCAGCTTACGGTCAACGACATCGCCCACATGCGCAAGAAGGGCGGTGAGATGATTAAGCAGTGGGAGGATGCGTACCAGAAAGATCCTTCCGATCCCGTGGCGATCCGCATGGTCATGAATGAGTTGACGGCCCGCAACGACAAGTTGGCCCTCGAACGCCACCTTGAAAAAATCGTGCGGGACCTGCCCACGCTGCAAGAGGAACACCTGGCGCTGCTCATCGACGGCTACAACTACCTGGGCCGTTACGACAAGACCCTGTTCTACGCCGACCAGATTCGCCAGAAGCGTCCCGATCTGCTCGCGGCACACCTCAAGTACGCCGAGGCGCTGATGGCGCAGGGCGATCCCAAGCGATCGTCCGACTACCTGGAGAGCATCAAGGGCCGCTTCCCCGACATGATGACCGGCGATCTGATGATGGGCCAGCTCATGCTCTCCCGCCAGCAGTTCAAGGAGGCCCACGAGACGCTTACGCGCTTTGTCAAGGCCAACCCTGAAAACGTCGAAGGCCGCCTGGCGCTGGCCCGCGCCTACGCGAGCATGGAACGCATCGAGGAAGCCCGCCGCGAACTGGGTGAAGTGCTCGCCCTCGAGCCCGCCAACATGCAGGCCCATGCCGTGCTCGCCCGCATCGAGCTGTTCCTGGGCAACACCGACGAGGCAGGCAAGCACATCTCGATGATCGATGAAACGCAGGTCGATGCCGGCGCCAACCCTTCGCTCAAGGCCCAGATTCTCATTCAGAAAAACAAGCTGGCCGAGGCCCGCGATGTGTGCAACGTGGCGGTCGGACGCGGCAACAGCGACCCGGTTCTTCGCCTGCTCCTGGCCCGCATCTACACCCTCGAAAAAGACCCCGTCGGCGCCGAGATTCACCTCCTCGAACTGGCGCGCACCCAGCCCAACAACCTCCAGGTCTATCGCCTGCTCGGCGAGTTCTACGCCACCAACAAGGACATGCAGATCACCGGCCTGGGCAAGCTCAAGGCACTTGAGAAGGCCAACGATGTCTATGCCCGCATGGCGACGGCCGCGGTGCTCGAAACGCAGGGCAAGTCGGAGGACGCCCTGCGGACCCTCGATGAAATGTTCCCCGTGCTGCTGGCCAAGAAGGACCCGCAGGCCTTTGAAATCGCCAACTCGATGGCGCGGGTTCACCTGCGCCAGAAAAACATCGATGATGCCCGCGCCGTGTTCAAGAGGGTGCAGGATGCGGGGATCATGGTCAAGGAATCCCGCCTGCGCCAGATCGACCTGACCTGGAGCAATCCCAGCGTCCACTACACCACCACGCAGCTCACCGAACTGAGCAGGGACCTGACCATCGAGGATGAGGGCCTTCGCTCGCAGGTGCTGGCCCGCCTGGCGAAGCTGGAACGACGCGATCACGCCCTGGCGATCGTCGAGGAATGGATCAGCGCCAATCCCGATGATTCCACGCTGATCCGCTGGAAGGGCGAACTGCTGGGCCAGATGGGTCGCTACACGGATTCCGTCGCCGCCTATCGGCAGGCGATTTCCAAGGATTCCAAGAAGGTCGGCCTGCGGGCGCGGCTGGTGCAGGCCCATCTTCAGAACTTCGACTTCCCCGCCGCGGAAAAGGAACTGCGCGCATTGGCCGAGGTCGATGCCAAGTCCCGGGCCGTCGCCCTGGCGGAACTGGGGCAGTTGTACGTCCGGCTGGGCCTCAACCGCGAGGCGGCCAGGGCCTTTGAAGACCTGGAAAAAATCAGCAAGGTGCAGGAACCCACCATCATGTTCGCCATGGGACGCGCCCAGGCCGCCATCGGCATGATCGATCAGGCCCGCCAGCGGCTGGCCAACGTGCCCAATTACGCCCGCCTCTACCCCAGCGCCCAGGTCGAACTGGCGCGGCTGGAAATGCGCGGCGACCTGCAAACCCAGGCCAGGGACCGCATCAACGCACTCATGGCCGACGCCCGAACACGCACCCGCTGCATGGCGGAACTGCTCGCGCTCAACCCCTTCGACCGCAAGGAAGGCGTCCGCGATTCGCAGCTCATGCAATGGGCCGATGACACCCTCCGCGCCGATGCATCCTTTGTCGAACTGATCCCGCGACCGGTCCAAAGCCAGTGGATGCGCATTCGCACCATCCTCATGGATCGCAACGCCAAGTCCATCGCCGATTACGAACTGTTGCTCAAGACGCTCGATGAATGGCAGGCGATGGAACCCAATTCGATCCAGATTTTCAAGGGCCGTCTGGCGGTGCTCGCCCGCATGGATCAGCAGCCCAAGGCCCGGCAACTGTTCCGCTCCGTGCCCCAACTGGCCAACACCGTGCAGGGGCCGCTGCTCTCGGTCGTCGTCGGCCTCGAACCGCCCAAGGTCGAACAGCGGGCCCCGCTGCCGGAGTATTTCGTCGCCCTGGCCACCGGAAAAACAGCCGCCGCCGCCGCCGCCGCGGAAGCCCTGGAAACCCGAACCGCCATCTACAGGAAGGACCTGCTCTCCATCCTTCAGCGCCCGGACATCACCTCCGCAACCTCGATGGCCGCAGCCCGGCAGATCGCCACCGCCGTCGTCGCCCTCGACGCCGGCCTGCCTCACCTGTCCGCATCGCTCTCGCAGAACCTCGTGCAGGCCCTGCCCCATTACGTGCCCGCCCACAGCCTGCTCGCCCAGGCGCTGCTGAGCCAGGGCATGCCCCTTGATGCCGCCCTGAAAAAGGCCCGCGAAACGGTGCCCTCCGCAGGCATCACCGCCTACCTCGGAGCCGAGACGCTCATCGAATCAGGCGACTTCAAGCTCGCCGCCACCGACCTGGTCAAGCTGCTCGAAAGCGAACCGGACAACGTACACGCACGCTACCGACTTGCCCAGGTCTATCAGCTCTCCGGCCAGTTCGAGCTTTCGATCCAACTGCTCGAAAAAATGCACGCCGACGGCGGCGACTACCGCATCATGGTCTCCAATGACCTGGCCTACCTGCTGGCCACCCACATGCCCGATCGCATCGACGAGGCGCAAGGCATCGCCAAGCGGGCCCAGGACCTCGTGCAGGCCCAGGGCGGCAACTCGCTGGGCGCCGCGGCCCTGCTGGACACCATCGGCTGGATCGAACTGATGAAGGGCAACGATGCCGCCGCCCTCAGCCACCTGAGCCGATCCATCGTCAGCCTCGGCGACCGCCCCGAAGTTCACTACCACATCGGCCTGGCCTACGACAAGGCCGGCATCCGAACGTGGGCCAAATACCACATCGGCCAGGCCGCCGAAGGCGACGCCAAACTCAAGGAAGTCACGCTCTCCAAGGAAATGCTCGCCAAATGGGGTTCATGAAAAACTTGCCCCGGGCCTCCGGCCGCTTGCGGCGTAGCATCGTTAATACCGCGACGCCCCGAAATGACTCCAAGCCATGAAGCCTGAAAACAGAACGAAATGATAAAGAACCGATGTTTTTCATTTCCTGTTTTCCTGCTTTCCTGTTTTCCTGCTTTTCCGGGGGTCCGGGTCATTGGATATGTTGTTCGTCAGGAGTATGGATATGAGGATCGCCACGTTGTTCATTCTGGGGCTGCTGGTTGTCGCCGCCGGTTGCGGTGAAAGTGTCGAGCACAAGCTGGAGCAGGCGAAAATCGCCCTCAACTCCGGCCGGCCCGATGCCGCGCTCACCTATGCGGAGGGGGTGCTCAAGGAACGTCCGGGCGATCCCGTGGCCACGCTGCTTTCCGCCAAGGCCCATCTGCGTCTGAGGCATTACACCGACAGCCGCAGGCTGCTTGACGATCTGATCAGGAGCGAGCCGACCGCCCTCGAAGCCAGGCGCGAGCTTCTGAACCTCGCCCTCGCCGAGATGGCCGACCTGCTGGGGGCCTCCGAATTCACCACCAACCGGACGCTCGATGACCGCTTCACCAGCGCCAAGAGCATGGGCCACGACCAGGCCGACTGGTTCGGCAACATCGCCAAGGATGTCGCCACCTCCGAATTCGCCCGCGCCCGGCTGGTGCTCCTCGACACCCACCGCATCGAACGCCTGCTGCGCGAGGAGGAAAACCGCCTCCGCGGAGCGCAAGGCCTGATCGATCCCCTGACCCCCGTCTCCAGCGCCCCCATCGAGGAAATGCGACGCCAGATCAAAAGCATGCAACTGACCGTCGAACGCCACGCCGACGGCACCCTCCTGGCCGACCCCGCCCACTTCCAGGCCGCCAGCATGATCGTCGCCCTGCTCAAAAAACGCGAAGCCTGGAGCGACCTCTGGCTCTTCGCCGCAAAAATGACGACCCGCACCGACCTGCCCCCCGCACTGGCCTCGGAACTCGTCGGCGAAGTGCTCAACATCCCCGACCGCCTCCACCCCGTCAAAACCCGCCTGGAAACCTGCCGCAAACTCATGGCCGCCGTCTCCGAACAGGGCAAGTCCTCCGTCCAATGGAAAAACGTCCGCGCCCGCCTCCACCTCCGCGACGGCGAAAAGGAACAGGCCCTGACCCTGGCCCAGGAACTGTTCCGCATCCAACCCAACGACGCGGAACACCGGCTGACGTATGGATGGTGTTTGTATGAAACCGGTCAATACGCCCAGGCCAAGACCATGCTGCAAACCCTGGCGACGGATCGCCGCGATCATGAGCATATTCAACTGCTTTATGGGTTGACCCTTGACAAACTGGGCGAACGCACCATGGCGGTCGAAGCCCTTCGCAGGACCACCGAGTTGAACCCCGCCAATCAGACGGCCAGAACGGCGCTGGTCAGGATTCTGGCGGAGAATCGGGACACGGTTTCCGTGGTGCTCGACGACATCAACAAGCTTTACGCGGACGCCCCGTCCGACCCTGACGCCATTCGATTCAAATTCATGGCGGAGGTCGTCGCCGGCAACGAGAACAACATCCGGGTGCTGCTTGAAGCGGTTGAAAAACTCTCCCCCCGCAAACCGGGGTATTTGAGGGTGCTGGTGGATGGCAGCGTGATGCTGCGGGACATGGCCGCAGCGCTCAAGTACGCCCGGGAGTGTGCGATCCTCGACAAGGAAAACATCGAAACGCATCTGGCGCTGGCCCGCGTCCATGTGATGCGTGGCGAATCGGACGAGGCTCGCCGCGTGCTTGTGGAAGTGCGGCGGACGTTCCCGGACAGTCTCGATGTCAATCAGTCGCTTGCACTGCTCTATGTCAACCAGGGATCCTTTGACCGGGCCATCGAGTTGTTGGAGGAACTTCTCAAGGCCAAGCCCGGTGACATCGAGGCCCGTCTCATTCTCGCGCAGGCTTATGCGCAGCTCTCTTTGACCGAAGAAGCGCTGGAACAGGTGCAGACCGTGCGGGATCACCTGCCTGATGATCCGCGGGCGCTGGAACTGGCCGCCTCGATTTACAGGCTGATGGGGCAGCCCGAACTGGCTCAGACTTATCTGGAAAAGATCGACGAATCGCGCATCGAAGAGGCCAAAATGCCCGGCGTGCTGGCGCAGCTCAAGCTGCACAAGGGCGATGTCACCGAGGCGCTGGCGATCTGCAACCGCGCCATTGCCGCGGGCAGCACCGATCCCCGGGTGCGGCTGACGTTGGCGAACATCCATAGCCGGGGCCGGAATTCCGGGGAAGAGGAAGTGCATCTGATCGCTTTTGTCCGTGAAAATCCCACGCAGTTTTCCGGCTATGCGATGCTGGCCCGGTTCTACCTCAAGCACAATGTCGAACGCGGCGTGACCCAGTTCAAATCCCTGCGCTCGCTCAACGAACCCCTGGCCCGCCTGTCCGAAGCCAGCCTGCTCAATTCGACCGGACAGCAGGACGAAGCCCTGCGCACCTTGGCCGAGGGTTATAAGCGTGTCATTCAGTTGAGACATCGCACCGCCTTGGGATATGCCCGTTCGATGGCCAGCATCATCGTCAGCCGCAACGGTTTTCAGCTCGAACAGATTCAGCCGATCTACGACGCCCTGATTCAGGCGGACCTGTATGCCACGGATGCCCGTATCGCCTGGATTGACCTGAGTTGGAACAGGAATGATGAGGCGGCCCGGATCAGCGGCCTCAACGAAGCGGCCGCCAAGATGAAAGTCGGCGAGTTGGGCCGGATTCGCAAGATCGTCGATCGCTTTCAGCGCATGCGCAGGCCGGAGCTGGGTCTGGAAGCCATCGAGTCGTGGCTTGTCCGCGAACCTCGAAGCACCCTCCTGCTCACCGCCAAAGGCGACCTGCTCGCCGGCATGCTTCGTCTTGCCGAATCGGTGAAAACCTACGAGGCCGCGTTGGCCATCGAACGCGATGATGTCATGACCCTCGACCGGCTGGCACGGGTTCATCGGCTGGACCACAACTTCCCGGCCGTCGAACAAACCCTCGATCGCATGGCCGGCCTCGATACGGCCGCCCGCATCCGGGCGCTGTGGATCAAGGCCGATCTCTTCACCGATCTGGGTCTGCTCGAACAGGCCGCAGCGGTGATCGAGGAATTGAGCAAGGCAGGCAACGCCGAAGACCCTCGCATCCTGTTCGCCATGGGGCAGTGCATGGCGGGCCTGGGGGATGTCGCCGGCGCCCGGACGCGCCTTTCCCTGATTCCCCGACACTCCAATTACTTCGGCCCCGCTCAACTCAGTCTGGCCCGAATGGATGAAACCGGCGGCGATCCGGCGGCGGCGCGGCAGCGGCTGGAAAAACTTGCCGCCGACGGCGTCGCCGCCGTCGAGACCATCCGAACCCTCATCGAATGGAGCATACGCCAGAAAGACTACGACAACCTCCTCAAATGGTCCCAGCGGGCCTTGCAGATGGATAAACTCGACGCCTCCGCAAGAATTCGCTGGCTCCGCATCCGCGTCGTGGCGCAGGCCAGCACCGGGCAACTCGAAGGCCTGCGGACCACCCTCGATCAACTCATCGCCGTCGAAAACACCCCCGCAACCCGGGCGGCAAGAATCGTCGTCATGATCCAACTGGGCAAGTCGGACGACGCCCGAAAACTGCTGGAAAGCGATGCGCAACTGCGAGGCGTGGACCACGGCGTGCTGCTCTCCCTGGCGCTGTCCGTTCCCATTGACGCCAAGGCGCAGGCCAAGGCGCCCACCCATTACCTGGCCGCCCTGATCGACGGCGACGCGAAGAAGATGCTCGCCGTCGCGGACGCCATCGGAGCGATCAATTACACCGTTTACGCAGGTGATTTGCGAAGCATGGCAGGCACGCTGCGGCTGGAATCGCCCGAACTGGCCCAGGCAGGCCGGAAGTTGGCGGTCGCCCTCGTGGCCTTGGAAACCGGCTTGCCGCCGGTGAGCGAGCGTGTGGCGATGGAGGTGGTCGAAGCGCAGCCCCGGTTCATCCTGGCCCATGCCGTCGCTCTGGCCGGCGCGATCGCTCAGGAGAAAACCATCGATTCGATTCGCGATCAAATCCTGGACAAGGCGCCTGACAGCAGCCTGGCGCTGTTCGTTCAGGTGCAGGACGCGACCAACGGCAGGCAGTGGGACAAAGGCATCGAAACGGCGATGCGCCTGCTCGAACGCGAGCCGGATCATGACTACGTTTCATTTCGCCTGGTCACGTTCTACAAACTGGCCGGCCAGGATGACAAGGCGACCGAATTGATTCGCAGACTTGCCGCATCGAACGGCCCCTTCCGCGATGCCGCCGCCAATGACCTGGCCTATCGCCTCTCCCAGCAAGGCCCTGAAAAACTGGATGAGGCAAGACGGATCGCCCTGGAACTGAGACGGAAACATCCGCTGGACCCCAACATGGCCGATACGCTCGGCTGGATCGAAGTCCTGCAAGGCAATCACGAGTCGGCTCTGAAGCATCTGGGATTCAGTGCGCTCCGAATGAACAACTCCGCTGATGTGCATTTTCACCTGGGCCGGGCCTACCACGCCGCCGGCAATGCACGCTGGGCGAAAATGCACCTGACCACGGCTGTTTCGCGGGGCGGCCAGAGCGAGTCGGCCCGGCAGGCGGGCGAACTGTTGAAATCAATCCAGGTCGCCAATCAGGCGACCGGATCATAAAGCCGCTTGCGGCTTCGCAACGGGTGGCAACCCCAGCCATCAGCCATCAGCTTTCAGCCAGCCGCTTGCGGCTTCGCAACGAATGGCAACCCCCATCTACCTGTCGCTGCAGCTGCCCCTGTCCCCGCCCCTTCCCCAATGTGAAAATGGGAGGCTTGGATAAAATGGGCGATCTCACACAACTCCAGTGCGAACAAATGGTTTCCATCAGGCGGCGGGATCGGGAGAATCGTCAAAAAACTTTGGGAATTTTCCTTCCAGGGTATTGACAAGCTTCGAAACATGATTACCTTGGTGGTAATGTGTGCGTGATTGAAGGGTTTTTGAAAGAGCCATTCATTTCACAAATTGAAGGTCTTGGAGTTGAACGTGTAATTCAGTCGTCCCGGCATGTGTGTGCTGGCGAACGAGAAAGACCAAAGGGCCGCAGCGTTGTCCGGACGCAGGGGCCGGGAGCAAGAGCCGGACGATTCCTCAAACAAGGAGATTAGTGATGAAGAAGAATCGGAACATGAAACTGGCGGCGGGCTTCCTGCTTATGGCAGGCTTGTCCGCCCCCGCACTGGGATCGGATGCGATCACGTTTGATCCCGATGGTCCGGGTGGAAATTCGGCCATCAGCGATATCGTGACGTTTGACTGGACGCCCGGCAACACCTTGGCGGTTGGCGGCAACGCGGCGGTTCAAACATTTATCGGGACGTCAACGGGTATTCATTCGATTGTCAACACGGTGACGAGTGATGTTCGTGTCGAAATCACCGCCGGTGGCGACCCGCCGACTCTTGGTGCGGATGAAGCGATGCTAACGTCGCAATTCGTGGGCGGTACGTCGAATCCATTTTCGGTGTTCTACCAAGCCAAATTGGCCGGCTTCGTGAAGGTTGGCGGTGATCCGGGCAGCCCGGAATCGCCTCCGGGCCTGAACACCAGTTACGAGATCACCGCTGTGGCGCGTTTCGATGAGCGTGTCAGCACCGTCTTTGTTGACTTTGCCGCAGGCACCGCCAATGTCAATTTCGCCCACGTTCCCAATGCGGACGAGTATCTCGAAATCTACTACGGTGCGGGCGCAGCTTTCAACGCCTCTGATCTTAACGGTACCGGGTTCAACGACGGTGTCAAGATTTTGGAAGCGGACATCCTTGCCGGACCTGGTTTGTTCACTTCGAACTTTGCCGCGAGTCTGGCGCTGGATGGCAGTTTGATCACAGATGTCCTTGATAAGGTCAATCCTAATGATTATCTCGGATTGACCACCATTACAGGCATCGGCTCCACGCAGTTCACCGCTCAAGTCACCGATTTTGATCCGGCCTTCTTCGTTGATGTGTTGAGCACGGTTGGCTTCACAGCCGAAACGGAAAATACGCAGGGATTGCCGTTCACCAAGGTCGATCCTTCATCCGCTTTTCTTGTTAACTCGGCTGGCACGGCAGAGTTTGAAGCTCCCGTCACGTCGGGTGCTGGTGATCCCACAGACCCGATCTACGGCATCGGTTCCGTCAACGGTCAATTTTTGGGTGCGGGTGGTGGCCCCAGCATCCAGTTCCAAGCGGATGCATCGACTTCGTTCGAGCGCGTTTCTGGCGTGGTCCCCGAGCCAGCCACTGCGGCTCTGGGGCTGATGGGACTCGCGGGTCTGGCTTTGGGTCGCCGTCGCAACCACGCCTGATCCTCTGTCTGCAATTTGAATAAGCTTTCGACCTCCCTGGTGATGAATCAGGGAGGTTTTTTTTATTGAATCATCTCTTTTTTCTCTTTTTCACTCCCTTCGCTTGCAAACGGTTCCATCCGATGTATCTCCAAGGGAGCAGGGTTTCATAAGGTCATCAGCCTTGGGGAAGCCTTCACCGCTGGAGCGTTTCCAGAAATGGTCTTTGAGAACAATCCACCCGCTTTTTTTTGGTCCGAGCGGTTGTGGGGAGAAATGAGATCGGACCGAGAGTGGAGAAAGCAATGAAGAAGTGCATGAAAAGGTTTGCAGGTCTGGCTTTGGCGGTCGGGTGCAGTTCGTCCGCCTTCGCAGCCGACGCGATTAGCTTCGACCCCGACGGCCCCGGCGGTGATGCGGCGATCCATAATGTCGTGACATTCGACTGGACGCCCGGCAACACCTTGGCGGTTGGCGGCAACGCGGCGGTTCAAACATTTATCGGGACGTCAACGGGTATTCATTCGATTGTCAACACGGTGACGAGTGATGTTCGTGTCGAAATCACCGCCGGTGGCGACCCGCCGACTCTTGGTGCGGATGAAGCGATGCTAACGTCGCAATTCGTGGGCGGTACGTCGAATCCATTTTCGGTGTTCTACCAAGCCAAATTGGCCGGCTTCGTGAAGGTTGGCGGTGATCCGGGCAGCCCGGAATCGCCTCCGGGCCTGAACACCAGTTACGAGATCACCGCTGTGGCGCGTTTCGATGAGCGTGTCAGCACCGTCTTTGTTGACTTTGACGCAGGCACCGCCAATGTCAATTTCGCCCACGTTCCCAGTGCGGGCGAGTATCTCGAAATCTACTACGGTGAGGGTTTGGCGTTCAACGCCTCTGATCGTGACGGCACCGGATTCAACGACGGCGTCAAGATTCTGGAAGCGGACATCCTTGCCGGACCTGGTTTGTTCGTTTCCAATTTTGCCGCCTCCATCAACCTCAACGGCGACTTTTTGACCACGGTTCTCGATCAATTCGCAGGCAACGATTACGGAGCACAAATGACCATTACAGGCATCGGCTCCACGCAGTTCACCGCTCAAGTCACAGATTTTGATCCGACCTTCTTCATTGATGTGTTGAGCACGATTGACTTCATAGCCGAAACGGAAAATACGCAGGGATTGCCGTTCACCAAGGTCGATCCTTCATCCGCTTTCCTTGTTAACTCGGATGGCACGGCTTTGAACGAGATTCCCGTCGTGGCTGGGGCGGGCAATCCCGCAGACCCGATCTACGGTGTCGGCTCGGTTAACGGCGGCATCATTGGTCTGGGTGGCGGTGCCAGCATCCAGTTCCAGAGCGATGCGTCCACTTCGTTTGAACGCGTCCCCGGCATCGTCCCCGAACCCGCTTCCGCGGCCCTGGGGCTGATTGCTCTGGCCGGGTTGGCGCTTCGTGGGCGTCGCGGGCGGAATGCCTGATTCGATGGGAGGACTTGAAAACTGAATAGTCAAAAGATGCAACCCCCGGCTTCGGTCGGGGGTTGTTCTTTTTGTTCCGCAGGCGGTGTGGGTTGGATCGGGTTGAGTATCATGAGCCGCGATGTCCGCATCGCGCGTCGTGCATGTTTTAGCCGCGATGTCCGCATCGCGCGTCCGCTTCTGTGTCTTGCGTTCGCTTTCGATCATGAGGTTTTCACCGGCATGTCTTCGCAAGTTCCCCATACGCCGATGGATCAGCTCAGGCAGGACCACACGCCGCAGGCGGTGCGCAAGCGGCTTGCGGATGGGCCGCGGCACAGCTATCTGCGCGACTTCATCTATGGCGCCATCGACGGCGCGGTGACCACCTTTGCAGTCGTGGCGGGGGTGGTGGGGGCGCAGCTTTCGCCTGGGATCATCGTGATCCTCGGGGCGGCCAACCTGTTCGCGGATGGGTTCTCGATGGCGATCAGCAATTTCGTGGGCAGCAAGGCCGAGGAGCAGTTGCGGGAGAAGATGCGGAAGGTGGAACGCGATCACATCGCCCGCTACCCCAAGGGCGAGCGCGAGGAGATTCGGCAGATTTTCGCGGCCAAGGGGTTTGAGGGCGAGGACCTGGACCGGGCCGTGAGGACCATCACCTCGGATGTCGATCGCTGGGTGGATACGATGCTCACCGATGAGCTGGGCGTTCCGCTGCAAGGGCCCAATCCGTACCGGGCGGCGTGGTCCACGTTCATTGCGTTCATCGTCATCGGTTCGCTGCCGCTGCTGGTGTTTGTTTATGAGGTGGCGTTTGGCGTGGTCATCGAGTCGGCGTTTCTGTGGAGTTCCATCCTGACCGGCGTGGCGTTCTTCATCATCGGGGCGATCAAGAGCAGGTTCATCGGGCACAAGTGGTGGACCAGCGGCCTGGAGACGCTGGCCATCGGCGCCATCGCGGCGGGGCTGGCGTACGGCATCGGCGCGATGCTGCGCGGGCTGGCGGGGTGAAGGGGAACAGGGTCGTTTCATTCCCGGCACTTTGTGGGAAGCTCCAAAGGACAAATCTCAAACTTCAAACAAGCTCCAAAAAGCAAAAAAGACAATCAGGCAGAATCCGGATTCGGATCGGTTTTGCCAGGTTCGGATTGCTACGCCGCAAGCGGCTTGGGCGAGAGGTTGTTCAGGAATTTCGTTTGTTTGAGATTTGAGATTTGGATTTTGTGATTTGGAGCTTTTGCCTTCAATGAAACGGCTCCCGGGGTTGGGACTATCATGCAGGGAAAGGAACCAAGAGCATGGCACTGTCGATCAACGGACAACTCGTCAATCACGACCAGCTTTACCGCGAGATGGAGCAGCTCAAGGCGGCGGCGCGCAACGATCCCAACCCGCCCAACTGCTGCGAGCGCGATGAGGAGTTCATGGGCTACGCCAGGGAGAACATGACCGCCCGTGTGCTGCTGTCGCAGGAGGCCGACCGGCGCGGCGTGCATGTGCCTGATGCGGTGATCGAGGAGGCCTTCGCCAAGATCGTCGAAGAGGCCGGCGGCGAGGAACACTTCTACATCAACTACAACACCGGCAAGGATGACATCCCCGCGTTCAAGGAAAGCGTGGGCATCAACCTTCGACTGCAACAGGTCATCGAAAAGGCGCTGGGACCCAAACAGGACCCCACGGAGGAACAACTCCAAGCCTACTACGAGCGGCACATCGATCGCTACAAGACGCCCGAGCAGATTCGCGTCTCGCACATTCTCAAATCCATCGACCACGGCAAGAACCCGCGCGAGGTCTATGCCGACCTGCTCGACCTGGGCAAACAGCTTCGCGGCGGCGCCGGCTTCGCCGAGCTTTCCGATGCCCACTCCGACCGGCCCGGCGATGGCGGCGACCTGGGGTTCTTTGCACGCGGCGAACTCGTCGAGGAATTCGAAGCCGTGGTCTTCTCGATGGAGGTCGGCGAAACCAGCCCGATTTTCCTGTCGCCTTTCGGCTACCACATCGCCCGCGTCACCGAGCGCAAGGAGGCGACCCCCAGGCCGCTGGCGGAGATTCGCGGGCAGGTGATCGAACACTTCCGCGAAGAGACCCACCAGCAGCGCACGCGGGAGTTCGTGGAAACGCTCAAGGCCAAGGCGGTGATCGAAGAGGTGGAGGATGAACCGGTGACGAGCGGGCACGAACATGTCGCGGTGGAAGAGCAAGGCGGGAACTGAGAGCGTGTATTCGGCAAGGGGAGCCGGGAAGCCGGGGGAGCCGGGGGAGCCGAAGGAGTCGGGGGTGGCTGGGGCTGAGTCCGCGAAGCCCCGGCCCAGATGCACGAAGCAAGGTGGCGCAACTGAAAGCTGAATGCTGAATACTGAAAGCTGAATGCTGAATACTGAAGGCTGAAGGCTGAATGCTGAATGCTGAAGGCTGAATACTGAAAGCTGAAGGCTGAATGCTGAAGGCTGAAGGCTGAAGGTTCCTTGGGCCGGGGGCTTGCGCAGAGCCTTGTATCTTACAAATGTGTCTGATCGGCGTCCCCCCGCGGGGGGTGCGGGGGGACGCCGGCCGATGAGGAGCTCGTCAGAGCCTTGGGCTTCAGCCCCAGCCACCGCCGTTACCCTTGGTCGCTTGATATGTTCGCGGCAACGATCCGGGCATTGCGTTTGAACATTTCCAGCTTGATCCGTTTCAGGGGGGAACGGGTCAGCGCTTTACGCCGATCCTCTTCGGTCCACGCAAGCACTTCATGCACAGGCAGCGAAGCGAGGCGGGGTTCGTAGCGGGGATTGATTTCAGAATTGAGATTTGAGATTTCAGAAGTTGGATTTGAGATTTGAGATTTGAAATTTGAGATTTCGCTTTTCAAAGCGTTGTACGGGCAGACCTCCTGGCAGACATCGCAGCCTGCAAGCCAGTCGCCCATTTTCGGTTGGAGTTCCTCGGCGATTTCGCCGCGGTGTTCGATGGTGAGGTAGCTGATGCAGCGCGAAGCATCAACGGAATAAGGCGTGATGCACTGGGTCGGGCAGGCGTCGATGCAGCGGGTGCAACTGCCGCAGTGATCGGTGGGGGGGATGGTCGGAGCGGGATAGCCCGCATCGGCGGTGGTTTCCAGGGGCAGTGTGGTGATGATTTCGCCCAGCAGGAACCAGGAGCCGATCTGCGGGTGGATGAGCAGGGTGTGCTTGCCGATCCAGCCCAGGCCTGCGCGGGCGGCATGTTCGCGCTCCATGACCGGCGCGGTATCGACCGTGGTGCGAAAGAGATGTTCCGGGAACCGCTCGCGCAGCGAATCGGCAAGCTGATGCAGGCGATGCTTGATGACGCGGTGGTAGTCATCGCCCCGGGCGTAGCGGGCGATGCGGCCTTGGGGTAGGTTTCGAGTTTCGAGTTCCGGGTTCCGAGTTGAAACCATTTCGGATTTAGCGACTGCTGTCGCTGTTGAAGCCGTCGGATTTCGGATTTCGGATTTGAGGGTTTCAATCCCTCGTTCTTTGCCTTGACCGTCTTCCAACCCGGAACTTTCGCTGTCTTCCAACTCGGAACTCAGAACTCGCAACTCGGAACTTTCATCGCGATACCGGTCCGCCACGCAGATGATCGCTTTTGCTTCCGGCACGATGTTGCATGGGTCGATCATGACCTGGGCATGGCGGGCCAGGTAATCCATGTCGCCATGTTTGCCGGCATCGAGCCAGCGGCGCAGCTCGGCGGCGCGGTCGCTGGGCAGGGCCGGGGCGATGCCGACCAGGGCGAAGCCCAGCGATGCCGCCAGCCGATGCACCAGGGCGGCACGCGGCGACAGGGATGTGACGTTGCCGGCAGGCATGGGCGCATCTCAACACGAACGACGAGGGACCGGGGGACCGGGGGACCGGGCGGGGATGGTTCGCAACAATCGGCGGCAACACGTCATTCTACGACATGCAGTCGTTATAATATGGAGCCGCCATCCGCCAACATTCATCGGTCCACCGGTTGCCAAAGGGTTCACCATGTTTGAGATGCTTCCTTCGTTCAACGATGTGTTCAAGAGCTTCGAAGATCCGCAGCGTCTCCATGCGATCATCGTACACATTCCCATCGCGGTGGCGGTGCTCGGATTGATTCTGACGCTGGGCGTGGCGCTCACCGGCAGCAAGGCGTCGGGCCTGCGGTGGACGACGATCTTCATCTTTCTGCTGGGCACGCTCTCGGCGCTGTGGGCTTCGCACACCGGCGAGGAGGCCGAGCATCACCTGCCCGTCAAGCCGGTTGGCGAGGTGCATGAGGTGCTCGAAAAGCATAAGCAACTGGCCGAGTATTTCTGGGTGAGCCTGGCGGCGACGGGGTTCCTTCTTCTCTTGAGCACCGTGCGCGTCACGTGGTTCCGATCGGTCACGCTGGTCTTCGCGTTGCTGGCCAGCGTCGCCAGCGTCGCCTGGGTCGGCGCGATCGGCCACTACGGCGGCGAACTGGTCTATCGCCACAGCGTGGGCGTGCCCAGCGCCGGCAGCGATCACGCGCACCCCGATCCTGAGAAAACCACCGATGGCAAAGGGAAGGATGGCGATGGCAAGGAGAAGGCTGTCGATCCTGCTTCCGATAAGGACGGCAAGGCCGAGGACAAGAAGGATGATGCCCCGGAAGCACCGGAGAAGGACAGCGGCGAACGCAAGCTGCCACCGGTGGAGGCGAAGGATAAGAGCATCTTCGACAACTGAGAGGCGTAACGCAGAACCTTCTATTTTTTAGCCGCAGCGTCCTCGCTGCGCGTCTGACGGACGCGCAGCGAGGACGCTGCGGCTATAAGCAGACGGACGCGCAGCGAGGACGCTGCGGCTGAAAAATGAGAAGCGTCACACCCTGAAGATCGCCCCCAGTTTCTTGCCCATCATCAGGCCTGCGCCAACCAATGTGACCGTGAGCAGCGCCATGCCCCACACGCCCATGGCGCTGGCGATGTACGGTCCATCGCCCAGTCGCAGGAAGAGATCGTAGATCGCCTTGGTGATCGGGTAGTGCTGTTCCTTCTGGGCGAGGATCAGCGAGTCGCTTACTTCGAGCATGGCGAAGCTGAAGGCGAGGATGCCGCCGGCGATGAGGTTGGCCATGATCAGCGGCACGACGATTCTGCGGATCGCGGTCATCGGCGTGGCGCCCAGGTTCAGCGCCGCCTCCTCCAGTTGTCCCGATGTCTGCTGCAAGCCGGCGGTCGCGGAGCGGACGACATAAGGCAGCCGGCGAATCGCGTAGGCCACGATCAGAAACAGCAGCGGGTTGGGCGCCTGCCCCGTCACCTGCATCATGCTGGAAAGCTCATCGGCGCCGATCGATTTGAAATAAGCCGCGAGCTGCGGGAAGGGCCAGCTCAGACTCATCGCCACGAAACCGAACGCCATCACCAGCCCCGGCACCGCCAGCGGCAGCATCGCCAGCGAGTCGAGCAGCCAGCCGCCGCGGATTTTGGTGCGCACATTCAGGTACGCGATCGACAGCCCGATGAAGATGCAAAGCACCATCGCAATCGAGGCATAAAGCAGGCTGTTGCGGATCGACCCGGAGGCGAGCTTGTGGGTGAGCGCGTTGCTGTAATGTTCCGTGGTCCACTGCGTCGGCAGGATCGAGCGGTACCACTGGCCATCGACGCTCAGCGATGAAAGCACCACGCCCAGGTGCGGCAGCACCGCCAGGCCGATCACCAAGCCGAACGTCAGCATCGCGGCCAAGCCTTTGAATCCGGTGAGCCTCCGCGAGACGCTGCCGACCGAGGCCTTGCTCTGCATTTCGTAGGCTTTTCCGCCGATGAGCCACTTGCTGAAAAGATACAGCCCGATGGCGACCGCGAGCATCACCACCACCAGGGCGTATGGCCGGGGACTGGTCTGCACCTCCTGCAAGCCGTAGAAAATCTGCACGGGTGTGACCGTGTAGAAATCGAACATCAGCGGCGTACCCAGTTCGGTGAAGGACCAGATGAAGACGATCGTCGCCCCCGCAAAAACCCCCGGTGTGATCAGCGGCAGCGTGATGCGGCGAAAGCGCGTCCAGCGGGTGGCGCCCAGCCCCTGGGCCGCTTCATCGAGCGCGGGATCGAGGTTCGCCATCGCCGCGGTGACGTTGAGGAAGAGGATCGGATAAAGATGCAAAGCCTCGGCGACCACGATGCCGGTGAAGCGTCCGCCGATGAAGTCGTCACCCAGGAAATCGATGCCCGGATGATCCGCCGGCAGAACGCCCATCGACACCAGCAGGGCGTTGACCGCGCCATAGCGGCCAAGCAGCGACCGCAAACCAATCGCGCCGACAAACGGCGGCAGAATCAGCGGCACCATCACCAGGCTGCTGAGCAGCGCCTTGCCTCGAAACTCGTAGCGCGTCGCCAGCGACGCCAGAGGCAGGGCGATGAGCAGGCAGAGGATCGTCGTGGCGGCGGCGATCAGCAGGCTGTTGACCATGCCGTCTCTGTAGATGGGATCGTGGAAGACGCCCAGATCGCTGAAAAAGTATTTGGTCGTAAAGCTGCCATCGGTTTCCAAAAACGCGCCGCTGACCGTCAGGCCGATGGGCCAGATCAGGAAGATGGCAAAGATCGCCAGGAGGACGGCGAAAAGCCCGTAGCGATAGATCGTTCGGCCGCGACGATTCATCGCAGCAATGTAGCGGCAAATGAAATCCAGACCAACAACCCGAGTTTCGCTTAAGCCCCGCCCGGAAGGGCGCGGGCCAAGGGGCGTTCGATTCGCGGCCTGTTGACGAATCAAAACTCGATGGCCGATTTGAATTCCCCTTGCAGGCTTTGAATCCGCTGTTGATCGGACACGCTTTGGCCCGCGCCTGCTCCGGGGGCCGGGCGGGGCTTAAGCGAAACTCAGGTTTTGAGATTTGGAGTTTTCGATTTGGAACACGCTGTTTTCCTGTCTCTGTTCCTTGTCTCCTACTTCACGGGAGCTGAAGCTCCCGTGCCTGATTCCCCTGTCCTGTTCCCTGGGGCACCATTGGTGGCCCATTGTCCTGATAACCCCACCACCCATTGTGGATAACCTGTCCCTTGTCGCAAATCCGGGCGATCGGGTAAAAAACCCTCCCGGAGTCGATCCGCAATTAACCCTGCGATTCGCAATGACTTACCAAACTGGTACGCGAACACACTAAAAAAAGTGCCACAAATTGTGCAGAGACCCATTGCGACCACAAGATATTGGGTTAGGATGCCTCTCGGTGGTGATTGGGTTTGTGTGAGGACTTTTGGTGGGTTGCCGGGTGGGGGTGCAGGTGGAATCTGGTGTGGGATCGGATCGAACCGGGTTGGAAAATCAAATGTGTTGCCGTCGTCCAAGGAAGGGCCCGGCCAAACGACAAGAGGTCACGCAGAGCCTGGAAGGCTCAGCGGGTGACTGCGTGGACCGCATCGAGTGGACCACTCGTCTGGTGATCGGGTTGAGAAACCCGCAGTCAGGGAGCGAATCATGGGCGTGCTTTGCGACAGTCAGATTCGGGAACTCGTGCCGATCGAGCCGTTCGCCGAGAACATCAAGCGGCCGGGCAAGGTGTCCTACGGCGTCTCCAGCTACGGCTACGACGTTCGCGTCGGCACCGTCTTCAAAATCTTCACCAACGTCGCCGCCGACGGCGGGCAGGCCGTGGTCGATCCGAAAAAATTCTCCGACGCCTCGTTCATCACCATCGACACCGACCTCACCGGCAAGGATCACGTGGTCATCCCGCCCAACAGCTTCGCCCTCTGCGAGACCGTCGAAGAACTGAAAATCCCCCGCGATGTCCTGGCCATCTGCGTCGGCAAATCGACCTACGCCCGCTGCGGCATCATCGTCAACGTCACCCCGCTCGAACCCGAATGGCGCGGCAAGGTCACCATCGAAATCAGCAACACCACCCCGCTGCCCGCCAAGATATACGCCAACGAAGGCATCGCCCAGATGGTGTTTTTGAAAGCCGACCGCGTGTGTGCCGTGAGCTACGCGGACAAGGGCGGGAAGTATCAGGACCAGGTGGGATTGACGCTGCCGATGGTGGATTAAGTATGTGCGCCCAAGGCACGGCATCTTGGGCACGGCATCTTGGGCACGGCATCTTGGGCACGGCATCTTCAAGATGCCGTGCCATGACGAATCAGAACCAAAGCCTCAAACAGGGAGCTTCACAATGGCCACGCGCAACGAACGTCGTTCCGGCAAGCCCGCGAAGTTTGAAACGCCCAAAGGCGGCCCCAAGAACATGAAGCCGACGGCGGCGAATATGAAAGGCTCCAAAAAGCCGGCCTCGAACAACCGCGGCAAACGGTGAAGAAAACGAACCCGGGTGGCTGGGGCTGAGTCCGCGAAGCCCCGGCCCCTCGAACAATCACGGCAAACGGTGATGAAGCCCCCCGGAAGCCCCCCGGAAGCCCCGGATGAACAGTCAAGGACGACTGGGACCCACGCAAGGAAGGCACGCGATGAAAACGGAATGGATCGGAGTCGATGCGTACAACGGCGCCCGCGAGTATCTCAAGACGGTCGCCATCGCGGTCGAGGCGGCGGGCACCGTGGATCGGGCGGTGGAACTGGGGCTGATCGGCGGCGAAGAGACAGCCGTGATGGCCAGCGGCATCCGCGATGTGATCCCCGTCAGCCGCGGCGGCGACAGCAGCGACCCGGACGCCGAGGACAAGTGGGCCACGCTCCTGGCCACGGCCCTGCTCGAACGCGGATTTGATGTGCTCGATGAAACGCGGGCGATGTCCCGGATGCTGGAAAAGAAACAACGCGAACGGGTGCTTCTCTCGCAGATGCTGCGGCAGCATCCGAGGATCGGAGCGGATGCGGTGCAGGTGTAAAGCAGATGCGAATACTTATTATTTAATACTTAATGCTTATTAGTTATTGAAAGGCAGTACGAGAGTTCCGCCAATAACCATTAAGTAATAAGTATTAAATAATAAGCATTCGCCTTGAATTGTCTTTTCAGGCTTCGCTGCCCGGGCCATGGGTCATGGATGGCCTTTGCGATAACAAGCCTTGGCCCGGACAGCGGCGCCTGAACAGATATTGCCTGAAATGTTCGATGGCGGACGTTGAATGGCGGACGTTGATTGCTGATTGCTGAAAGTTTAACAGGTACGACACGGACGGCGTGCCGGATACATACATACAAACGTCTCATATTAGACAGGGTTCACAGTCATGAAAATCACTCGCCGATTCACGCAGGCCGGCACGGATGTCTTCCAGACGACGCAGTGGACCCGGCGTTCCAGTCGCATATCCAATCCCGACGGCACGACCGTATTCGAAATGAAGGATGCGGAGATTCCCGCCTCCTGGTCGCAGCTTGCGACGGATATCGTCGTCTCCAAATATTTCCGCAAGGCGGGCGTGCCGCAGGTGGATGCGGCGGGCAACGTGCTCAAGGATGAAACCGGCAAGACCATCACCGGCCCCGAAAAGTCGGTGCGCCAAGTCGTGCATCGTCTGGCCGGCTGCTGGCGTCACTGGGGCGAGACGCACAACTACTTCGACACCACCGAGGATGCCCAGGCGTTTTACGACGAGATCGCCTACACCCTGCTGCATCAGGTCTGCGCCCCCAACAGTCCGCAGTGGTTCAACACCGGCCTCAACTGGGCCTACGGCATCACCGGTCCCGCGCAGGGCCACTGGGTGACGGACGCGACGACCGGCGAGACGAAACTCGCCGACGATGCGTATTCACATCCGCAACCGCATGCCTGTTTTATCCAATCCGTTGACGATGATTTGGTCAACCCCGGCGGGATCATGGACCTGTGGGTCCGCGAGGCGCGCCTCTTTAAGTATGGCTCGGGGACCGGAACGAATTTCTCCAAGCTCCGTGGAGAGAACGAACCGCTTTCGGGCGGCGGAAAAAGTTCCGGCCTCATGAGCTGGCTGAAGATCGGGGATCGTGCCGCCGGAGCCATCAAATCCGGCGGCACGACCCGCCGGGCCGCCAAAATGGTGTGCCTGGACCTGGATCATCCCGACATCGAAAACTTCGTCAACTGGAAGGTCCGCGAGGAACTCAAGGTCGCCGCCCTCGTCGAAGGCATCAAACGTCTGCCCAAGGCGCAGCAGGAAACCGCAACCAAATTGGGTCTGAAACTCGATTACGACTTCAACGGTGAAGCCTATCTCACCGTCAGCGGCCAGAACAGCAACAATTCCGTTCGCATCCCCAACGAGTTCTTCCGCCGCCTCGACAGCGATGAAAACTGGGAGCTTCGCAACCGCACGAACGACAAGGTGGCCAAGTCGATCAAGGCGAAGATGCTCTGGGATGAGATCGGTTATGCCGCGTGGCGCTGCGCCGACCCGGGCGTGCAGTACGACACCACGATCAACGAGTGGCATACATGTCCCGCATCGGGAAGGATTAACGCATCCAACCCCTGCAGCGAATACATGTTTTTAGATAATACCGCATGCAATCTTGCTTCCTTCAACCTGCTCAAGTTCTACGATCGCCACGAAAAGCGATTCGATCTGGATGGCTTCGAACATGCGACGCGCCTCTGGACCATCGTGCTGGAGATCAGCGTGCTGATGGCGGCGTTCCCCTCGCGCGAGATCGCCCGGCTCAGCTACGAGTACCGCACGCTGGGCCTGGGCTACGCCAACATCGGCGCGATGCTGATGCAGGCGGGCATTCCTTATGACAGCGAGACGGCCCGCGCCATCTGCGGCGCCCTCACGGCGATTCTCACCGGGCGCAGCTATGCGGCCAGTGCGGAGATGGCCGGCGAGCTGGGGCCGTTCCCCGGCTTCTTCAAGAACCGCGAACACATGCTGCGCGTCATCCGCAATCATCGCCGGGCCGCTTATGGCGTGGCCCGCGATGTGGAGCATGCGAATCAGCATGACCTTGGCAATTATGAAGGGATTCAGATTCCGCCGGTGCCGATTCATGCGGAATACCTGGAAAAGCAGGAGAAGGGCATCGGTCAACTGAGCAACGCCGGCGACCTGTTGCACCGCGCCCGTGCATCGTGGGATGATGCCTTGCGATTGGGCCAGGCGCATGGCTACCGCAATGCGCAGACCACGGTCATCGCTCCCACCGGCACCATCGGCCTGCTGATGGATTGCGACACCACCGGCGTCGAGCCTGACTTCGCGCTGGTCAAGTTCAAGAAGCTGGCCGGCGGCGGCTACTTCAAGATCGCCAACCAGTCGGTGCGCCCGGCGCTCGAATCACTGGGCCTTGGCGAAGAGGAAGTGCGCGATGTCCTGCGGCATCTGCTGGGCGCTCTGAGTTTTGATGTGATTCTTCCCGCAAAGGACGGCACGCGGCAGACTGCCGGCAAGACCTTCGCCCAGGCATTGCTCGGGAAGGGTTTCACTGAGGAAGAATTGAAGAAGCTCGGCGATTCGCTGGGCAGCGCGATGGAATTGAGCTTCGTGTTCAACTCGTACACTCTCGGGCAGGACGCCATCGAGCGCCTGGGCCTCACGGGGCAGACGGATCTGCTCAAGGGCCTGGGCTTTTCATCAAAGCAGGTCGAGACGCTCAATGAAATGATCTGCGGCACGGGTACGGTCGAAGGCGCACCGCACCTCAAAGCGGAAAATCTCGCGGTGTTCGACTGTGCCAACAAGTGCGGCAGGAAGGGCAAACGGTTCATCGCGGCCCAAGGACACATCCGCATGATGGCCGCGGCGCAGCCGTTCATCAGCGGCGCAATCAGCAAGACGATCAACCTGCCCAATGAGGCCTCGATCGACGACATCAAGAACGCCTACCGCCTGAGCTGGGAGCTGGCGCTCAAAGCCAACGCCCTGTACCGCGACGGCTGCAAGCTGAGCCAGGTGCTCAACTCTTCCGCCGACGACAAGGCCGATGAAGGCGAAGAGGATGAGGAGAACATCGAAGCGGGAAAGCAGGAAGTGGGCCAGGAGGTCGCGACGATCGCCGGCCGCGTTGCGAGTGTGGCGACTGAGAAGACGACGGAGATTCAGGTGCAGACCGTCGAGCGCATCGTGGAGAAGGTGGTCGAGCGGATCGTCGAGCGTCCGCTGCGTCGCCGGCTGCCCGATACCCGCCGCAGCATCACGCACAAGTTCAATGTCGCCGGCCACGAAGGCTATCTCACCGTCGGTCTGTACGACGACGGCATGCCCGGTGAGCTCTTCATCACCATGGCCAAGGAAGGCTCGACCATCGGTGGAGTCATGGATTCGCTGGGCACGGCGATCAGCGTCGCGCTCCAGTACGGCGTGCCCATCGAGTCGCTCGTCAACAAGTTCACGCACCAGCGCTTCGAGCCGGCGGGCATGACCCACAACCCGGACATCCCGTTCGCCAAGAGCCTCGTTGATTACATCTTCCGCTGGATGGGCATGGAGTTCATCCCCGGCTACCGCGCCGCCAACGCGCCGCAGCGAGGCAAGAAGACGGAGCTTAAGGATGATGCGGCAAGCAGCCCGGCGGTGCGCGAGAAGATCGCCGCGATTGTCGAACCCGTGAAAAAACCGGCTGAAAAGCAGCAAAGCGAGAAGCAGGGCGATGATGAAACAGTCACCGCCAGGTCAAACGGCAACGGCAACGGCCATCGCCTTTCGAATGTTGATCCCCCTCGCCGAGGCATGACCATCGCTCAGATCGCTGTCGAAACCAGCGAGTCACGCAGCGAAACCAGCAGCGACGGCACCGTCATGAAAACGACATCGGTGCTCTCCATGGCGATGAAGGAAATGCAGGCCGACGCCCCGGCCTGCGACGTCTGCGGGACCATCACGGTGCGCAGCGGCACCTGTTACAAGTGCAACAACTGCGGCAACTCGATGGGATGCAGTTGAGCGGGGGCAGGGGGAGGAGACAGGGGACAGCGATTTGAGATTTGAAATTTCAAATTTGAGATTCTGGATTTGAGATTTGAAATTGGAGATTTGAAATTCATCCCATGAAAGCCCACCCACTCCTGTGGGTGGGTTCCAACCCTGCACAACCGGCCGATCGGAAGCGCGGCCGTCCAAAGACCGCTTCCTTCTCCCTCCTCCGCCCCCTTGAGCTCCCACCACTCGAGGGGGTTTTCATTTCAGACATTGAACAGGAAGTGCACGACATCCGAGTCGTGCATGACATAGCTCTTGCCTTCGACGCGCATCCTGCCTGCGGCCTTGATCGCGGCTTCGGTCCTGTATTTTTCCAGGTCATCGACGCTGTAAACTTCCGCGCGGATGAAGCCGCGCTCGAAGTCGCTGTGGATGACGCCTGCCGCCTGCGGAGCGGTGGCGCCGATGGGAATCGTCCAGGCGCGGATCTCCTTGGGACCTGCGGTGAAGTAGCTTTGCAGGCCCAGCAGTCTGTAGGCGGCGCGGGAAAGCGCCGCGAGAGCGGGTTCGGTCAGGCCGACGCTTTCGAGCAGTTCGAGCCGATCCTTCTCATCCAGCTCGGCCAGTTCCGATTCGAGTCGTGCGCAGACGGGCACGACATGCCCGCCTTCCGCTTTCGCTTTCTCGCGCACGTTCCGCACCAGCGGGCCTTCGCCCTTGAGATCGTTGTCATCGACGTTGGCGACATAGAGCACCGGCTTGGCGGAGAGGAAGCCGAAGCTGCGCAGCAGTTTCATCTCCTCCGGGGGAAGCCGCATGGCGCGGATCGGCTTGCCCGCGTCGAGCACCGGTTTGCACTGCTGGAGCAGTTCGGCGCGGAGCTTGGCATCCTTGTCGCCGCTCTTGGCCGAGCGCAGCGCCTTGTCGAGCGAGCCTTCGACGGTCTGCATGTCGGCCAGCATCAGTTCCATCTCGATGACTTCAATGTCGCGCAGCGGATCGACCGAGCCATCGACATGCATGATGTTGGGGTCATCGAAGCAGCGGACGACCTGAAGAATGGCATCGACCCCGCGGATGTGGGAGAGAAACTTGTTGCCCAGTCCTTCGCCCTTGCTGGCGCCTTTGACGAGGCCCGCGATATCGACCAGCCGCCAGGCGGCGGGGATGATCTTCTGCGACTCGATGTGCTTGCGGATGATCTCAAGCCTGGCATCAGGCACGGAGACGACGCCGACGTTGGGCTCGATGGTGGCGAAGGGATAGTTCGCGGCCAGGGCGCCGGCGGCGGTGAGGGCGTTGAAGAGCGTCGATTTGCCGACGTTGGGGAGTCCGACGATGCCTGCTTCCATGATGAATGCAATCCGTGGGGCTGTGGTGGGAGGGAGATTGTGGCAGAACCCGGCGCAGGTGCAAGCGGGGAGGAAAAGTTCCGAGTTTCGAGTTCCGAGTTCCGAGTTGAAAGGCATGAAGGCACGAAGGCACGAAGGGGGGAGGCAAGTTCCGAGTTTCGAGTTTCGAGTTCCGAGTTGAAAGGCAAGGGGGAAGAAAGGCACGAAGGAGGAAGGGAAAGGCTGAATGCTGAATGCTGAAGGCTGAAGGGGGGAGATTGAAAAATGGCCATTGCAAAATGCAAAATGCAAAATGCAAATTGAAGAGAGGGAGACGTATATCCCTATGTGATTGGTTTGCCCACTCCGCCATTTTGCAATTTTCAATTTGCAATGGCCATTGGCCATTCTCCCCCTTCAGCCTTCAGCCTTCAGCCTTCAGCATTCAGCATTCAGCCTTTCCCCCTTCGTGCCTCCGTGCCTCAATGCCTTCCTCCTTGCCTTTCAACTCGGAACTCGGAACTCGGAACTCGGAACTTTTCATTCCCTTACCGCTGGTGTCTTGCCCGAAACTGTCCCGGGGTCATGCCCGCCTGTTTGCGGAAGACTTCGCCCAGGTATTGGGCGTGGTTGAAGCCGGTGCGCAGGGCGATGACTTTCAGGGGCAGGTTGGTTTCGATGAGCATCTCGCGCACCCGGCGCATGCGGACGCGCAGGATTTCCTCCTTGGGGCTGTGTCCCAGGGCGGCGGTCATGCGCCGTTCGAGGGTGCTTCTTGAGACGAGCAGGGAATCGAGCACGCCTTCGACGTTGAGATTGTCGCAGGCGTTTTCGCGGATCATCCGCACCGCCTGGGCGACGAGCGGATCGCCGATGGCGACGACATCGGAGGATTGCCGGGTGACGATGCCGATCGGCTCGATGAGGGCCTGCCTCCTGCCGATCGTCTCGCCCGCCATGAGCCTGTCGAGCATTTCCGCCGCGGCAAATCCCGTCTTCTCCGCGTCGAACCGCACCGAGGAGAGCGGCGGCGTGGACATCTCGCAGAGCGATTCATCATTCTCGACACCCACCACCGCGGCCTGCTCGGGCACCGCCACCTCCGCCCGCTTGCACGCATCGAGCAGCCAGAACCCCAGTTGATCGGTACACGCCATCAGGCCCACCGGCTTGGGCAGCCCGCGGATCCATTTCGCCAGCCGCGTCTGCTGCTGCTCCCATTGGAGCGGTTTCTCGCGGCTGCCCTCGGCCTTGAAAACATGACAGTGGAAGTTGCGCTGCCCCAGGGCGCGGATGAAGTTGTTGCATCGTTCCTCGAAGAAGGTTTCGGTGTCCAGGGCGTACAGGCCGAAGTGCTCGAAGCCGCGTTCGATCAGATGCGAGGCGACGGTCATGCCCACGGCATGGTTGTCCACGCCGACAAAAGGCAGGGCGTGGCGCAGCTTGGTGGCGCGGAGTTCGATGGCCGGCGCCCCGGTGCGGGCGATGGCGTTGGCCATGGCCTGCGTGCCGGTGCGGGTGAGGATGCCGTCGCCGCGCCAGTTGGCGAGCCAGGGCGGCACGCGCGAGTCCAGGGCCCGCTGTTCCAGGAAGATCGACCACGGCCCATGCGTCGCCATGTACCGGCGGATGCCGCGCAGCAGATCCCGCGTGTAGGACCGGCTGGTCTCGATCAGCAGGGCGACGTGAGGCAGTTTTTTCGTCATGGCGGATACAGGGGACAGGGGACAGGGGACAGAGGACAGGGGACACAGCCGCTTGCGGCTTCGCTCCGACTTCTGACCTCCGACCTCTTCAACGGGCTGCTTGGGTTTACACCTTTATACTAAAGCAAGGTTAGTGAAACGGGCTTAATGACGCAAAACCTGCATGATAATACGAAAAATCTGCAAATGTCAGGCTTGTTTCCATCTTTTTTGTGAGGTAAAGTCCGTATGTCGTGTTTGGTGCTTCCCCTTGAAGATGAGGCTTGGGCCTGCGTATTGATCTTCAAAGGGAAGCGGTCGTTTCCCGTCCATTCCCATTTGCCGCATTCGTGGCATGTCAAGGATTCATCCACTGATCGAAGGAGACATTTCATGCAACTGTCCAAGTCCATCATGTTCGTCGTCTTGTCGGTTCTGGCTTCCAGCCAGGCGATGGCGGTGTCGGTGACCGAGTTTTTCAGTTATGACGGTTCGTACACTCCCACGGACGCCGCGCCGCCGGCGGGGCAGACGACGTGGCAGCAGTTCACGAGCATGGCCGGGACCATCACGCCCAACTCCCCCGCGCCGGGTCTGGCGACGTTCGATGACCCCGACAGCGGCCGCATTTCCATTTTCCAGCAGTATGCCGATCCCGCCTTCATCGCCGCTCCCGCCAACTTCGAGTATGAATACTCCTCCCGGCATCAGATCAATTCCACCGCCGGGGCCGGCACCCCGATCTTCATCGGCGCCCGCGATGAAGGCGGCAACGGCAAGGTCGTGATGCTCGGTTTCAACTCCAACACCGGTACGCTGGGCTTTTACAACACCAACAATATACTGACACAGACCATCAACGCCGGCGACTTCCGCGACGGCCGGTTCCATGACTACCGCGTCGTCAAGTTCATCGATCCCAACGACAGCCTCATGAAGGTCTCCATTCTGATCGACGGCGTACCCGAAGGATCGCCCGTTCTCTACTCGAACGACACGGTCTTTCCTCTCGACGCCAACAACGCCAACGGCTTCGGTTACTACAGTCCCTCCACGAACCATACATCGAACGTGGTGCTGGATCAGTTGAGTTTTGGCGCAGTGGGGGGGGGGGGGGGGTACTCCCGACCTTCGTCGCCAGCTACAACGGCACCTACGCCCCTAACAGTGCGACGCCTCCGCTGACGCAGACCACCTGGACGGTGTTCAACAATGTTGGTGCGGCCAACCTGACGCCCAACTCGATCGTGGGCTCGGCGCGGATCAACGACAACAGCGCCGCCAATCGGATCGCCATCCACGACCTGCTGACCGACACGCCCATCGCCGATGAAGGCTGGCGCTACCAGGCCCGCCTGCGCATCGACTCGGCGGCGCAGGCAACCAACGCCCAGGGGCTGCTCCCCTACGTGGCGCTGGGTGTCCGCGATGAAGGAACCGCAGTCGGCAAATCGGCGCTGCTCGGCTTCTTCAACACGCAACTCTATCTGGTGGACAACACCACCAACCTCAACGCCAACAGCATCCTGCTGGCCGATGTCGATCTGCGCGGCGGAACGCTGTTCCACGACTTCGTGGTCGAGAAGTTCCTCATCGGCGATGAGTTCTTCATCCAGGTCACGCTCGACGGCGAAGAACTGCTCGCCTCCCCGCTGGCCTACAGCGCCCTGCCCAACTCGGTGGGTGTGGTCAACGGCTTCGGCTACTTCACATCCTCGCCCGGCACCAGCAACGTCCTGCTCGACACCATTGCGCTCCAGATCGTCACGGCAGCGCCGACGATCCCCGAACCGGCCTCGGCCCTGCTGCTGCTGGCGGGTGTGCCGATGATGATGCGCCGCCGTCGGACGGCGGAGGTGTGAAGATGAGTTTCACCCCCGGAAGGTAAGCCCCCCGGAAGGGTTAAGCCCCACCCGGAAGGGTGTGGGCCAAGGTGCTCGGCTCATGTACCGAATGTGGCGCCAAGCCCGATGGCGAGGCTTGGCGAGCCGTCGGGGTATCGATGCCGAGCACAGAATACCCCGACGGCTCGGCGGCCCTCGCCATCGGGCTTGGCGCCACGGCGGGTGAACCCACAGTGAGTGGATGGGGCTGAAGGCTGAATGCTGAAGGTCACTGGGCCGGGGCTTCGCAGACTCAGCCCCAGCCACCCCCCGGCCCGCCGATACCCGACACCCGAAACCCGAAACCCTTGACGCAACCGGCTGGAGAAGGAGTCGCGGAGTTCCAGCTATGAAACGACAGAACGGATTCACGCTCATCGAACTGCTGGTGGTGATTTCCATCATCACCCTGCTGATCTCCATCACCCTGCCCGCCCTGAGCAAGGCCCGCGCCCACACCAAGCGGGTCGTCTGCGGCACGCAGCTCGCCCAGATCGGACAGGGCTTCGTCATGTACGGCGATGACAACAAGAGCTTCTTCCCCTGGAAGGCATCGTCCACCAGCGCGATGGTCCACGGCGGCAGGGCGGGAACCTATTCCGGGTATCGGGCTGTCGATGGCTATGCCCCCAAGGAGCGCCCGATCAACCTCTATCTGGGCTACGACAGGACTGTGGCGGACAATGCCGACATTCCCCCGTACCTCTGCCCGGCGGACACCGGCGCGCAGGTCTGGCACCCCGCTTCGGTGACGACCTACAAGGATGTGGGCAGTTCCTACGCCTACAACGGCTGGGCCAGCGTGACCAGCACCGTCACCCTGCGAGGCCGCAAGCTGACCGATGTGAGATCCCCTTCGCGGACCATCATGGTCGGCGACCACCCGATCCACAACTACACCGGCGGCGGCAACCGCAAACAATACTGGCACGACCCGTCCCGCATCATGGCCAACATCTGCTTCGTGGATAATCACGTGGACTACCACGAGATTCCGCCGGGGGATGATACGGATTACTATACTTGGTATCCGTGGAAATAGAGAATAACGACACGATGAATGAACCCATCACAACCTTCTCCCGCCGCCGCTTCTGCGCCGCCGCCGTTGCGGCGATGGTGGCGCCGCAGGTCTTGCGCGGCGCGGCGCCTTCGCCGTTCAAGCTTGACTACATCGTGGCTTCATCGATGTACGGCAAGCTGCCTCTGGCCGATGTCATCGCCCAGGTTCCAAAGACCGGCGGCGCCGCGCTCGACATCTGGCGTGCCCCCCATGCGGATCAGCGCGAGCAGGCGACGGCGATGGGGGATGAACCGTTTGCGAAGCTGCTGGCGAAACATGATGTGAAGCTGGCCGCCGCCACCATCTGGGGCAAGCCGTTCGGCGAGGAACTTCGCTACGTGAAAAAAATGGGCGGCAACCTGCTCATCACCGGCTTCGTGCCCAAGAGCGATGCCAGGGCGTTCATCGAGAAGCTCAAGCCTCAATTGGCCGTCGCGGAGGAACTGGGCGTCACCGTCGCCATCGAGAATCATGGCTGCGACATCGATGCGATCCGCGCCTTCGCCGATGAAGCCAAATCACCACAACTCAAGATCGCGCTGGCGCCGTACCATCTGCCGCAGGATGCGGCGGCGCTGGGCAAGCTGATCGAAGCGATCGGGCCGAAGCTCGGTTTGTTTTACGCATGGCAGCATGGCATGGGGGCGACGAAAAAACTGCCCAAGGCCGATGAGCTGAAGCAGATGCCCGGTCGCGGTGATCTCGACTTCACGCCGATGCTGGCGGCTTTGAAGAAGGTGAACTACACCGGCCCGACGGAAATCTTCATGCACCCTGTGCCGCGCGGCATCCCGATCCTTGAAACCGCCGAGGAAGTGACAGCGGAGATCAACCGTGCCGCCGGTTATCTTGCGGAATGTTTGAAAAGCATATGAGCCTGAGTTCGGAATAAGCCCCGCCCGGAAGGGCGCGGGCCCAAAGTCGCCCAATGAACATTTTGTTGATGGTTTTAAGGAAGTGAACCTGATTGGAAAATCGAGTTTCTGTTCGTGAACGATTGGGTGGCTGGGGCTGAAGGCTCTGCGCAAGCCCCGGCCCAGACACGCGAAGCAAGGTGGCGCAACTGAAAGTCGATGGTCGCTTGGGCCGGGGCTTCGCGGACTCAGCCCCAGCCACCCGAAACACTCTGGCTCCTCTGGCTCCTCTGGCTCCCCCCGGCTCCTTCAGCTCCCCCGGCTCCCCCGGCTCCACAAGACTACATTCGGAACGAACAATCATCATGAACAAGGTCCTCATCATCATCGGCGACGCCAGCGAAACCGTTGACACGCTCTATCCCTTCTACCGCCTTCAGGAAGACGGCTTTGAACCCGTCGTCGCGGCCCCGGAATTTCGCCGTTATCAGATGGTGCTTCACGAGGTGAAGCCCGGCTGGACCATCACCAAGGAATGGGAAGGCTACACCATCATGCCCGACATTACTTTCGCTGACATCGATCCCGCCGAGTACGCGGGCATTTTCTTCAGCGGCGGCAGGGCGCCGGAATACATCCGCTATGACGAGGATCTGGTGCGCATCACGCGTTATTTCTTCGATCACAACAAGCCGGTCGCTTCGGTCTGTCACGGCGTGGAGATTCCCGCCTATGCCGGCTGCCTGAAAGGGCGGCGGATGGCGACGGTGCCCAAGTGCCGGTTCGATCTGGAAATCTGCGGCGGCATCTTCGTGAATCAACCCTGCGTGGTCGATGGCAACCTCGTCAGCGGCCGTACTTTTCACGACAACGGCCACTACTTCGGCGCCTTCATGAAACTGCTCAACGCCGCGAGGCGGTTGAGCGAAACCAACAGGACCGCCGATTCGCGGGTGGAACTGGTATGAGACCGCGAACGTGTGGCGTGCAACTTCTGTGCGTTCCAAAGCCCCTTCCTTCCAGGGAGAAGCTGGGCGAGGATCGAATGATCCGTTTCATCTTCCTGGTACTCGTCACGACGCTTGCGATGACCGCCCGGCTTGGCGCGGCCGCCGCGAACGAGACAAATATCGAACGCGGCGAGCAACTGCTCGCCCGCTTCAACTGCATCGCCTGCCATCAGGCCGGCGAGGCCGCCGTTTCACGTTTGATGTCCAACGCGGCGCCGCGACTGCAAACGATCGCGCAGCGGATGAACATCACGGAGACCGCCGCGTTCATCACGAATCCATCAAAGATGAAACCAGGCACGAGAATGCCTCACGTTCTGACCGGGGAAAACAGCGAAAAATCGGCTCTCGCCATGGCTCACTATCTTGCGGCATTGCCGAACGACGAAAAGCCGACGGTCCCCCCCGGAGTGAAAGGCGACGTGCGGCACGGCAGGCAGCTCTATCACTCGATCGGCTGCGTTGCCTGCCACGAACCGGAAGCGGGCTATCGACCGGCATCGATTGATGAATCCATCGAACTCACGAAACCTGCCGCGCCATCGGAACCGATCGCGCTGGCTTCCCGCTATCAGCACGCGGGGCTTGTCGCGTTTCTTCTCGATCCGTTGAGCGTTCGGCCGTCCGGCCGCATGCCCGCGCTGAAGTTGAACGATCAGGAAGCCGCGGATATCGCCGTCTATCTTCAGCGCGATCGTGAACTCGATTCATCGCCGGCAATCAAACCTGATCAAAAGCTTGTCGTTGTCGGTCGTTCCGCGTTCATCAGGCATGGCTGCGTGAATTGTCACGAGACGGGCGAGACGCCTTCAAAAGAGGATGTGCCGACGCTGCCCGCCATGAAGGATTTGCGCATCGATCAGCTTCGCGGCTGCCTGAGCGATTCACCCTCTGCCGGCGTGCCCAGGTTCGTGATGACCGCCGCTGACCGTGAAGCGATGCGGATGGCGCTGCGCGAGTTGCCTACTGCTTTGCCGCTGGGCGCCAAGCGGCGGGTCGATCGCACGCTGACCAACCTCAACTGTTACGCCTGTCATGATCGCGAGGGCAAAGGCGGCGTCGATTCGGCGCGCGCCCTTTACTTCCAATCGACCACCGATGCCCTGGGCGATGAGGGCCGCATTCCGCCGCCGCTGACTGACATCGGCGCGAAGCTCACGGAAAAATGGCTGCGCATGATTCTGACCGGCGAAGGGGGCGCCGGCGAAATGCGGCCGCATCTGGTCACGCGCATGCCGCAGTTCGGCAAGGCGAATGTGGAGCATCTCATCGCCGGCTTCGCCGCCGCCGATCCGGTTGATGCCAAGGTGAAGATTGATGTCGCCGGGGGTTTGAGTCATCACCGCGGTTTCATCGGTCGTTCACTGATGGGTAATCAGGGGCTTAACTGCATCACCTGTCACGGACTCAAAGGTGAGAAGGCGCTGGGGCCGCCCGCGATGGATTTGTCATTCACGGCCCAGCGGCTGCAACCGGAGTGGTTCAAGAAGATGCTGCTCGATCCGCAGGCGATGCGAAGCCGCACGATCATGCCCGCGTTCTTCGCGGATGGAAAAAGCCCTGTGAATGCGATGATCTCCGGCAGGGATGCCGGCAAGCAGATCGAGCAGATGTGGATTTATCTGAAGGAACTCGATCAGTCGCCGCTGCCTGATGGGATGGCGGCGCAGTCGTTCGTGCTCAAGCCGGACAAGCGGCCGATGGTGTTTCGCACCTTCCTGGAAGGCGCGGGCATGCAGGCGATTGCGGTCGGTTATCCGCAGCGGATTCATGCCGCATTCGATGCGCGCGAAGTGCGCTGGGCCGTCGCCTGGCGCGGCGACTTCCTCGATGCCGAGGCGACATGGATCGATCGCTACACGCCGCTCACGAAACCCTTGAGCGAGGATGTGCACAGACTGCCGGCGCATGTGCCGCTGGCGGTGCTCAAGAGTGCGAACGATCCCTGGCCCAAGGCGGTCGGCAGGGAGGCGGGTTATGAGTTTCAAGGTTATCGCTTCGACAAGGCGCGCGTGCCGGCGATGCAATACACGTTGCAAGGCGGCAAGGTAAGTGACCGGCTGACGCCGCAGGCGGACGGCAAGTCGCTTCGCCGCACGTTGGAGATTGAAAATCCACCGGCCAACCTTTATTTCCGCGGCAGTGACGGCAAGGTGGTTCCCGTGAAACGTCGCGACGGGAAAGCGATCATCGAGGAGGTGATTTCATGGTGATGCGCACCTTCTTTCAATCCTGCGTTCGTTGCATCGTGCTTGCACTTGTTTTCCGCGGCGGCGTGACGATCGCGGCAGGGGATGAGGATGAGTATTACAGAGTCACCACGATCCCCGTGCCCCGTGATCTGGCACTTGAGGTGACGGGGCTGGCGACGTTGCCTGACGGGCGGTTGGCGGTGGCGATTCGCAAGGGTGAAGTCTGGATCATCGAAGGCGCGGGCGCCGCCAAGCCGACGCTCGATCAGCTCAAGTACACGAAGTTTGCGGATGGCTTACACGAGCCGCTGGGCCTGACCTGGCACAAGGGATCGCTCTACACGGTGCAGCGGGCGGAGGTGACGCAACTGATCGATGCCGATGGTGATGATCTGGCGGATGAATACCGCACGGTCGCACGGGGCTGGGGCGTCAGCGGGAACTATCACGAATATGCCTATGGGCCGGTGTTTGACGCGAAGGACAATCTTTATGTCACGCTCAACTCGACCATGGGTAAGAAGCTGCTCAACGATTCCGTGTGGCGTGGGTGGAGTCTGCGCTTCACGCCGGAGGGAAAGCTTGAGCCGGTTTCGGCCGGCATGCGATCCCCCATCGGCATCGGCCTCAACCGCGAGGGCGATCTCTTCGGTACCGATCATCAGGGCAACTGGTTTCCAACCTGTCCGCTCTACCACATTCGCGAGGGTGTGTTTCACGGTCATGTCGATTCGCTCGTCGATACGCAGCGTCCGGGCAGCCCGCTCAAACATCCCGGCAAAATCCCCACAGGTCTGACCGTCGGCCAGGCGAGCAAACAGATCCCCGGTTACGCGCTGCCTGCCGTCTGGTTTCCGTACAGGAAAATGGGCATGGGCAGCACCGGCATCATCTGCGACGCCACGCAAGGGAAATTCGGTCCGTTTGCCGATCAGCTTTTCGTCGGCGATTTCACCATGGCGCTGATCAGCCGAGTCGCGCTCGAAAAAGTGGATGGCCAGTATCAGGGTGCATGCTTTCCGTTTCGCAAGGGTTTCGCCAGTGCCGTGATTCACATGACTTTCGCAAAAGATGGCGCGATGTTCGTCGGCGAGACCAATCGCGGCTGGAATTCCGTCGGCTCGCGATCCTACGGATTGGAGCGCGTGAACTGGACCGGCAAGACGCCCTTTGAAATCAAGACGATGACGGCCACGAAGGATGGTTTCCTGTTGACCTTCACCTCGCCGGTGCAGGCAGCCTCGGCCGCCAATCCCAAGTCCTACTCGATGATCAGCTATACCTACCCCTACCACAGCACTTACGGCGGTGATGAGGTTCAAAAGGCGACGCTCACCATCCGCGAAGCCCGTGTCATCGGTGATTCGCAGGTGCGGTTGATCGTTGATGGATTGCGCGAGACGTTCGTGCATGAACTGGATGCAAAAGGGGTGCGTGCCGCGGATGGCCGTGCGTTGTTGCATTCATCCGCGTACTACACGCTCAATCGGATTCCGCGATGAAAGTCATCAACCGTCCGTTCGCCAAGGCGAACGGCTAAATGCGCCGGTCCCGCCCCCCGGATCGCTCTATCGTTGAAACAAAATTGCTTGACACAAGGCTTGCCGCATACGACACTCATGCACCACATCACAAGGAGGTGATGCATGATCGTCATGGAAGAACAATCCACCTCATCGTCGGCCGCCACGCAGCTTTCACGCCAGCAGATTCTTGAAACCACGGCACGGTGCCTGACCGAGGAGGGCTACGATGGCGCCACCATTCGGCGGATCGCGTCGAAGCTGGACTGTGCCGCGGGTTCGATCTACCGCTACTTCCGCGACAAGCGCGATCTGCTCGATGCGGTCGCGCAGGCTTCGCTGGAGCCTGTGGCGCTGAAGGTGGAGGCGGGGGCGTCCGTCGAGGAAAGCGCAAGGCTTTATCACCGCCGCGCCACCGGCGATCTGGCGATGTATCGGCTCATGTACTGGGTTCACACCGTCGGGGCCGGCGCGGGTGCGACGGATGTGATGCCTGATGTGGTGCGCCGGATTCTCACCGGCTGGGCCCGGCGACTGGGCGATGAACCCCTGGCCACGCGCTGCTGGATGATGATGCACGGCGGCATCATGTCGGGGATGGAGGTTGAACAGGTGATGATGATGCTTGGTGAAATGCTGTCGCCGCGCGCTCCCAAGGCGCCGGCGATGTTGGCGTCACCGGTGGTGGTGGCCGCCGTTGCGCGGCCCGCGCCTGAGCCGGACTATCTGGCCAGTGAGGATGTGGTGCTGCTTTGAGGGTGTGCCCATTTTTTGTGGCAGCGCTTTGAGAAGTTTTGGGTGGCTGGGGCTGGGTGGCTGGGGCTGAGTCCGCGAAGCCCCGGCCAGGCGACCATCGACTTTCAGTTGCGCCACCTTGCTTCGTGCGTCTGGGCCGGGGCTTCGCGGACTCAGCCCCAGCCACCCGGAAGCGGACTCAGCCACCCGGCGCGCGGCTCGAATGAGGGATCATTTCTTATTTCCATTGCTTCATCAGGTCGCGCGCTCTTGCCGTGCTTTCGTGCGAGGGGTGTTCGTCGATGATTTCCTGAAGGGTGGCGATGGCCTTGTCGTTCTGGCCTGACTTTCTGAGGATCAGGGCGAGATCGATTTTCCGCTCGATGGCGCGGGCGGCGGGGTCGGGCTTGGGCTTGACCGGTTCCGGTTTGGCGGGTTTGTCCAGCGTGGCCAGAAGGTCTTTGGCGGTTTTGATCTGCGGATGCGCGGGGTGTTTGGCGATCAGGGCCTTGAGGGATTCGATCGCCTTGTCCTTGTCCTTGCCGCGCGCCATGCTCTTGGCGGCCTCGATGGTCCGGGTGATTTCCCCGGCGGCATCGGCCGGTTCGGAGGATGGCGCGTTGCCGGGGGTGTCCGCGACCAGCGGTTTGTCACCCTCGGTCGCCTGTTCCTCATCGCCCCACAACCCCTTGGTGATCTCTTCGCTTTTCTCGGTCATCGGGTTGAAGTCGTGGAGAAAGGTTTCAAACTCCTTGTTGAGGAACTTCTGCTTCGCGGCCTTGGCGGTGACGGCGGCCGACTTCATGGCGTTGAACTCCTCGGCGGCCTTGTCGCATCGCCGGCGGGCCTTGTCCGCATCGTCGGGTGAAAGCTTTTTGATGGCCCCTTCATAGAGGCGGTTCATTTCATCCTCCTGGCGGGGGATGACGCCGATGTGTATCGCCAGCTTGGCGTAGTAGGCGGCATTGCTGAACTGCTTTTCCTTGTCGCTGTACTTGGCCAGTTCGAAGGCCACCTGATCCGATTCGCGGGGGAACTTGGCGATGGCCTCGTTGTAGGCCAGGGTGGCCATGTCGGGCTTGCCGAGTTTGCCCAGCGACTGGCCCAGGTCGATGTAGGCGGTCTGGCTGTGCCAGGGGTCGAGCTCGATGCCCTTGGCCAGGTAAGCCGACGCCATCATCGGTTCTTCGAGTTGATGAAAGAGCGAGCCGATTTTGATGTAGAGCGATTTGTTTCCCGGGTCGTGGGTCAGGGCCATCGAATAAAGGCGGGCCACGTATGCGCGGGCATAAAAGAGGCCCGGATCATTGGGAGGCAGGGTGGCCCTCCGCTTCCTGATTTCCCCCATGACGCGGTCGGCCTCGGCGAGAATCTCCTGGACCTTCTTGTCGTCTTTTTCGCGCTTGTCGAGCGGGACGAAAACATCCTTGCGGAACCTGTCCATCGGCAGGGCGTAGCCGACGCCTTCGATGTGGGCCTTGAGGGTGTTGACGCCGACGATTTCGCCGGCGGCGTTGCAGAGCGGGCCGCCGGAGTTGCCGGGGTTGATGGCGGCGTCGTGCTGGATGTAGGGAATGTTTTCGATGAGGCGGCTGGTGGCGGAGACGATGCCGCGGGTGATGGTCTTGTCGAGCGTCGCCCCGTCGCCCCGGCCGGGGTTGCCGATGGCGTAAACGCTCTGGCCCGGCAGCAGCGGGGCCTTGGAAAGCGTGACGGGAATGAGCTTGACGCCCGCGGCCTTGGCGTCGATGCGCACCAGGGCGAGATCGAGCTTGGGGTGGATGCCTTCGATCTTCACCCGCTTGAAGATCATCGGCACGATCCTGCCGTCCTTGATGACATCCACGCGCATCTGGTAAGGCAGCGGCGAGGTGACGACATGGGCGTTGGTGAGCACGAGGCCATCCTCTTCCAGCACGAAGCCGGTGCCCGAACCTTCGATCGACTTGAGCGAAGCGACCGATGGACTCACGCGCTGATAAACCTTCAGGCCGGGATCATCCTGGGCGATGAGCGTGTTGGCGATGACGAAAAAGAGAAGGGCGGCGAGTGGAATATGGCGTGTCATGGAATGCCTCATGCGGATACACGCGAAGGCGTCGAATGTTCGGAAATGAATCGCCATTCAACGCCCGAAAGGCTCCGGTCCCGGCGGCACCGGTCAGCCAAGGCATTATACCGGCGATCAGCAGACGTGAAAGAGTCACGCGGGAATTGCACGGTCAGGGGGTGTTCATCTTTTGTGACAGCCTAAGCCCCGCCCGGAAGGGCGCGGGCTCAGGGATGTACGCCTCACAGCCCGCGCCCTTCCGGGCGGGGCTTACCACAAAAGATGGGCACACCCCGGCCATCAGTTTGAAACAACATCCCCGATGACCGTTTCACCCGTGAGGGGGTCGATGGTGAGGGTGATCGAGGCGTTGCCGCAGAGGAGGGTGATGGTGGCAGCGGTGGCCTGGTCGAGCTGGCCGTAAGCTCCGAACGCGAGGCGGTTGTCGCCGCCGACGCCGGTGGGGGCGACGGTGACATCGTGAAGGGCCGCGGCGGCGCCCTGTCCAAAGCGCACGGAGTAAGGGGCCTTGGTGATCGGGTTGATGATCGGGATATCCAGGTCGCTGACGGAGGCGATGTGATAGCTGCCGGCGCCTGAGTTGAAGACCATCACGCGCGGGGCATCCGCGTGGGCGATCGATTCGATCTGTGCAAAGCTCAGGTCGGCGGCAAGCAGGTTCGCCGCGGATCGCAGGCGGGTGAGGTTGGTGTTCCCCAGTCGCGCCACCGCCATGGCGCTGACGATGGCGACGATCAGCACGACGATCATCATTTCGATGAGCGTGAAGCCGGCGGTGCATCGGGTTGAAGGGCGCGATGGATTCACGTTTTCATCATCGGATCGCGCGGGGCTTCACTTGGTTCGATGCCACATTAAAGATGGTCACACCCCCCGGGTGGTTGCGATCTGTGATGGTTGTGCCGGTTGCAGGGGAGGGCGATCGTCCGAGCATGAGAGAGTTGGTGAAAGGGACTGGCGCAGGCATGTGAAACAGCCGTTGTATGCCGATGAGTATTGATGGTTTGATTCGGTCGTGATCGATCGCATCATCATCCTGCGATGATCGGTTCGAATCCAATGGAGAAGCCGGACGTGGCGAGCAGAGTTGAGCGACAACGTGGAGGCTTTACGCTGCCGGAGGTGCTGATGGCCTCGGCGATTCTGGCGTTTGCCGTGACGGCGATCGGGTACGCGATATCGACCGGCCAGGCCCAGACCTACAACGCCCTGCACGAGCTGCGGGCCCTCTCGCTCGCCGAAGCGATGATGGAGGAGATCGTCGCCAAGCCTTACTTCGATCCCGATGGCGCAGCCGCAACGCCCGGTCCCGACGGCGGTGAATCCCTTCGCGCCTACTTCGACAACTGCGATGACTACGACGGCTTGACCGAACCCCTGGGCGAAGTGACCGATGCGGACGGCGAGGCATATCCCTCTTCCTTTGCATCCTTCGGCAGGTCGGTCACGGCCGTTTATGAAAGCATGAACTTTGCATCGATGGGCGGGTCGATCGACGGACTGACGGTGACCGTGACGGTGACGGATCATCGCGGTCGCACCTGGCAGGCGATTCGTTTTATTCCGGAGCCGACCGAATGAAACTCAGGCGGCGCATGACATCGCCGGCCGGTCGGGCCGGGCTGACCTTCATCGAACTGCTGCTGGCGGTGGCGGGCACGGGCTTCGTCGCCGCGGCGATGATGATGATGCTCAGCGCCGTGGCTGCGGGGACCACCAGCCGGACCGACCTGCGGCAATCGGTGGTGCGGCAGAAAACGATCATGGCCCGGTTGGCCGCCGCCATTCGCTCCTCGCAGAGGGTGCTTGTCGCCGAGGATGATCTGCTGGTGCTTTGGACCGGCGATGCCGACGGCAGCGGGACGCCCAACCTCGGCGAGATTCATCGCATCGAACGGGACAGCGCCACCGGTGAACTTCGTTCCTACATGGCACCGCCCGATCTGGCTTCCCCGGCCAACGCGGAATACTCCCTCGCCGCCGATTTCGATGCGATCACGGACGCCATCAAGGGCGGCGTCAACTTTCCGGAAGAGGTTTGGGCGACCGGATTGGTCCTTTGGACGATCACCGCCGATGCCCAGGTTGTGCAGGACGCCTCGCTGATCAGCAGCCGAATCGTCGTGAGGGCGGGCAACATCGAGGAAACCATCATCGGCGCCGCCGCGCTGCGAAACAGCGGCACGACATCGTTCATTGGCGGCGGCGATTGAGGATGGCGATGGATGATTCACTCCGCATACCGTCGAGCAACAGTCTCATGCATCATCACCGAAAAAAAGGCGTCGCCATGTTGTTGGTGCTGTTCGCGGTGGTCATTGCCGCCGTGCTCAGCGTCACATTTCTTTCGGCGCAGGGCACGACCCACGGCATCAGCCTGAACATTCAGCATCACACCCGGGCCCGGTTCATCGCCGAGTCGGCATCGCAGATGATCCTCAGACATCTGAAGACCAACGCCAACTGGCGCGATGACTTTTCGGAGGGCGTCTGGATCAGCGACCAGCCCCTGGCCGGCGGTTCCTTCACGATCATCGGCGAGGATGGCGTGTTCAACGCCGACACCAATGAGGTCGATGGCGACGGCAACCTCGGTGACGATCCGTCCGACCCGGCGACCATCACCATCATCGGAAAATATCAGGACCGGACACACCGGGTCCGTCTGGCGATCCACGTGGCCGTGCAACCGGGCGAAGGCGGCGGCGGCGGCTCGCCTCACGGCTCCAACGTCGCCGACTCCATCACCCTCACCGGCAGCGCCCGCATCGATGCCGTCAACTCCGCCACCACCACCTACAACCCCGGCGGCAACAGCAACGTCGCCGCCAGCGTCGCCACCAACACCACCGGCAGCAAGAAAATCTCCCTCAGCGGCTCGGCCACCATCGTCGGCCACGTCCACGTCGGCGTCGGCGGCAGCACCGCCACCGTCATCACCTCCAGCGGAAGCAGCAAGATCACCGGCGAAAAAAACGTCCTGCCCACCCCCATCACCATCCCCGCCATTGCGACGCCGCCGGACCTGCCTTCCAGCAGCGGAAACAGCAGCTTCCCCAGTTACGGTGACGGCGCCATCAACGCCGGAACCTATCGCTACAACAACTTCACCGTCGGCGGCTCCCACACCATCACCATCAACGGAAACGTCCTGATCTACTGCGACGGCACCTTCAAGATCGAAGGCTCCGGCGCGGTCAAGTTCGCCGCCGGCGCCACCCTCACCGTCTATGCCAACAAGATCGAAGTCAAGGGAAGCGGAAAGATCAACACCAACCTCAGCCCGCCGCTGCCCGCGCGCCTGACCATGTATCAGACAGGCAACGCCAACGTCACCATCGAAGGATCGGGCATGCTCTATGGCTCGATCGCCGCGCCTGATGCCAAGCTCGTTGTGTCCGGCAGCGGCAAGCACTTCGGCAACTTCTTCGGCAACGCCATCGAAATCACCGGGTCCGGCCGCTTCACGCAGGACCTGGCACTGATCGAAGGCGGCGGCGTCAGCGGCGGCGGCGGCGCGGGAAGCGGCGACACCGCCGTCATGACGGTGAAGTGGACCGAGTGAACGTCTCGCTCACCCCGCTCGCTTTGCTACCATCTCAGCCATGCCCCATGCCATCGATTCACATGCCATCGAAGTGCGCGTGCGCTACCCCGAATGCGACGCCCAGAGCGTCGCCCATCACAGCGTCTATCCCGTCTGGATGGAGATCGCCCGCACCGAACTGCTGCGCGAGAACGGCCTCTCCTACAGGCAGTGCGAAGAGCGCGGCATCTTCTTCGTCGTCGTCCGCATGGAGCTTCGCTACCGCAGGCCGGCGCGATACGACGACCAGCTCACCATTCACGTCCGCTGCACCGACATCGGCCGCATCAAGCTCGAACACAGCTACGAAATCAGGCGCGGCGACGAACTGCTCGCCGAAGCCTCCACCACCCTGGCCTGCGTGGACCGCACCGGCAGACCGATGGCCATGCCGGATGACTTTCTGAATTGAGGGAACAGGAGACAGGGAACAGAAGACAGAAAAAGTAATTAGTTATTATTTATTTGTTATTGCTTATTTCTTATTGAGGGGACGATGGACGGTGGCGAAGGCTGTTCCCCCAATAAGCAATAAGCAATCACCAATAAATAATAACCAATTGCCTTTCCTGTCCCCTGTCCCCTGTCTCCTGTTCCCTCGCCCCGCTTCATTCCATTTTCACAACCTGCTCCTTCTTGTTGATCTTCATCTGCGGCCGGCCGCGATGGTCTTCGATCTTGCCCGTCACCCGCACGGTCTTGTTGAGAAAGGCCTGTTCCGGGAACCCGCCCCAGTCAGCGAAGTTGTCCTTGAAGACCACCAGATAAAAGCTCGCGCCGCCGGCGGCTTCATTGGTGAAGTTGAGGAAGCAGATGGTCGCCTGACGTTTGGTGCCGATGATTTTGCCTTCGACGGTGATCGTCCGTCCCATGTGCAGATGGGCCTGGTCCCACGGAATCACCTCACCCGCCTTGGGTTCGGGTGCGATCGGTTTGATCTCGGCTTTTTCACCGAGCATCGCGGGCTTGAGCGGTTTGATGATCTCCTCCCCCGGCTGCGGAATCGGGCTTCGCCGCTCACCGAGCCCCAGCGTCCCAGCCGCTTGCGGCTTCGCAACGACCACCGTACCCGTCGAATCCCCCTCCGTCCCCGCCGTCGCCACGGGCTTCGTTCCCCCATCGATCTTCGCATTCAACTTGACCAGTTCATCGGTCAGCGCCCCAAGGCGCACATGCACGCGCACCGTCAGAATCAGGGCGCAGGACAGCAGCAGAATCAGAAAGCCCAGCAGCAGGATGGTGGCCCCCTGGCCGTTGGGTCGTGCGGGTGCGGGTGATTGGGGTGCGGTCATCTGTCATCTTTCGTTGAAGGCGATACGATGCGGGGATGGACAACATCCTAGGGCAAACGCGGGCGGTTGACGTGTTGCAGGCCTCGCTGCAAAGCGGTCGCCTGCATCATGCCTACATCTTCCACGGTCCCAAAGGTGTGGGCAAGTTCACCGCCGCCCGCGAGTTTGCGAAGGTGTTGCTCTGTCACGATCCCCGGCGCGATCTGGCCGGCCGGGTCGGCGCGTGCGGCGGCTGTGAAAGCTGCAAACTGATGGCGCCCGTCATCGCCACGACGCTGCCTGGCGCAAAGAAGGCGGGCAAAAAAAAGAGGAGCGAAGAAGATGAAGATGAAAACGACGACGAGGAATCCACAGGCCAGGTGCAGGACAGCTTCGACCGCGAAGCCCATCCCGATTACCACGTCATCCGCAAGGAACTGGCAGCCATGTCGGGCATCGCCGAGCTGCGCAAACGAAAGCAGATGAACATCCCCATCGACCTGCTGCGCGAGCTGATGATCGGCGGCAAGACGACGGACGGCGCCTACCACGATGGCGCAGCCTTCAAAAGTCCGCGCCTCAACCACAACAAGGTCTTCATCATCGACGAAGCGGAACTGCTCGACAACATCGGCCAGAACGCGCTGCTCAAGACGTTGGAGGAGCCATCGCCCGGCACGTTCATCATCCTGGTGACCTCCAGCGAAGACCGGCTGCTCATGACCATCCGCAGCCGGTGCCAGCGGGTGAGCTTCACCGCGCTCCCCGAAATGATCGTTGCCGATTGGATCGCCAAACATGGACCGGACCTTGGCGATCATCAGATGCAATGGCTGATCCGTTTCTCGGCGGGCAGCCTGGGCCGCGTGGGGTTGGCGTTGCAATATGACCTTTATTCCTGGGCCAAAGCGGTGCTGCCGGCGGTGAATCAGATGAAGGAGGATCGTTACCCCTCGCTGCTGGGGCCGCAGATCGCCGAGCTCATCAACGGCTTCGCGGAGCGATGGGTCGAGGAACACCCCAGCGCATCGAAGGATGCGGCGAACAAGCAGGCTGCCGGTTTGATGTGGACGATGATCACGCAATATGCCCGGCAGAAAATCGCCGAGGCCGCGTCGCGGTGCCCGGCAGGCGACCTCGCCGTCGCCGAAGCGGCCACGGAACCCTGGATCGGCGTCATCGAGGCCGTCGGAGAAGCGGAGCGAAACCTGGCCGGCAACGTGAACATGGGCCTGGTCTGCGACGCCCTGGTCGCCTCGATGCACCGGGCGCTGGGGCCGTAAGGAAAAGCAGGAAATCAGGAAAACAGGAAAGCAGGAAATTCAAACCTTATTCGGACGAGGGGTGCCGGTTTTGTTTCCCGCTTTTTCTTTTCCCGTTTTCATCTCAGAATCTTGTCCTTCTCCGGGCGCCAGAACAGGTTGTATTTGATGATGCAGCGGATCGCGGAGAAGCCGTCTTTCCAGTTGATTTTCTTGCCTTCCTCGTAGGTTCTGCCGGAGTAGCTCACGGGCACCTCGTAGATGCGGGCCCGCAGCTTGGCCATCTTGGCGGTGATCTCCGGCTCGAAGCCGAAGCGGTTTTCCTGCACGGTGATCCGCCGCAGCACATCGGTCCTGAACACCTTGTAGCAGCATTCCATGTCGGTCAGGTTCAGGTTGCTGGCCATGTTGCTCCAGGTGGTCAGCATCTTGTTGCCCAGGAAATGCCAGTAGTAGAGCACGCGGTGCACCTCGCCCAGAAAGCGCGAGCCGAACACCACATCAGCCCGGCCATCGAGAATCGGCGCCAGCAGTTGCGGGTATTCCTCGGGGGCGTATTCGTGATCCGCATCCTGCACGAGGATGATGTCACCCGTTGCCTTGGCGAAGCCCGTGCGAAGGGCCGCCCCTTTGCCCTGATTCACCTCGTGAAAGTTGATGTTCCAGTCCGGCCGCTCCTGCTGCATCCGCTTGAGCAGATCGGCGGTGCCATCCTTGGAGCAGTCATCGACGATGACCAGCTCGCGCTCGAGATCCCCCGGCAGCTTCACCGCTTCCACCCGGTCGAGAATGGTGCGCAAAAGCTGGTGCTCGTTGTAAACAGGAATGACGATGCTGAGTTTCTGAGCCATTTCAGATGAATCCGATAACGAAGGCGGAGGCGGACGGCGATGCCCGATGGGAGCACCCTGTAGAAACATATCGGATTGATGACGGAGATTGTTGACAAACTTCCTTCCCCAATCCGCATAACCGGTGCGATCCGCCGTGCCCATCTTTTGTGGCAGTATAAGCCCCGCCCGGAAGGGCGCGGGCTGTGAGGCGTACATCCCTCGCCGAGCCCGCGCCCTGCCGGGCGGGGCTTGCGCAAAACCTTCAATCCCAGCCACCCGGAGCGGTGAATAAAATCCCTTGCCAACTCCCGCCCAATCCATGTTAAGATGGGAACCGCAACGACAGGGACCCAGCGATGCCGCAGCGTGAAATGGAAACCACGATCGACAGCCTCACCGTCCGCAGCTATGCCGCGACGGATCAGCGTGTGGTGGAGCATCTCTACACGCAGGGGCTTCTGGCGGGCCAACTGGCGCCCAACGACACCGGCGCGGACATCGAGAACATGATCGAGGCCTACTTTGCCGACCTCGCCAATCATTTCTGGGTTGCGGACCTGGATCAAAAAATCGTCGGCATGATCGGCGTGGCGCGCGACGAAAACCACACCGCTGAAATCCGAAGGCTGCGCGTCGATCCCCGGTTCCAGCAGTCCGACATCGCCGCCAGGCTTCTCGAAACGGCCATCGCCCATTGCAAGAAGCACGGCTACCTCAAGGTGGTCTTCGACACCCGCTTCGAACGCGACGAAGCCTTGGGCATGTTCGACCGCTTCGGCTTTCAGCACACCCGCAGCAAGGCGCTCCACGGCAAGGAGCAACTGGAGTTCTATCTCGACCTGTACCGGCAGAAAAAAGAAGGGGAGTGAAGCGGGCCACGCTTCACGCTTCACGTTGCACCGTCACGGAAGACACATCTGTTCCCGTTTGACGATTGGGATTGATCAGCGCCAGTGAAGGAGCAAGCGACTCCGCATGAATCCGCCGACGCCGGCGGCTGCCTGTTGCGTTTGCGATCCGATCTTCATCCTTCAACCCAGGGAGGCTTGCCATGCGACGCTGGACCAACATGCTGAATGCGAACACCTGCGAGCGGATCGACCATTGCGTGGAGGGATTGCGACTGCGCTATGCCGTCGAACAACTGCATGACTTCGAAATCGGCCACCTGCTGCAACGGCTCACGAGTTTCCAGACCGCCATCAGCACCGATGAGACCGTCCTCATCGACGGCTACCACCTGCGCGACGGCGGACACGAGGTGACCCTCGCCATCTTCGAGCATGAGTTCGATCGTCCCCGCGTGAGCAGCCGCGGCCTCATCGAAAAGGAACGCACCAGCGCGCTCCACGAGCTGATCCTGATGGATCTGCCGGTCTCCGTCGGACGTGTGCTGATTCGGCCCGAAACGCTGGGCGACAAGGTTTCCGAATGGTTCGCCAGACGCACGCTGGACCTGCGCGACCATCCCGGATTCTCCAGCCGCTATTACGTGCTGGCGGAGGATGACGAACGCGCCCGCCGGGGCTTGAACACCCGCTTCCTGGAGACCATCTGCCAGGTCGATCGGCTGGTGGTGGAGATCGACGACCACACCCTCGCCGCCATGAAGCTCAGTCCCCTGGCCCAGGACAATCATTCATCGCTCGTGCCGCTGGCGTTTGCCATGCGGAGGTCGTGGTATCTGTAGGCCTGAGCCGCGACGTAACACGTCGCGGACGTGAACGACAAGAATGGAGTGACCATCGCGCAGCGGATCACGAGATGCGAAAACGACCGGGCACTGATCGAGGCTGAAAGAAAAAAGCGAGTTTCATCCCCCTTGAGGCCGCACACGTCCGCGACTCGTTGAGTCGCTGCTGATCGTATGATGGCGAACATGTCGCATCATCAAAGCGATCAGCCCATCGACGAGGCTCAGGCCTTTCACCACGGCCTCCATCTGCACAACACCGGCCAGTGGTTCGAAGCCCACGAGGCATGGGAGGACATCTGGCGGCCGGCGACCGGACAAAAGAAGGCGTTCTATCAGGGCCTGATTCAGGTGGCGGTGGTCATCGAGCATATCCGCCGAGGCAACCCGCGAGGGATGAAGAGCGTTTATGAATCGTGCCTGACCAAGTTTCAGGGGTTGCCGGAGGTTTACATGGGGGTGAACATCCCGCGGGTTCTGGCGGCGTTGAAGGCATTCATCGCCCCGATCATGGCGCTGCCCGCCGACCGTTTCGCACCGGAGGCGGGGCGCGGGCAGGCGCTGCCGGTGAATCTGGACGACGCCCCGAAAATCACGTTGGAATATGACCCGTTTGGGTGAACGGCTGCGCCGGGGTTGGGAATAAGAGCCGCGACGTAACACGTCGCGGACGTGAACAGCCTGAAGGGGCGTGATTCAGGGCGGTGGATGGACGGCTTCTGTCCTGCGTCTTGTCTCCCGTCTCCCGTCTCCTGTCCTGTGTTTCACGATTTTCGAGGTCTTTCACCAACCGCGTGATTTCCCATCCTTCAGGCCGTTCACGTCCGCGACGTGTTACGTCGCGGCTCATTCTTATCCCGAACTCAGGAATCACCGAATCGTTTCAGGCTGCTCGATGATCTGCTGCGCGGTGGACCGGGGCGGCTCAACGGATGGGGAAACGGGCCGGGCCTGTTGCGTCGCCAATCGGGCGGCATCCACGAGCCAGCCGGCGGTCAGACCGATGGCAATGGCGGCCACGGCGGCGATCAGTGCAGCCGTCTGACGCGGCGGATTGTCGGTGATCTCGCTGCCGCCCGGATCGCGCGAAGGTTCACCGAAGTAACAGGCCGCCGTCACCCGCAGGTAATACGCGCCGGAGATCGCGCTGTTGACCACCGCCAGCACCACCAGCCACAGGTGATCGGCGACGGCGGGGCTGAAGAGATAAATCTTGCCGACGAATCCGATCATCGGAGGCAGGCCGATGAGGCTGAGCATGGAGATGAGCATGATCGCGGCGAGGATCGGGCTGCGCCGCGCCAAGCCGTTGAGATCTTCCACATTCTGCGCTTCGTCGCCTTGCTTTTCGAGACAGGCGAGGACGGCAAAGCCGCCGAGGTTGCCCAGACCGTAGGCGACGAGGTAGAAGAGGATGCCCGCGGCGCCGCTGGCCAACGCGGCGCCGGTGGCGGTCGAGGCGGCGAGGAGGCCGACGATCATGTAGCCCGAATGAGCGATGGAACTGTAGCCGAGCATTCGCTTGAGGTTGGTCTGGAGCAGGCCCATCACGTTGCCGTAGGTCATGGTGACGGCGGCCATGATCGAGAGCAGCACGATGATCGGCGCGGGCAGTTCGCCGGCTGGGGAGCGGACGAGATCGAGGATGAGAATGAGCGAGATGAAGCCGGCGGCCTTGGGCACGAAGGCGAGGAAGGCGGTGACCGGCGAGGCGGCGCCTTCATAGACATCGGCCGCGTAAAATTGCATCGGAGCGGCGGCGATCTTGAAAGAGATGCCGATGACCGACAGGGCGATGCCGACGATCAGCAGCGGCGAGATTCCGTTGCCCGCTTCCATCTGGGCGACGACGGCGGCGCGGATGGAGGCGAAATCGGTGAAGCCGGTCGCGCCGTAAATCAGTGCGAAGCCATAAAGGAAAATGGCCACGGCCAAGGCGCCGAGATAGAAATACTTGACCGCCGATTCCTGGGCTTCCAGCTTGTCGCGGCTGACGGCGATCATGACATAGGTCGGCAGGCTGACCAGTTCCAAAGCGAGAAACAGCCAGGCCAGATCGCCCGCGCCGGCGCAGAGCATCACACCGGTGAGGCTGAAGAGAAAGAAGCCGAAGAACTCGCCGCGGATCGCCAGGGAAGGATCCCACGAGCGGCCGTCATTCGTCGGCTGCTCGGAATCAAGCGTGGCGTTGAGCTTCTCAGGCACGCGGGCGGCCACCATCAGCAGCAGCAGGCCGATCACCACGACGGTGAGCTTCACGAACGTCGCCATCGATGAAAGCGTCGCCAGTTTTTCAGCGCTGACAAAGGAAGGATCGCTGACGATCACCGCCGCGACTCCCGCAAGGACCAGCGTGCCCGCGGCCACGGCCACGGTCGCGCGGCGGACCGCGGCGGTGGAAGCCAGGCCGATGAGCATGCAGGCGATGCCGCCGGTGAGCATGATGATCTCAGGCCAGAGGAACAACAGTTTTTCGATCATCGGATTCATCGGCGGGCCTCCGGGGAGGCGGAAGAGATTTGGGATTTCGGATTTCGGATTTCGGATTGAACGGGGAAGTTTCGAGTTTCGAGTTCCGGGTTTCGAGTTGAGTAGATTTCAGATCTCAAATCTGAGATTTCGGATTTGCCGGCTTGAATTTCCCGCTCTTTCGCTTTTTCGCTTTCCCGCTTTTGCATCTCTTCCCTCCGTGCCTCCGTGCCTTCGTGCCTCAATGCCTTCCCATCCTCCACCAGTTTCACTTTCGCATCCTTCACGTGTTCGCTTGCCGCCGCGACGATATTGTTCACCGGCGCATCGAGCGTGGTCAGAATCAGGTTCGGGAACAGTCCCAGCACCAGGCAGCCGATGGCCAGCGGGGTGAGCGTGATGATCTCGCGCGATGTCAGGTCCTTCACACGATGAGCGTCGTGTCCATGTGCATCACCCGCGGCGTGGCCGTGAGCATGCGCGGGCACTTTGACCGGGCCGAACACCACTTTGCCGACCATGTAAAGGATGTAGATCGCGCCGATGATCATGCCGACGCCGGCGGGCACGGCAAAGGCGGGGCCCAGCGTGTCGCCGCTGGTGAAGGCGCCCATGAGGGTGAGGAACTCGCCGACGAAGCCGTTGAGGCCGGGCAGGCCGACCGAGGCCATGCAGAAGAAGACCATGAAGAACGACCAGACGGGCATGACCCTGGCCAAGCCGCCGTACTGCCGCATCTCGCGGGTGTGGAAGCGCTCGTAGATCATGCCGATGCAGAGGAAGAGCGCGCCGGTGGAGAGGCCGTGGTTGATCATGTACATGACCGCGCCGCTGGGGCCGGTGATGTTGCGGCTGGTCGTGCCGTCGGCGGCTTCGATGATGGAGCCCAATGCGAACATGCCCAGCACGCAGAAGCCCAGATGGGAGACGGAGGAATAGGCGACGAGCTTCTTGATGTCCTTCTGCACCCAGCAGATCAGGCCGGTGTAGAGGATGCCGATGACCGCGAGCGTGCCGATGACCGGCGCGTACTCCACGACGGCGATCGGGCACATCGGAATCGCCAGGCGAAGCAGGCCGTAGGTGCCCAGCTTCAGCAGCACGCCGGCGAGGATGACCGAGCCGGCGGTGGGTGCTTCGGTGTGAGCCAGCGGAAGCCATGTGTGCATGGGGAAGATCGGCACCTTGACCGCGAAGCCGGCGCAGAGCGCGCCCAGGAGCCAGGCTTGCTGCGATGCGCTCATCGTCTGCGCGGCGGCGACGAGGTCGGCCATCGCAAACGTCCACTGCCCCGCGCTGGGCAGCATCGCAAATTCAATGGGATTCAGGCTCGCGTTGTACCACGCCACCCACAGCACGCCGGCGAAGGTGAGCATCGAGCCGGTGAAGGTGTAGAGAAAGAAAACCTTGGCGGCACGAAGGCGCTGCGTGGAGCCGTAGATGCCGATCAGAAAATAGAGCGGAATCAGCGTGAATTCAAAGCAGATGTAGAAGAAGATCACATCGGTGGCGATGAACGTGCCGATCATCGCGGTTTCGAGGATGAGCAGCCAGACGAAAAATTCCTTGACGCGCTCGGTGACGGCGGTGAACGAACCGAGAATGATGATCGGCATCAGGAAGGTGGTGAGGATCACCAGCCAGAGCGAGATGCTGTCCACGCCCATGCCGAAGTTCAGGCCGAACGCCGGAACCCATGTGAAGGTTGCCGCGAGTTGAAGATCACCGGTGTTGTTCCAGTCGAACAGGCCCAGCGCCAGCAGCGATACGGCGAAGTTCGCCAGCGTGGTGATGAGCGCGGCCGGGCGGATCAGATCATCCTTCCCGCGCGGCAGGGCGGCGAGGATCGCCGCGCCGAGCAGGGGGATGAGCAGCAGAATGAGGAGGATGGCGGAGTTCATGGTTATGGGTGTTTGACGGTCTGAATCTCAGGATGATCGGAGGGAGTCTATCAAGACTGCGCTTCATAGACGATTCGTCCATGGCCGGCCGCCCATGTCGGGGAAAAGCCCACGTGGGAAATCGCGTTTCCACTGGCGTCGAGTTGGCGCTCCACCTCTTTCAACATGACGGGAACGTCTATTTCGTAGATCACCTTGAGCCTTGTTTGTTCATTGGCGAAAAACACGGCGAAGTAGATGAAGCGATTCCTCTCGATTCGTTGAAGCGACAAGGCTCTCTTCTCCGGCGGCTCCTTGAACATTCGATCAAACTGGCCCTTTCCGCCTTCCTTGCACGAAAGATACTCATAGACGATCGCGGGATTGTTCGGATCACATGCGTCGGCATCGCGCTTGCTCGTGATCAGTCGGTGTCCCAGTGCGTCCGCGATCATCATTTCCTTGACAAGGCCAGGCTGCAACAGGTTGGGAATGCCGATCGAACGGGCAAGATTTGCGGCTTCCAGAATGAGGTCGATGATCTTCCGAAACACTTCACGAGCCATGGGAAAACTCCGGAACGCCTTGCCCTTTCGTCAGATGTCGGATTCGTTGCATGCCGATGGCGACGTAGTCATCGTTGGTTTCAAAGGCTATGAAATGGCGCCGATGCCTTGCGCACACTGCGGGACCGGTGCCCACGCCGCAAAAGGGGTCTAGCACCACGTCATCCGGATTGGAACTGGCCAGGACCAGCCGCTCGATCAGCCGCTCCGGTTTTTGGATGGTGTTCAGCGCCTCGCGGCAGACGAGTTCCTTGGATTTGTAAGTGAGTTGCTTGATGTCGCCCCAGACATCGCCGGGGTTCTTGCCGTGGTCGTTGAATTTTGTCTTGCCAAAAGGGCCGGATGTCACCGAAGGAACGCGCTCGCACCGCAACCGATGTTCCAATTCCACCAGTTGTGGAACGCGGATGGCGTCCAGATTGAAGGTCTTCGGCTTCAGGCCTTTCGTGAAATAGCAAATGATGTCGTGGTTGTTCGTATAGTTCAGGCGACCCTGTGCGAGGCGGCTGGGTTGATACCAGACGATTCTGGACTTCAGGTTGAGGAACGGACGGTAATCAATGAAGTCAATGCAGTCATGTTTGCCGAACAGGTAAAGCGCACCGCCTTCCTTCAACTTTCGGGAAAACCGTTGAATCAGATCCAGATTGAATTCCTGAATTGAACGGATGCGATCCCAGGCGTTTCTCGTGACACCATATGGACCATCGCACAGGATCAGATCGATGGAGTCATCATCGACTTGATCGATGAGTTCGAACATGTCGCCGCAATGTATCTTATTGGATTCGATCATTGATGATGTCTCTTGGGCGAAGGTCGTCTCCAATATCACCGTCGTTTGAAAGCGATTTCTATGCGGCCATCTTCCACACCACGATCGCCATGACGATGGCGACGCCCAGCACCATGCTGACGCCGTAGGCCTGGAGGATGCCGCCCTGGGCCGGCCGCGTGACGATGCCGGTCAGGCGGGGCACGAAGCCGACGAGGCTCACGAGCGGGTCGATGATCAGGCGGTCGAATGCGAAGCAGATTTCACCGAGCAGCCGCAGGGGCCTCACGATGATTTTGTCGTTGAGTTCATCCACGTACCACTTGTTTTCGAGGGTGCGCACCAGGCCGGGGAACTTCGATGCGAGCCGGTCAGCAGCGGGCCTGTTGAACCAGTGGAAGTAGGCGGCGATCGAGATGCCGGCCACCGAGATGATGCTGCTGATGATCGCAAAAGCCAGATGCACATCCATGCCAAAAAGATAGGCATGATGATCGCCGCCCTCGGAAGCATGAACGTGCATCGCTGCGGTCGAGGTGTTGACCTGCGCCTTGACCCAGCCGCCGCAGAGGAAGCCCGCCGCCACCGCGCCGATGGCAAGGACGACGAGCGGCCCGTTCATCAGCCAGGGCATTTCGTGCGGCACATGGGCGTGGCTGTGGTCATGGTCATGATCGATTTCAGATTTGAGATTTGAAATTTCAGATTGGGCATGCGCTCCATGTCCGTGATTGTCTTCCCCTTCGTGCCTCCGTGCCTCCGTGCCTCCGTGCCTTTCTCCATGCCTTTCCCCGTGCTCTTCCTCTTCCGCATGATGCTCTTCACCCATCACATAATGCTCCGGCCCCATGAACACACGAAACCAGAGGCGGAAGGTGTAGTACGCGGTGAGGAATGCGGTGAACAGGCCCAGCATCGCCAGCCAGAAGAAGAGATTCGTCGTCAGGTGCAGGTGGCCCTGGTGATCCCCCCCGCCCCCGGGGGCATAAGCCTTGCTCATCACATCCGCGAGGATCATGTCCTTGCTGAAAAAGCCCGCGGTGAAAGGGAAGCCGGCCAGGGCGAGACAGCCGAGGAACATGAGCCAGCAGGTGACGGGCATCTTGTGGCGCAGGCCGGACATCTTGCGAAGATCAAGCTGGCCCGCCAGTGCGTGCATCACCGAACCTGCGGTCAGGAAAAGCAGGGCTTTGAAGAAGGCGTGAGTGAAAAGGTGAAACACGCCGCCGACGGTTGAAGCGGCGCCCACGCCCAGGAACATGTAGCCGAGCTGCGAGATGGTCGAGTAGGCGTAGATGCGTTTGATGTCGTACTGACACAGGGCAATCGTTGCGGCAAAGAGCGCGGTGCACCCGCCGACCACCGCCACCGTCGGCAGCGCGGCGGGGGAGTACTCGAAGAGCGGAAACAGCCGGGCGATCATATAGACGCCGGCCGTCACCATCGTCGCCGCGTGAATCAGCGCCGACACCGGCGTGGGGCCTTCCATCGCATCGGGCAGCCAGACGTAAAGCGGAAGCTGCGCCGACTTGCCGAACGCGCCGAGCATCAGGAGAAACGGAATCCAAAGATCGGCCGATGTCGCGGCGATGCCCGCCGCCATGTCCTGCTGACACAGCGAAACCACTTCCGACAGGCTCACCGTGTCGTACCGCATCCAGATCATGAAGATGCCCAGGGCGAAACCGAGATCACCGATGCGGTTGACGATGAACGCCTTCTTCGCGGCCGCGACCGCTGAGGGCTTTTCATAGTAGTAGCCGATGAGCATGAACGAGCACAGGCCCACGCCTTCCCAGCCCAGATAAAGCAGCACGAGGTTGTCCGCCATCACCAGCGTGGTCATGGCGAAGATGAACAGGCTCACGGCGGCGAAAAAGCGGGCGTAACCCTTGTCGCCCTTCATGTAACCCGATGCATAGATGGCCACGAGCGTGCCGATGCCGGTGACGACGAAGAGCATGAGGATGGTGAGCGGGTCGATGTAATACGACATGCCCACATGAAAGGTGCCGGTCTGAATCCAGTTCCAGAAGGTGACGATGCCGGTCTTCGCGTCGTTGCCGGCGGCAAAGGCCTGCACCTGCGAGGAGATGCCCACGGCGATGAGAAACGCGCCGAAGATCGACGCGATGCAGATCGGCGCGGCAAACCCGCGCAGCGATTTCCTCATGCAGCAGATCATGCACAGAATCGCGGACAGGAAGGGGAGCCAGGGGATGAATTTCGCAAGGTCGAGCAAGGTAACACCTGAAGGATTTCGGATTTCGGATTTCGGATTTCGGATTGAGCGGAAACGGAATCTTGCAATCGTTCTGCAAATCCGAAATCCCCAATCCGAAATCCGAAATGCCTCATCCCTTGAGCATCGCCCACGCCGACGCATCCAGCGTGCGCTTGCGGCGGAACAGCAGCACCACCAGTCCCAGCGCCAGCGCCGCTTCCGCAGCCGCGATGGTCAGGACGAAAATCACAAACGTCTGTCCCGTGTCGTTGTTGTGAAACCGGCTGAAGGCCACGAGCGTGAGCACGACGCCCTGAAACATCATCTCGGTGCAGAGAAACATGATGATCATGTTGCGACGGGTCACGAACCCGATCAGCCCCAGCGCAAACAGCACCGCGCCGGTGAGCAGGAAGTGCGAGAGCGTCAGACTGTCAAGAGGAGTAGGCATCTTTATCCCGCCGCTTGCGGCGTAGCATCGAACAACAGAACCCATTCAAAACCGGCACAACATCACTTCACATTCAAATCCGCGCGCTGCCTGGCGATCACCACCGCGCCGATCAGCGAGACCAGCAGGATCACGCCCGCCAGTTCCAGCCCCAGCGGATGGCCGCGGAACAGGTCCAGTCCGATGCGCTCGACATTATCGACTTCACCAGGCGTGGCATACGCGGCCACCTTGGCCTTGACCGCTTCATCGGTGATGCTGTCCACCACGGACTGCTCGGTGCGGTGCGCCAGGATCGGCGGATTCTTCGCATCACCCTTGATGCCTTCGATCAGTTCCCGCGAGGTGAGTCCGCGTGCCGCCGGGTTGGCCTGCATCGGCTGAAAGCTCACATCCAGCAGCACCGCCAGCAGCAGGAAACCGGCGACAATCGCCCAGAACGGATCACGGGCGATGCGTTCATATTCCGTCGCTTTGGAGAAGGGGATATCTTCGCCGGATTCCTGAGCCTCCTCACTGTGGGCGGCGAGCATGATGACGAACATGTAGGTGACGAGAATCGCACCGCCATAGATGATGACCATGCCGAAGGCGATGAACTCCGCTCCGAGGACCAGGAACATGCCGGCGGTGGCGAGCACGACCATCACGAACCAGAGAGCCGAATAGACCGGCTGCGAATGCGTGATGACGCGCACGGCCGAGGCGATGCCGATGGCGCTGAAGATGTAGTAGTAAGGAATCGCATCGAGTCCGATGCCCAGTTCCTCGCGCTGAAAAAGCGCCCGCCCCAGCCAGAGCCAGACCCCGCCCAGCGCCGCGGCGCCGAGCAGGGCGCCGATCTTGCGCGGGTTGTAGCCGCGGCGTGGCATCATCAGAAAGAGAGCCAACGCGCCCACGACCGTGGCGACATAAAGTCCGTAAACCTGAACCATGTTGACCTTGCGTTACCTTGCAAACGGGGGGTGGTGCATCGCGCTGAGAAGCCCCGAATCATCGGCCCGCCCAGCGAGACGCAGAGGATATGACGACAAAGCGGACTATGCAAGAAAGCTGAGAAACCGCAGCGTCCTCGCTGCGCGTCCGTTAAAGCCGCAGCGTCCTCGCTGCGCGTCTGCTGCACGCGCAGCGAGGACGCTGCGGCTTCAACAAGACGCTGCGGCTGTGACAGACACCGCGTTTGCAGAACGCCACTTGACGCACCGCCCATAAAGCCGAGAATCACGCGACTGCACGTTTTCCCATCGCCTCCATTGCGTTCAGGAAGGACCCGATGACCACTGTTTCCTCCGATCTCTCCAAGCCCGCCGCGGGGCAGCCTCGATATTCCCGCGTGCTGCTGAAGGTCAGCGGCGAGGCGTTCTGCAAGCCGGGGCAGTTCGGCATCGATGGCGATGAACTGGAGGTCATGGCCAAGGAGATCGCGGCGGCGGCGAAGCTGGGCGTGCAACTGGCCGTCGTCGTCGGCGGCGGCAACATGATCCGCGGCGCCAGGCTTGCCAAGGAGGGCCACATCCAACAGGCCACCGCCGACTACATGGGCATGCTCTCCACCGCGATCAACGGCATGGCGCTCAAGGAATGTCTGGAAAACCAGGGCCAGCCCGCGCGGGTGCTCAGCGCGTTGAACCTCTCCGCCGTCGCCGAGACCTTCATCCGAGGCAGAGCCATTCGCCACCTCGAGAAGGGTCGCGTCGTCATCTTCGTCGCCGGCACGGGCAATCCTTTTTTCACCACCGATTCCGCCGCCGCCTTGCGCGCCGCGGAGATCGGAGCCGAGGCGGTGCTCAAGGCGACCAAGGTCGATGGCATCTACGACAAGGACCCGATGAAGCATCCCGACGCCAAACGCTTCACCACGATCACCTTCACCGAAGCCTTGCAGCGAAGGCTGGAGATCATGGACCTGACCGCCTTCGACATGTGCCACAAACGCAACATCCCCATCGTCGTCTTCAACATGAAACAACCGGGCCACATTGCCGAGGTCGTCAGCGGCAAATCGCACGGCACGACGGTGGTGGGGGATTGAGGAAAATCAGGAAATCAGGAAAACAGGAAAGCAGGAAATGAAGAAACAAACAGAAACCTGATGTGGCAAGCCCGATGGCGAGCCTCCGGGGGGCCTCCGGGGGGCGGACTGTCGGGGTATTCCTGCTCCGAATTTCCTGTTTTCCTGTTTTCATGTTTTCATGATTTGTTTTAAGGACCCCCCGCCATGGACATCGACACCATTCTGCTCGAAACCGAAGAACACATGGAGAAAGCCGTCAACTACCTCAAGTCGGAGTTGCGCGGCATCCGCACGGGGCGCGCCTCGACGGCGCTCATCGAGTTCATCAAGGTTGATTACTACGGCTCCATGACCGACCTGCGCTCGCTGGCGCTGATGACGGTTCCCGAACCGACGCAGATTCTGATCCGCCCCTTCGATCAAGGCTCGGTGCAGATGATCGTCAAGGCGATTCAGTCGTCGGGCATCGGCCTGAACCCCATCTCCGAAGGCAAGCAGATCCGCGTTTCGATTCCGCCGCTTTCAGGCGATCGCCGAAACCAGCTTGTCGCTTCCGTGAAGAAGATGGGCGAGGAGGCCAAGGTGACGGTGCGCAACGCCCGCCGCGATGGCAACAAGCACATTGAAGCGGCCGGCAAGGACAAGTCGCTGGGGCTGTCGGAGGATGCGGTCGAAAAGGGCAAGGAGGAGGTCCAGGACCTGCTCAAGAAATACGAGGGCATCGTCGATGGGCTGGTCAGCGAGAAGACGAAGGAAGTGCAGGAGATTTGAGCGGACGGACGGCATCGTCGCCGGGCGTGCCGCACCGTCGCCAGTCACGGGGGCGCACGCCGCCGCTCTCATTGAATTCTCATCATGTCCTGGCCATTGTTTAGCGGCGATCTCCCGTTAAGATCACATGCACTGACCATCATTCCCGTCAGGGGGGATTCGTTTTCGCCTTGACAGGTACAATCATGACGACCATGCGAAGCAAGCCGGCGTTCACGTTGATGGAGATGCTGGTGGTGGTGGCGATCATCTCGCTGCTGCTGGCGCTCCTGTTGCCGATGCTCGGCAAGGGGCGCGGCGCGGCTCACCAGGCCAGCTGCGCCACGCGGATGAACCAGATCTTCAAGGCGGTGACGGCCTTCGCCATCGACGACCAGGGCTACTTTCCGCCGATGCAGCGCATCCAGATCAACAGCGGCGGCACGGAATACATCGAGTGGTCCTGGCGCGGCATCCTGTATCCCTACAGCAGCCGCAATCCGAACATGTACGACTGTCCGGTGGAATCGGTGGAGCGATACGCCTCGACCGCCTTCACCGATCAGGGCCAGCCGACCGCCAACGAGACCTACATCCCTTCGGGCATCGGAGCCGTGGACATACATTACAACCAGGGACGGACGCGGTTCCGTCCGCCCTTTGGCCGATACGACGCCCGCTTTCCGCAGTACGGCACCAGCCGGGCGAACATCTGCCGATGGAAGGTGATCCGGCAGCCGGCGAGCCTGATCCTCGTGGGCGACGGCAACAGTTGCACGACGACCGAGCGCAAGAACATGCGCTATCCCGAGGATCGGTTCTGGATCTACAAGGAAACGGCGGTCGCCTCGCCGGGCTACAACCGCGCCTCGGTGCCCGAATGGGGCGCCGCCGCCGAGCAGGGCCTGGGCCGGCATGGAGACAGACACGACGCCAACTACGCCTTCGCCGACGGCAACGTGCGCCTGCTCGACGCCAACAAGATCCCCTGCAACGCCAACGAGTGCTGGTGGGACGCCCAGTACGATCCGCATTGAGCCTTCCGACGATTTGCACCTTCATGGCGAATCGCTACAACGTCCGCCATGATCGACACCCCCTTCACCCCCGGAATCCCCGGCCCCCCCGGCATCACCTATCCGCTCGGCTTCCGCGCCGCCGGCGGTACCTGCGGCATCAAGGAATCAGGCAAGCCTGATCTGGTGCTCATCATCGCGGACAAGACCTGCGCCGCCGCCGGCATGTTCACCACCAACAAGATCCCCGGCGCTCCCGTCATCATCAGCAGACGCCACGTGCGCACCGGCAAGGCCCGCGCCATCGTCGTCAACTCCGGCTGCTCCAACGTCGCCACCGGCAAGGCGGGCGAGGCCGATGCGCTGAAGATGTGCGAAGCCGTCGCCCGGCAGGTCGGCTGCGCCGCCAGCCAGGTGCTGGTCTGCTCGACAGGCATCATCGGCCGCCGGCTGCCGATGGAGAAAATCATTCCGGGCATCGCGCGGCTTTACACGCAAGTCGCCGGCGGACCGACCGTCGATCAGCAGGTCGCCACGGCGATCCTCACCACCGATCTGGTGACGAAGACATCGTTTCGCAGCGTGAAGATCGCCGGAAAAGAGGTGCGCATCGCGGGCATCTGCAAGGGCAGCGGCATGATCCAGCCCAACATGGCGACGATGCTCGCCTTCATCACCACCGATGGTGCCATCGCGCCGCCGATGCTGCGGGCGGCGCTCAAGGCTGCGGTGAACACCACCTTCAATCGCCTGAGCGTCGATCACGACACCAGCACCAGCGACAGCGTGATGGCGCTGGCCAGCGGTGAAGCAGGACACCCAACGATTCGCACCAAAGGCAAGGCGTTCACCGCATTCGCCGCGGCGCTCACCGAGGTTTGCAGGGAACTGGCGTATCAGATCGTCAAGGATGGCGAAGGGGCGACGAAGGTGTTCCGGGTGAACGTGAAGGGCGCCAGGTCGGTGCGCGATGCCGATCGCATCGGCTACACCATCACCGGCAGCCCGCTGGTGAAGACCGCCGTGCATGGCGCCGATCCCAACTGGGGGAGGCTCGCCGCCGCCATCGGACGCAGCGGGGCGGCGGTGAACCCCGCGAAGCTCACCATCACCATCGGCAACACGACCGTCTTCAAAAAGGGCGTCAACCTCAACGCCGACCTGGCTCCGCTTGAGGCGCACATGAAAGGCGGCGAGATCGATTTCACCATCGACCTGGGACTGGGCAAATACGAAGCCCAATGGCTCGGTTGCGACCTCTCGCGCGAATACATCGCCATCAACGCGGACTACACCACGTAAACAGGGGCGCACAGGCACGGCGACTTCAAGTCGCCGTGCCTGTGCGCCGCGCCTCACGCCGCCAACTGCACCCTCGGCGTCACATCCGCGAGCTCACTGCGTGCGTGCGTCAGCAGATTGACGACACGATTAAAGAACCGCGCGCCTTGCGCACCGGCCATCACCCGGCGATCGAAGTTGAGCGTGAGGTTGAACGTCGGCGCGACCGTCAGTTCACCATCCTTGACGATCGGCCGTTCCTTGACGAATCCGAAGGAGAATCCCAGCGGCCAGGTCCACGTCGTCAGCACCGCATCCACCCCGTACTTGGCGGGCGAACTGATGAGCACCGCCCCGCCCCGGTACTTTACCCAGAGTTTCGGGAAAAAGAGCGGCGTGCGGATGATGAAGGCCGAGAGAAACCGGGGCAGCCTGCGGATCAGCGAACTGAAGGTGCGCCACTGCGCGTTCGTCTCCGTCGTGCAGGCGGCCAGATCCCGGAGCCAGCCGGTGAGTTGCGACAGTGATTTCCGATCCGCATCGCGGATGATGTCGGCAAAGGCGCAGTACTCGATGCCCGGCATGTCGCGCTCGGCGGCGACGGTGATGTCGATGTTGTCAAACTTCTGAAGCCTGGGCCCGGAGAAGGGCAGCCACCATCGCTTCATCACCCGCCGATTGGCGTATGGAAACTCCTTCAGCGCCAGCGCGACAGCCCGCGCCACGAACGCGGTGTAGGAAGGCTTTTCGCTTCCCGCCGCCGCACGCACCTCCTCCACCTCGGTCAGATCGACCTCGCTGACAAACGTGACCGTGTGCTGAGGCTTGATTTCAGCCTCCACGATGCTGCGGTTCGCCTGGAAAAATCGGTTGTCGGGTTCGACGGAATAGCTCATGATTCATCTCCGGATGCGGCGGCGGCAAGTTGCAGTTCTTCCGCGGTTTCCCATGGCGAAACGCCATCGCGCCCGTCTTCGGTTCTTATCGGTTCATTCGCCGGGCAGGTTCCCAGGGCGCGATCGAGACATTTCCTGAACGCGGCTCCGCTGTCGGATGCCCGCATCCTCTCCGCAAGCTGCCGCGCGGTCTGCGACATCACCGCGTCATCCAGCATCGAGCGGACGGTTTCCTGAATCATCGGCGGCTTGCAATGTTCGCTCAGCAGCGACCGGCCCGCTCCCATGCGGGTGATCTGCCGCATGTTCAGATGCTGATCAAGATTGCCGGGCAATCCGAGCGCCGGTTTGCCCGCGAGCAGGGCCTGCTGCGTGGCCGGGCTTCCGCCGTTGCAGATGATCAGCGAGGCTCTTTCGCAGGCGGCATCGCCGGGCAGGTAGCCGGCCAGGTGAATGTTGGCCGGCATCGAGGTGGGCGGCGCAGCACCGGCGGTGGCGGCGATGATGGTGGCATCGAGTGCGCCCAGCGCGCCCAGCAGCGAGGGCAGCCGCCGCGGCTGGCCGGAACTGCCGAGATTGACGTAAATCACAGGCTTTTCAGGCGGAATGTCGTTCCACCACCGCGGCAGGGCGATGCGCGGGGACCAGTGCACCGGCCCGATGAAATGATGGTGATCGGGCAATTCTTCGATGTTGCCCAGCGTCGGCAGGTCGGCATAAAGCGTCTGGTCGCCATGCGTGTAAACGTGTCGCAGATCGTTGCCCAGCGAAGGCAGGCCATGCTCGACGCGCAGCCGGTTGATCGGCGCGGCATAGCGCGAGAAAATCAGCGGCCGAATCTTGTTGAACAGCCAGCCGCCCAGCCGCCGGCCGACGATGCGGTTGATCGGATGATCAGGCATCGGATACCGGGGGTGCCGGGTTCTTGCGAAGGGGGACCAGTAGGCGTTGGCGATGGCGAGGTAGGGGACTTTCGCCTTGATGGCGCTGATGGAAAGCGAAAGCCGGAAGTCACCCACGATGGCATCGGGTTCGATGGCTTGAATCAGTTTCGCATCCTGCCGCACGTAGCGGCGAAGCTCCTCGCAGCGATAGATCGGCCGGCCGGCGGCCAGGGATCGCAGAAACTGTTGCGAAGGGATCGAGTGCAAGGCGTGCGTGCGAAGCGAAAGATCGGGAAAGAGCGAGGCGTAGCGATCATCCCAGGCCAGGTGCACATCGTATTGGCGCGGGTCCAGGGATTGCGCCAGCGTCACCGGCCGCGCGACGTGAGCGAGCGTCACCGCCTCGGCGAAGAACAGCACGCGCGGCCTGCGGGCGGCCTGCGGTGCGCGATTCGGTTTGGGGGTGATCTTCCAATTCATGGTCATGTTTGAACCAAGTGCATTGAGCGGTGGCTGGCTGGAGTTGAGTCCCTGGTGGGTGGCAGACTCACCTACCATCATTCTCTTTTGATCAACGACTCCAGCGGCAGTCGCAGCGAACGGCTCGCGGGCACACGACCGGAGCCGATGCGGCCCATGAAGACCGTGCGATGGCAGATGTCTGCCGTCAGCATGGATTCCAGATCGCTGCGCACGCGCGAAGCCCTGGCGATGGCCGGCCCGGATTCGCTGAAGGCGATGTGGTCCCGGTCGTACTGCGTGAAGATCAGGGGGGTCATCTCCGGTTGAACGAGCAGGTTTTGCTCCGTCGCGGTGAGCCAGAATCGCTGAAGGGCGCGGCCGGCGCGGATGAAATCATCGGCCGTGGCCGGGGGGTTGTCCGCCACCAGGAAAAAGTGCGAGGCGCAGCGGACCGCGGGAAGAAAATCAAGCTGCACGCGCGGCGCCACCGTGCCGAGCATGAAGCGATTCAGGAACCTGATGCGCGACCAGCTCGCCATCGCCCACCGCATCAGGCGGCAGGTGAGCGGATCGACGCCCACCGCCCGATCCGGGATGCGGTCGTCGCTGAAGGTGGCGTTCCACTGAATCACCTTGCGGTGCGTTTCGTAGGCTTCGCGTGTGGTCAGCCGAATGTGGGCGCTGCGGAAAAGCAGGGCGGCCATGCGCAGGCGATCACCCAGCGATGAGCGCCACACCACGCGATAACCCGCCGGCAGGGCGGCTTCGAGGGCGGCCATCTGCCCCGGCGTCAGGGCCTTCATCTTCAACGGACGGCGCTGGGTCACGCGCTGTGAAATCATCGAAGCCAGCGGATCGCTTCGCATCGTGGAGTCGAACGTGAAGAACGCATCAAACGTCGGCTGATTTTCCGCAACGTCATCGCGGCGAAGAAACCGGACGGACAGCCCGTGCGACGAGGCGGCGATGGCAATGGTTTCGAGCAGGGCGCCAAGGGCGATCTGCGAAGCGTGGCCGCGCAGGTCATAGACGCAGTCGTGGCGGGTGTCGCGGCCGTGGATGATCAGATGGTTGTCGCCGACGATCTGAAATCGCCAGGGCTGCGTGTTGTCGCCGCTGGGCGCGAACCGCGCCTGATCGAGGATCGCCATGAGCGTGGATGCTCGCGTCCTGCCGTCGAGATCCGCATCCGAGGCCGGGCGCAGCGCCGCCTGTTCGCGCAGGCGCGGCAGCGGCGGAGCGTGGTGATCGCGCGGCGGATCGGAGCGCGGCGCGAGCGCAGCCTCAGCCGGCCACGCCGCCGACATCGGCGCGTGCGGGATGGGGAACGACCTGTCTGGCAAGTGCTTTCCTTATGCAGGCAATGAGAAATCGTTGCAGCGGATTGGCGTTTCCGAACGGACGCCAGGTGCGGACCAGCTTGTGGCGGTAGGCGTCAAAATGCACGCCATGCGGAGCGGGCCTGACGCGGCCGCGGCGAAGGAGAATCTTCAACGCTTCGGTGGCCGCCATCCCGGCGCAGAGCTCGCACGCCATGCCCGTGGAGGGAACCCGGCGGTTGGCGAAATCGACGACCGTGGGATCGGCGAGATAACCGGCCTGAAGCAGACGGGGCGAAAGGCCCGCCATCAGACGAATCTGCTGTTCATCGCGGTCGCGCCCTTCGAGGCGGAAGTATTCCTCAAAGGTCATCGAACCCGGCATGAAGGTGAGCATGGCGGCGCCCATGCCCACCGGCGCGGCGGTGACGGCGGGGATCCCTCGCCTGGCGCAGGCGGCGAACAGAAGGCGACGCACATCCATCGCGAAAAAATCGATGCCATCGACATACAGATCGCAGCCATCGAGAAAATCATCGACGTTGCCGGCATGGATCCCCTGCGCAAAGGTGCGCAGCTCCAGTTCGGGGTTGATGTCGCGGGCCATCTCGGCAAGCACATCGACCTTGGCGCGGCCGAGCGTGCTGACCGATGCGCCCGCCTGGCGGTTGAAGTTGGCGGTTTCAAACACATCCAGGTCGGAGATGTTGAATCGGCCGATGCCCAGGCGGGTCAAGGTCAGCAGATGGCTGCCGCCCACGCCGCCGAGGCCGGCGATGGCGATGCGCTTGCGGCGGAGCGATTCCTGCTCATCGTTGGTGACCCAGCCGATGTTGCGGGAAAACGCCTGGTTGTATCGATGTTTCTCCAACTCATTCTCGCAAAGGGGGACCGGGGGTTTGGTAGTGGTTCAGTTTGAAATATTCGGGTGGCTGGGGCGGAGTCCGCGAAGCCCCAGCCACCCGGATTCAATCCGTTCATGCGATTCTTGCGCTGGTCACGCATGGCTGGGCGGGGATCGTCTGCTCCATGTTTTCCGCTCGCCGGCAGAAGTTGGCCAGCACGCTGCCGGCGACGCCTTCGCGATTGAGCGGCGTTTGATTGGCGAATGCCGCGCGAGGAAGCGGACGATTGAGATACTCCTTGAGCTGCATCGGCACCGGGTTGGCGGTGAGCTGCGCCTGCGTGTCGCCGCGAAGCAGGACCACGGGCCGGTGGTTGACGGTCGGGTGCGCATCGACGTGGCCATCGATCACGAAGCCGAAGTTCCGCTGGTAGAAGGCGGCATGGGAAGGATGGACGCCGATGATGATGTCCGCAAGGTGATAGCAGGAGTTGTAGAAGACGAAACGCATCATCTCCATGAACGCGGCCGTGGCGCGGCCGATGGTCAGGCGACGGTCGGCGAAAAGCCCCACTTCCATCAGCCTTCGTCCTTCCGACCGCAGTTCATCGAGGCGCGTTTTGTAAACGCAATCCAGAGGCAGGCCGCCGTTTCTGCTGTCGTGCATCATGGTCAGCGTCGAGACGAGTTCGTCGCCCATTCTTCCCAGGACGACGGTCGTGCTGGTGCGCAGCGCATGGGGTACGGTGTGAATCTGAAACGGGTTGTCCTCGATCAGGTCGGCCTCGCGGTAGGAGCGATAGACCAGTTGCCATGCCGCCGCGACTTCTTCCCGGGTGTGCGCCACGGCGATTTCGAGGTCCGCAACATTCAGCGGTCGCGTTCGGCGCCGAACAGCCCGCGATGCGCGGTCAACCGTGAATGCGAAAGTTTGGGTCATTGCTGCAACCTCGTGTAATGGATTTCGGTCAACACGGCGGGCGGGGTTTGTCGTGCCGGAGTAATCCCGCGATGATCTCGCGGCCGGTGACAGTTATGCGGTTTGTAGTGTTTCCGGCGGCGGCGTCCGTCGGACAGAGCCTGGAAAGTGAACATCGGAAGGTGCGGCGAGATGGAACGGATTCAGCGCACGCGGGGGGAAAGGCAGCGGTTTTGAGGTCACGTTTCACGACTCCATTGAGTGAAGGTGACACGGAATGTCTTTTCGTGCTCCGCACGCAGGGCGAAGGAGGCGGGTCAGACAGCCTCGAACGTCCACGCAACAGCATCGGCATCCCATGCCTTGTCAAAATCCCTTGGTCAACACAAATCATGCAGGTTCAAAACAGCGATACGAGGCGTTGCACAGGCATCCTTTCCCGGCAAACTGGGGCGAGATTTTCATCAGCCGATTCGGGGCCATGACCGACCCACGATCCAGAAGCATCGCCTGAACAAAGTCTGAACCAATCGAACATTCCCCTTCGCGTTCCATTCGCTTTTCGGTTCCATCCTGCGTTGCACAGAATCAAGCCAATGGTGTTCACCAGACTTCCGGTATTTCAGGCTTGGGCAAACATACACGGGGCCAGCGGGCCTGTCAATGGCGCGGTTCAAAATATCGCTGTTTTTCCAGCCAAATGCGATGGCGAAAGGTTGCGGTCGGCTTCAATCGCCCTCGTCCATGTCGATGGAGGGGTTCGATCCCTCGATGAGGAACTGGGCGATGGACGAAGTCGCCTGGTCGTGACTTGGAAAGGCGTACCGGCCGGCGAACTCGGAAGGATCGATCTGATTCTGCGAGAAGAACTCCAGGCCGCGCGGCATCGGATCGCGTCGCAACTGCACCGCCGGTTCGCCGCGAAGGAAGATGACCGGATGATCGTTGACCGCGGGATAGACACGTTCCGGGCCTGCCGGTTCAAAGCCGAAGGCCCGCGAGTAGAAGCGGGCATGTCGAGGATGAACGCCGATGACGAAGTCGGTGACGTCTTCGAGAATGCCCCAGTGCCAGACCCAGCGCATCAGTTGCAGCAGGGCGGCCGAGCTGCGGGCCAGGTTCTCGCGGCGATCGGCGAACAGGCTGATCTCCATCAGCTTGCGGCCTTGCGAGCGAAGCTCATCCAGTTCGTTCTGATACACGCGGTCCAGGGGCAAGCCGATGGCGTTGTCGAGGATGCCTGTCATCGTGGTGACCACCAGCGGTCCGATGTGGCCGGTGAAGATCGCCGAGTGGGCGCCGGCTGCATACCGCGTGGTGTGAAGGCGATGGCGGTTGGGGTGGATCAGCTTCTTGCGGCGATAGGCGGTGTAAACCAGTTGCCACGCGGCCAGAACATCGTCGTGGCTCTTGGCGCACTGGAAAACAAGCCCGGTGCCGGAGCGATCATGCGGATCGGCCAGCATCGCCGTATCCACTGAATTGTCGGTTTCGTTATAGGGCATGCGCTGACTCGCCCGTGCAACCTGAGTTTCGCTTAAGCCCCGGCCCGGCCCCCGGAGCAGGGCGCGGGCCAAGGGGTGATCGATTCACGGCCCGTTCGGGAAGCAACACTCGATTTTCCGGTCTGAGATTCACCTTGCAGGCTTTGAATCCTCTGTTCATCGGACACGCTTTGGCATCGGACACGCTTTGGCCCGCGCCCTTCCGGGCGGGGCTTAGCTCACATCGACGCAAGGGCGGGGCCGCTTGACGATGATGCCGCTAAACGAGGTGAATTCCTGCGGCTTGATCCGCACAATCGGCCCCCTCCGAATCGACCGGCGTCAAGCTGGCCATCCATCCCCGGCCGCTCTGTTGTCCGATGCACACCCGGCCTCGGCAGCATTTCAACTGCAAGTCAATGACGATCCGATGGCCGGTCCACAACCGGGGCACGAACCATCCGCGATCCACGCGCAGCACATGGCCGCGCCCGCCGGAGATCGGACCTTGATGGTCCAGGTACAGGCGACGATGTGGCTGAATCGGATCGAGCATCCATCGTTTGACGCTCGTCCAATGGCGTGCCGACACCATCGTTCTCGCGGTCCAAAGCGGGCCATCAGGGCGGCAAGGATCCGCCAGCAGCCAGTCGTAATGACGCCCGCTGCGGGTGGTGTGTTCGAGAATGACCGTGGGAAGTTTGAGCATGGAAAGCGCATCATGGTAAGGCAGATCGGCTGGCGGAAAAGAGCCGCGACTCAACGAGTCGCGGACGTGACCCCGGAGCAGCCTGAAGGAGCGCGACGCGGCGCAGCGGATCGATGGCCTCGTTCCTGCGGCGTACTGTTTTCGAGCCGTCTGATCCCCGCGCGATTTTCACTCCTTCAGGCCGTGCGCGTCCGCGACTCGTTGAGTCGCGGCTCCGGCGATAAAAAAACCCCGCTTTTCAGCGGGGTTTTCACTGTTTTTATGCCCAAGCGAATCAGCCCTTCTTGGTGGCGCCTTCGACGACCGCGCGGGCCACGTTCTCAGGCACCTGGCGGTAGTCGAGCGGTTCCATCGAGTAGCTCGCCCGGCCCTGGCTCATGCCGCGCACCGAGGTCGAGTAGCCGAACATTTCGCTCAGCGGGCACTCGGCGGTCAGGATGCGGGTGTTGGCCCGTTGCTCGGTCTCGACGATCATCCCGCGCCGACGGTTCAGGTCGCCCGTCACGTTGCCCATGAACTCGTCAGGCGTCGTGACCTGCACCTTCATCACCGGCTCCAGCAGCACCAGCTTGGCCTTGCGGCAGGCGTCGCGAAAGCCCAGGATGCCGGCCAACTCGAAGGCGATCTGCGAAGAGTCCACATCGTGGTATGAACCATCGATGAGCGTCACCTTGACGTTCATCAAGGGGTAACCGGCCAACACGCCGCTCTTGGCCGCCGTGCGGCAACCGTGCTCAACCGATGGAATGTATTCCTTGGGAATCGCGCCGCCGACGATCTTGTTCTCGAACGCCAGACCATCGGAGAAGTCGAGTTCATCGATCTCCGCCTGTTCCTTGGTGTAAGGCTCGACGGTGATGGTGCAGTCACCGAACTGGCCGCGGCCGCCGGACTGTTTCTTGTGCAGGCCGCGGGCCTCGGCCTTGCCTGCAATCGTCTCCTTGTAAGCCACGCGAGGCCGCCCGACGTTGACGCCGATCTTCATGTCTCGCTTGAGCTTGTTGGTGATGATTTCCAGGTGGAGTTCACCCATGCCTTCGATGATGGTCTGACCGGTTTCCTCATCGAAATGGCTGCGGAAGCTGGGGTCCTCGCGGCGGATGACCGTCAGCGCGTTGCCGAGCTTGTCCTTGTCGGCGCCCGTGGCCGGTTCGATCGACATCGAAATCACAGGCTCGGGAAAGTCCATGCGTTCGAGCACGATCGGCTCATCAGGATCGCACAGCGTTTCGCCGGTGATCGAGTTCTTCAGGCCGACGAGGGCAACGATGTCGCCCGCATCGGTGAACTCGCGGGCGATGCGGTCCCGCGCGTGCATTTCAAAGATGCGGCTGACGTTTTCCTTGCGGTTGTTGTTCGAGTTGAGCACGCGGCTGCCACGTTCGAGCGTTCCCGAATAAACGCGGCAATAGGTCAGGTCGCCGTGCTGATCGCTGACGACCTTGAACACCAGGGCGGAGAACGGAGCCTTGGGATCGTGAGGCCGGGTGAGTTTCTTGGTTTTGTCGGACGGATCGATGCCCTGCACATCAGGCACCTGCTTGGGGTTGGGCAGGTAGTCGATGACGCCGTCGAGCAGCCGCTGCACGCCGATGTTCTGAAGCGCCGCGCCGCAGAAAACGGGGTGGCACTTGATGGCCAGCGTGCCCTTGCGCAGGGCGGCGATGATTTCAGCCTCCGAGATCGGCTCGTCGTTCAGGTACTTTTCCATCATGGCGTCATCGAACTCGGCGGACTTCTCCAGCATTTCCTTGCGCCACTTGTTGCAAAGCTCGGCCATGTCCTCGGGAATTTCTTTTTCCTCGACCTTCGCGCCCAGCGAATCTTCGGAGAAGTAGTAAGCCTTCATGTTGACCAGGTTGACGATGCCTTTAAGGTCATCGCCCTTGCCGATGGGCAACTGCACCGCGATGGCGTTGGCGCCCAGGCGTTCGCCGATGGAGTCGAAGCTGAAGAACCAGTCGGCGCCGGTCTTGTCCATCTTGTTGATGAAGCAGATGCGGGGCACCTTGTAGCGCTCCGCCTGGCGCCAGACGGTTTCGGACTGGGCTTCGACGCCTTCTTTGCCGTCGAACACGACCACGGCGCCGTCGAGCACGCGCAGGGAGCGTTCGACTTCGATGGTGAAATCGACGTGGCCGGGGGTGTCGATCAGGTTGATCGTGTAGTCCCTGCCGTCCTTGGACCAGGGGCAGGTGGTGGCGGCGGACTGGATGGTGATGCCGCGTTCCTGTTCTTCCTGGAGGAAGTCCATGGTGGCGGTGCCGTCGTGGACTTCGCCGAGTTTGTAGTTCTTGCCGGTGTAGAAAAGGATGCGTTCGGTGACGGTGGTCTTGCCTGCGTCGATGTGGGCGCAGATGCCGATATTGCGGGTTAAATCCTGTTGGGCCATGACTGGTCCTCTTGATAAAGAGAGCTTGGAAAAAGGGGGGAATGGAAAGCCGGGGCGGGAAAATGAAGGAGTGGGGTCGGCGGGGGATCGAGCGAACACGCCAGCGGGGGACTAGCGGACGATCGCCGGGCCGATCACACCTGGTCCCATGACTGCCAAGTCTTCAGGGCCGGTGGATCGGCGGTGCATTGGGGCGTTGCACCCCCTGGGGGAAAATGTGACGTGTAAGCGTCTCATGGTGAGTCTGAATCCCTATCGAAACCGGAGCGGTCAAGGCTTGACCTTTTTGACCCGGAAATATCGCCTGGGCGGGAATGTCGCCGCTTCCGGTGACTTATCGGAAGATCGGAAATCGTAGCACGAAAACATCGTGGGTGTCAAGTATCATTGGAACTTGAGCAGGGCAAAAGCATATGACGGGAGAGCGGGAGCGTCCGGCTGGGAGGGCGAGGCTCCGGCCGGGAGGGCGAGGCTCCCGCTGGGAGGGCGAGGCTCCCGCCGAGCCGATTCGTTTGCGACGGCCCCGCTTTGGGGGCCTGAGCAAACGAAACTCGCGCGGCAGGTGAACGATCAGGATGACCACGATCGCCGGCCGCGCGAATTTCGTTTGCTTCAGCCCGCGGACGGGCTTCGCAAAC
>CAZYPK010000002.1:0-85315 GCA_964649195.1 uncultured Phycisphaeraceae bacterium
GCGGGGGGACGCCGATCAGACACATTTGTAAGATACAAGGCTCTGCGCAAGCCCCGGCCCGTTGCACCTTGCAGTCACGAGTTACTCCGCGTTCTTGTTTTCACATGCTCTGCGCGTCCGGGCCGGGGCTTCGCGGACTCAGCCCCAGCCACCCGGAATAATCTCTTGCCACAAAAGATGGACACACCCGAATGAACCCCTCCTGTCGCACCGGATGAATTTCGGTATGATCCGAAACTCCCCGGCCTGTTGTGCAGGAGCGTTCGCTTATGAATCCGAAGTCGCTTGGATTGATGCTGCCGATGCTCTGTCTGCTGATGCTTTCGCCGGCGGCGGCGCAGGATGAGAAGCCCGCGCTGGCGGGCGTCGGCGGGGCGGCGGGGATCGGGCAGTATCCGCCGGCGGCCTGGGGGGTGGCCGCCACCTCGATTCGCAATCCCACTTCCACGGACAGGCATCTGCTGGTCACCTTCAATTTTGACGACACGCCGACCCTTCAATTCGCCGCCGAGGTCTGGGTCCCGGCCGACTGCCGGCGCAGCATCTGGCTGCCCATCCGCACCAATGCGTTTGAGGTCGAGGAGTTTCGGGCCGTCTCCCTGCCTCTGAGGCAGCAGTTGTTCGACCGCACCGATGGCAAGGATGTGGAACTGGGGCAGGCGCAGGGGATGCTCACCGCGGCGCGGGATCGCTGGATCACCGGCATGCTCGCCGACTCCGATGATGAGGATGACGACCAGATCAGCGCGGCCCTGGCGATGCGACGGGCCGTCGAATACAGCCAGCGGCTGGCGTACCTCAACGAACGATCGCTGCCCACGATGGTCGCCGGCTGGCAGGGCATGAGCGGGCTGGTCATCGCCAAGCGCGAGCTGGCGCTGGACTCGGCGCAGACGCAGGCCCTGCGACAGTGGCTGCTCTCAGGCGGCAAACTCTGGGTGATGGTCGATCAGGTCGATCATCACGTCATGTCGCAACTGCTCGGTGAAACATGGTCGATCGAACCGGTGGACCGCGTTCCCCTTTCCACGGTGAAGGTGGAGCAGGCGGGCGCGGCGGTCAAGCCCGACCATCTGATCGCATTGAATGATGAACTCGAACTGTCGCTGAACGGCCAAAAAATAGCGACGCTTGCGCACGAGGAAACGGCGCGGAAGAGGTCGCTCGATGCGTTTCGCAACAGGCTTCAACAATTGGTGGAGCGCGAGGACCGCCGCGATGCGACGCCGGTGGCGCTGCGGATCAGCGGCGCGGTGCCCGGCGAGGTGGTGACCGATCTGCTTGATGCGGTGCGTTCCAGCGGCGCGACGGATGCGACGGTCAGCCGGGATCATGAGAAGCCGGTCGATTTCGTGCGCGTGTTGCAGCGCGATTTCGAAGTGGTTCACACCGTCGGCGGCTGGCCCGCCTCGATGCGCAAGCCGGTGGGCAAAGGCTGGCTGATGCTCACCACCGTCGGATCGCGCGGGTGGATGGAGCCGCGCCTGGTTCCGCAGGTCAACGTGGATGGCAGCGAAGCGAAGGACAACAAGGGGCGGCGGATGATGATGCAGGGGCACATCGCCCATCGTCCGCTGCGCGATCTCGCCGACTGGTTTCATCAGGATCGCCGGGAGCAGGTGCTGGCGCCGGCGTCGTTCGATTCGTACCTGGGCGAGCAGATCGGCTACTCGATTGTCAGCCGGGGCACGGTGATGTGGGTGCTGGCGACGTTCACGATGGCGCTTCTGGGCGTGGGCCTGTGGCTGTGGCGTCTGGATCAACTGGAGCGGCTGGCGCTGATCGGCATGACGATGGCGCTGAGCGTCACCATCATCCTCATGGTCGTGGGCCAGGCCAACCGCAGTTCCGTGCCCATGACCGTGGCCCAGGCGCAGTTCGTGCAGATCGCCTCCGATCAGCAGCAGGCCGGCAGCAGCGGATTGATCACCATCTACAACGACGGCTCCGGCGGCGCGGATGTCACGCTGGGCGCCCGCGCCGGCGGCCTCATTCTGCCGGCGGAACTTTCGGAGAACCTGACCCGCAAGGTGCGGATGGTCTGGACCGATTTCGACCGCTGGCACTGGGAAAACATCGGCATGCTCAGCGGCGCGAACACCCGCGCCACGTTCGAGCATGTCACACCCTTGAAGCTGCCGGTGCAGGCCACGCTTTCCTTCACGGAGGATGGCGTCGTGATGCGCGTGCTCACCGGTGAGCTGGGCGCGATGTCGAACGTGCTCATCGCCACGCCGCACGGGGTGCTGGCGACGCGGCAGGGCGGCGATGGCACGCTCATCGCCGGCCAGGGTGATGCGCTGCCGCCGGGGCAGTTCGTCGCGGCGGGCGTGATCGATGATGCGCAGCGCCGCAGGCAGGATGTGCTTCGCATGTTGATGGGCGGGCAGGAGTCGCCGGTGAAGGGGCCTGCATCGCCGGGCAAAGCGCTCACCACCGGCGGCGGGCGACAGCGGTCGCTGCCGTTCCCGGAGAGGCCGACGCTGCTGGCCTGGGCCGATGCGCTGCCGATGGGTTTTGAACTGCCCAAGGCCAAACAGCAGATGGGCAGCGCGTTGATTTCGATCCCGATCACGATCGAGCCACCGGCGGCGGGAACGAAGGTCTCGATTCCATCGGCGTTTCTTCCCTATCGCATCGTGCGCGGCCGCTATGGCCCCACGCCCGCGGTTTACGTGGAGGATCAGCGGACGTGGAATTCCTCCAGCGGTCCGGGCGCCCTGCCGCTGGCCTTTCGCCTGCCGCGCGAACTGCTGCCTTTCAAGGCGGAGGCGGCGCGGTTCCGGCTTGACATCAGCGGGCCCGGCACCACGGTGGAGGTGCTCGTCGATCGCCAGGGGACGGCGGTCCCATTGCTGACGCGGCAATCGCCTGAAGGACTGATCGAACTGGACCTGCCCGCGGGTGATCTGGCGGTGAGTGCGGATGGCGACCTGCTGGTGATCGTCCGCGTGCGGCACATGAATGCGGCGGACCGCACGCTCTGGCAGGTTCGGTCGGTGAGCCTCGAAGTCAAGGGCACGGTTGGCGCGCGTTAAGGAATGAGTGTTCCCGGTCCGGGTGCCGGGTGCCGGGTCCGGGTCCGGGGGGTTCGGGATGCGGGCGGCATGACCCAATGGAGTTCCCAATGTCCGATCAGCCAGTCGTTCAGATTCGCAACCTCACCAAGAAGTACGGCGAGTTCGTCGCGCTCGATGACCTGTCCATTCAGCTCAACCGCGGCGAGATTCTCGGCTTCATCGGACCCAACGGCGCAGGCAAGACCACGACGATCAAGATTCTCGTCGGTCTCGCCAAACCCACCTCCGGCAGCGCCATCGTCGCCGGCTGCGACTGCTCCAGGGATGTGCAGACGCTCAAGCAGCGCATCGGCTACATGCCCGACACCTTCGGCGCCTACGACAACATGCGCGTGCATGAGTATCTCGACTTCTTCGGCGCAGCCTTCAGGATTCCCCGCAACAACCGGCGCATCCGCATCGATGAGGTGATGGACATCGCCGGCGCCACCTACATGAAGGATCGCTACGTCGAAAGCCTTTCGCACGGCATGAAGCAGCGCGTCGCCATCGCCCGCACGCTGCTTCACGATCCGCAGGTGCTCATCCTCGATGAGCCGGCCAACGGCCTGGATCCGCAGGCCCGCATCGAGATGCGGCAGATTCTGCTCAGGCTGGCCGACATGGGCAAGACGCTCATCGTCACCAGCCACATCCTCCCGGAGCTTTCGCGCATCTGCAACGTCGTCGCCATCATCACCCACGGCAGGCTTCGCGCCTTCGGCACCCTCGATGACATCCTGCGAAAAGTCCGGCAGCGCCGCTTCATGCAGATCGTCATGGTCAGGCGCGAACAGGTCGAGCCGATGGCGCAACTGCTCCGCGAACTGCTCAGCGATGAATCGGAAGTGACCGTCAGCGAACAGGAATCCGAAATCCGGCTGGCGACAAGCATCACCGATGAAATCATGGCCGGCGTCATCGGCAAGGCGCTCCAGCGAGGCCTGCTCGTGGGGCAGTTCCACGAGGTGCCGATGGATCTGGAGGATGCGTTCCTCTCAGTGACCCGGCAGGCAGGAGCAGGAGCAGCGGCAGGAGCAGGAGCAGTGAAGGCATAGTTTTCCTGTTCTTCGACTCGGAACTCGAAACTCGGAACTTATCGCTTGTTTACGAACCCGATCATCACCCGCGAACTCATCGGCATGCTTCGCACCCGCAAGGCCCTGGCCTGGCAGGTGGCGGTGGTCGGCATCCTCTCGATGCTCATCGTCATCCGCTGGCCCAGCGAAGCCCTGGTCAACACCAGCGGCCAGCAGGCCAAGGCGGTGCTGCGAATCTTCGGTTACGGCCTGATGGTGATGATCGTTCTGCTCGCGCCGGTCTTTCCCGCGTCCAGCATCGTCCGCGAAAAGCAGCGGGGCACGCTCGCGCTGCTTCTGAATTCGCCGATGAGTCCGTGGTCGATCCTGATCGGCAAGCTCGTCGGCTCGATGGGCTTCATTCTTCTTCTTCTTCTGCTCACGCTTCCCGCCGCCGCCGCCGCGTTCACGATGGGCGGCGTGGATGTGACGCAGGTGATGAGCGTCTATCTGATTCTTTCGCTCGTGGCGCTCCAATACGGCACGATCGCGCTCTACATCAGCAGCAGGGCGGGCAGCATGGATTCGGCGCTGCGAGTGACGTTCGGCGTGATCCTCTCGCTGGCGGTTCTGCCGCTGATTCTTAATGAGTTCGTTCCCAGCGATCAGCCGATGCCGTTTGGGCCGATTGCGTTCATCGAGTATCTGGGCAATGTGCAGCAGTGGGCGGACAACCAGAAGTTCGCATGGCTGCCGCATGGCGTCGCTTCAGGGGTGTTCTCCATCATTCTCTATGTGATCCTCATCGTCACATGGATCAGCCGTTTTTTTTCGCCCGCGCCGGCCATGACCGCCATCCTTCGTGATGATGCGGTGCTCGGCGCATCGGGTGCGGACAGCGGCGGGGCGGCCTGGCGTTTTGCAATCGTCGCCATCATCTCCGGCATCATCTTCCTCTGGCTCACCGCACGTCGCCTTCGTCCGGGCATGCTCGATCAGCCGCGCGATGCGGGCCGCGTCACCGATGAGCAATCGACCAAGGTCAAGGCTTATCGCCGATTCATGTTCATGTGGTTCTTCGATCCGAATCGTCGCAGCGGCATGATCGGCCCGCTGGCGAACCCGGTCATGGTCAAGGAGTTTCGCACCCGACGCTTCGGCCGGCTGCACTGGCTGATGCGACTGGGGGCGGTGTGTGTGGTGCTTTCGCTGGGGCTGATGTTCGCATCGACGGAAAAGACCGATGGCCGCATCGAGGCGGTCATGCCGATTCTCGTGCTCCTTCAGTTCAGTCTGCTTCTGCTGGCGACGCCCGCGCTCGCGGCCGGCCTGATCAGCTCCGAGCGCGAGAGCGGCGGCTGGGCGCTGCTTCAGGTGACGCCTTTGTCGGCCTTGCAAATCGTCACCGGCAAGCTCATGAGCGTGTTCATCACGCTGCTGCTCCTGCTCGTCGCCACATTGCCGGGGTATTTCGTCATCATCTTCCTGGGTTCGCAGGGTTCGAGCAACACCGAGGCATCTTCACTGTTCGACTGGCCCGCGCAGGTGGCGAACATCTTCACCACTTCCACCCACACCGACGCGGTGATCGGCGTGCAGTTGTCGCTGCTGCTGATGGGCCTTTTCGCCGTGCTGCTCAGCGCGGCGATCAGCGCCCATGCAAGCAAAACCTCCACCGCCACGGCCCTCTCCTACGCGGTGCTCGGCGTGCTCTGCGTCGGCACGATGCTGGTGCGATTTGCCGAGGATGCCCCGTTCTCCCATTCAACGGTGGAGTCGGTGCTCACCGTCAACCCCCTTGCCGCGGTGCTCACCCAGATCAGGGCGCCGATGTTCACGACCTATCCTTCCGTTGCCTCGGCCAATCGTTACGTCATGCTCATCGGCTGCGCCATCTGTCTGGTCGCCCTGATTCGACAAACCCGCGTCCTCACCCGGCCGCAATGATCCCAACCATCATGCGAACCTCGCCGACACATCCAAACGCTCACACACAGCCGCTGCCGCCGCTCCTGCTCCTGCTCCTGCCGCTGCTGCTGCCGCTGCCCCTTTCCGCGGCGATGGATGAAACCTCGCCCGCCGATCGCGCGGCGAGCATCGACTGGCCGATGTACGACGATCCCTACCTGCCGGAGATTCCGCTGATTTACGTGCACGATGTCCGACTCAAGGACATCTGGCGTGCATCGCTGGCGCGGCCCGATGTCGAAACCCGCCGTCGCGCCGCCTACGAAATCGGCATCGCTTCGGAAAAAGGCATGAAGGATCTCGAACCCTTCGCCGACCTGCTGCTGAGGCAGATGAACGCCCAGGACGCCCATCCCGCGATGATTCTCGCCGCAGGCAGGACGCTGATTCAACTCGATGCGAAAGCGGCCGCCGACAGCATTTTCAGGCACAACGAAATCGGCGCCGCCAGCGGTGTGATCCGCGGCGGCACCATCGATCAGTCGCAGCGCACCGCCGGCATCGAGTTCGTCCTGCTCACCGATCCGGCCCTGGCCAGGTGGAAGCACCCCAACGCCATGAACGCATGGATCAGGCGCGCCACCGACCCGGCCACCTCGCCCCGCGTGCGCTCCTCCGCCATCACCGCGTTGGGCGTCTCCGGCCACGCCTCCGCCGCCGATCTGCTCACCGGGATCGCGCTCAACCGCGGGTACGAGCCGCAGTCGATGCGCCTTCATGCCGCCCGCGCCGCCGCCGCCTTGCGCGATGTCGGTCTTGCCGGGGATGTTCAGCCGCTCCTGGGCGGATCGCTGATCGATCGTCTGGTTGCGGTCTCGCTCATGCAGTCGCACAAGGATGACGCAGCCGTCGAGGTCCTGCACAAACTCGCCGGCGATGGAGAGCCTTCCGTGGCCGCCTTCGCGCTGGAGCGGCTGCTGACTCTCAAGCCGCAGCTCATCTGGCCGATGGCGGCGAACCTGCTGCGCCATGAGGATGCCGCGCTCCGTCTCATCGGCGCCAAGGCCATCGCCCTGCGCGGCGGCGGCGAAGCCATCAACACCCTCGCGCCTTCGCTCGACGACCTGAGCCCGCAGGTCCGCTGCTTCGTCCGTGATCGCATGGTCGAGTTCGACAAGGACGCGGCGCTCTCGCCGCTGGTGCGCAGCCATGCCGTGAAGCATCTGCAAGGCAACTCGTGGCGGGCGCTCGAACAGGCCGCGGTGGTGCTGGGGTTGGTGGATCATGAGGAGGCCGCCCCCCGGCTCGTCGAACTGCTGCCGCACAGGCGAGGGGAGGTGCGCATGGCCTGCATCATCGCCCTGCGCCGCATCGGGCTGACGGACAAACCGCTGCTCGACGCCATCACCGCCCACACCCATCGTGAAGCCGACGCCTGGCTGGCGGGCATGAAGGCCGCCCTGGAGCAGACCCATCTGCCCTTCGTGATCAACGCCGGCAAGGATCGTGAACTGGCTCAGCTTCTTCAGCTTCTTGGCCGGGCCCGCCACATGCCCGCGCAGAAAGTGATGGAACGGTTCGTCCCCAAGAAATCAGGCTTCTGGACCGAGGCGCGTTCGGCGTCCATCTGGTCCATCGGCCTGCTTCATGAAGACAAGGCGGATGACCGCTTCACCAGGGAATTCGTCGCCCGTTTGTCCGACCTGAATCCGAACGATCCCGAACTGCTGGGCGTGCGCCGCATGTCCGCGATTTCGCTTGGCCGCATGAAGGCGACCGGCGGCCTCAAGGGACTCGAGGTGTTCTACGAACTCGAACGCACCAGCCGCCACGTCGGCGGCGCCTGCCGCTGGTCCATCATCCGCATCACCGGCAAGGACCTCCCGCCGCTGCCGGGGCGCGTGACCTCCGAAACCGGCTGGTTCATCCAGCCGCTCTCGGACCCCGAACCGGCGAAAAAGCAGCCTTGAGACATATGGCCCCGGCCCTGGTCGGGGATGATGAACGGGTAGTGACTCAGTTTGAATCCGGGTGGCTGGGGCTGAGTCCGCGAAGCCCCGGCCCGGCGACCTTCAGCATTCAGCATTCAGTATTCAGTATTCAGTATTCAGTATTCAGCCTTCAGCATTCAGCCTTCAGCATTCAGCCTTCAGCATTCAGCATTCAGTCTTCAGTTGCTTCACCTTGCTTCGTACATCTGGGCCGGGGCGTCGAAGACTCCGCCCCAGCCCCCCGACGCCTTCGTTGGAAAACTCCAAATGACAAAGCTCAAGTTCCAAACAAGCTCCAAAATGCGGAAATGGAAAAAACAAGGAAATCGGATCGCGCATGATTTTCGCCTTTTTCCTTTGGAATTGGAGCTTGTTTGAGATTTGGTCATTGCGATTTGTGATTTCATCCCGCACGTAACCCGGGAATTAAACGGCCCTGCCATGCCTGCATCCTTCGATTGCATCGTCTGCGGTTCCTGTGTCGTCGATCTGCTCTGCAAGCCCGTCAGCTTGTCGCAGCCCATCGGCGCGGGCGTGCTGCATCTGGTCGATCCGGTGGAACTCACCGCCGGCGGCATCGTCTCCAACTCCGGCATCACCATGGCCCGCATGGGCATGAAGATCGGCGCGTTCTCCTACGTCGGTGACGACGGCTGGGGACCGGTGGTCCGCAATCTCTACAAGTCCGAAGGCGTCGATGATTCGCTGCTGCTCACCCACCCGACCGGCGCGACCAGCACCACCGTCGTCGCCATCGACGCCACCGGCGAGCGCAGCTTTCTTCACTGTGTCGGCGCACCGAAGCTGCTCGACGCGAAAGCCTTCGCGGCGAACATGGATGCGATCAGCCGCAGCCGGATGTTGCTCGTGGGCTATTACAGTCTCATGCCCAACCTTGAAGCGGACATGGCCCAGGTCTTCAGGGAGGTTCGTTCGCGCGGCTGCAAGACCGCGCTCGATGCGGCCGGGCAGGGCGGCACGATGAATCCGCTTGCCGAGGTGCTGCCGCATCTGGATGTCTATGTGCCTTCCTTCGCCGAGGCTTCGCACCAGACCGGCTGTGAAGACCCGCGCAAAATCATCGCAGCCTACCGCGACTGCGGCGCGCCGGGCATCGTCGGCGTCAAACTCGGCAGACAGGGCGTGATGCTCAGCGAGAGGGCCGGTGAATATGTCGAGGTTCCCATCGTCACACCGCCCGGTCCGGTCATCGACACCACCGGCGCAGGCGACAGCTTTTACGCCGGCCTGCTCACCGGCCTGCTTAAGGGTCTGCCGCTCGCCAAGGCGGGGCGGCTGGGCGCCGCGGCAGGGGCGTGCTGCGTGACCGCCGTGGGCGGCTGCACCGGCGGCCGCGGCTACGAAGAGACGGCAAGACTAGCCGCGACGTAACACGTCGCGGACGCGAACAACCTGATGGAGGGAAAATCGCGCGGTGATGCACGGCCTCGAAAGCGCCCGGTCACTGCCGCTGATCGATCGCGCCGCGGGATCAACCGCGCAGAATCACGCCCCCTTTACGCCGGTGACGTCCGCGACTCGTTGAGTCGCGGCTCTTATTCCGAACTCAGCCATCAAACACTTCGTTCGCCAAGGCGAACGGCTCACAATGCGCCGGCCTTGGCGATTGCCCTGATCCTCCCTCGATCCCTGTTTCACAACATTCCCGCCGCAATTCACTATCATGTCGCGCTTCGCACGCCTTTTGGCGGTGCGAAGCACTACGCCAATTCATCTGAAAGCGATCGTCATGGCCAAGAGCACCAAAACATCGAAGAAATCCAGCGGCAAACCGGTGCCGTTCAAGGGCGGCCCGATCTCCAGGTTTCTCAGGCACAACTACCGCCACTTCAACGCCGCCACCGTGGTCGATGCCGCCGAGGGCTGGCGCACCCACATCAACGGCGGCAGGAAAATGCTCCTGGCGATGGGCGGCGCGATGAGCACCGCCGAACTGGGCCTGACGCTCGCCGAGATGATCCGCCAGGACAAGATTCACGCGATCTCCTGCTCCGCGAACAATCTCGAGGAGGACATCTTCAACCTCGTCGCCCACGATCACTACGTCCGCATCCCCCACTACCGCGACCTGACGCCCGCCGATGAGCGCAGGCTGCTCGATCAGCATCTCAACCGCGTGACCGACACCTGCATCCCCGAAGGCGAAGCGATCCGTCGCATCGAAAAACACATCCACAAAATCTGGGACACCGCTGAAAAGAAGGGCGGGCGCAAACTGCCTTACGAATTCTTCTACGACCTCGTGCGCTCCGGCGTGCTCAAACAGTATTATCAGATCGATCCGAAGAACTCGTGGGTGCTCGCCGCCGCGAAGAAAAACATTCCCATCATCACCCCCGGCTACGAGGACTCCACCCTCGGCAACATCTTCACCGGCTACTGCCTGCGCGGCGAACTGAACCCCTCCACCATGAAGAGCGGCATCGAGCAGATGATGTTCTTCTCCGACTGGTACCGGAAAAACTGCGGCAAGACCGGCGTCGGCTTCTTCCAGATCGGCGGCGGCATCGCCGGCGACTTCCCCATCTGCGTCGTCCCCATGCTCCAGCAGGACATGGAAATCAATGTGCCTTTCTGGTCCTACTTCTGCCAGATCACCGACACCAACGAATCCTACGGCTCCTACTCCGGCGCCAACCCCACCGAAAAAATCACCTGGGGCAAACTCGACGAAGACACCCCCAAGTTCGCCATCAACTCCGACGCCACCATCGTCGCCCCCTTGATCTTCGCCTACGTGCTGGGCCGGTGAGCGTTATGGATGTGATTGCATTCCGCCGCTTGCGGCGTAGCAACGAAAAATGGCGGTGTTCACCCGCTTCACTCCCGCGCAAATCACCCCCGCCATTTGACTCGCAGGCCCAACCGATCTAAATTTCCCGGTCCGGTTCACCGGAACGATTGCGCACGGTGGGCGTAGCTCAGTTGGTTAGAGCATCGGGTTGTGATCCCGAGGGTCGGGGGTTCAAGTCCCCTCGCCCACCCTTGACAGAAACCGCGTGTTTTGCAGGAAATGCCTGCGAATCACGCGGTTTTTTCGTTTTATGCGTTCCTCGCGTTTCCTCAGACGAACCCTCATTTCCAGCGTTTGAAGGGGCCTTCCCCCCCGGATTCCCCCCCCGCTTTTTTGACACCGTTTGATACCCTCGCGAAGATCTCATCGGGCACCATGTTCGCGTAGTGCTTGCGGCTTGTGAGCAGCGAATGGCCATGAAAAATGGCAGCAGCGTAATCAGGCATTCCAGCGTTCAACATGTTTCGCTCACTGCTGGCCCGTAGCGTTTGCCACAGGTTTGCCCACGGCTGAACCTTGGCAGCCTTGATGATCATTCGTGCCTTGCGACGCGATCCGCCGTTCTCCTTGATCGGGATCAGCGTACGCTCATCCTCTGCCATTTCATCATACCGACGCAAAATCAAATCCATCACGCGCGGAGGAATCGGCACGATTCTGGACTCACCGCCAACATGCCGCTCCGTCTTGGGACTCTCCACGCGCAGCCACGATCGCTCGACATCGACACAATCCCAGGTGAGCCGCTCCGACTCCGAGAAGATGCGAAGTCCCAGGTATCCAGCCACCGCAAACTGAAGCTTCCACACGGTGGTAGGACTGGCATCAATGATCCGCTCAAGATCGCCGGGCGACACGTGGGCGGGATGCTTGCGAGCCGTCGCACCTGATGCCAGCTTGTTGAATGGATCGCGCTCAATCGCTTCCAGATCAACCGCCGCGTTCATGATCGTCTTCGCGTTGCCGCAGTGCGTTTTGATGGTCGCTTCGCTGAGCTTTTGTGACTTGAGCCAGGTACGCCAGTCTTGAGCATCGCTGGGCGTGATGGTCCGCAGTTGTTTGTCTTCTGCGAAGAACGCGATGAGCTTGTCCCGCGTCTGTTCAAGCTTGCACATACTGCCCGGCTTCAAGTGGCCGGCTCGACTGGCGAGGTACTGAGTGAGCCACGGCTTGAGCTGCAGCGTCACACGAGGCCGCACAAGACCGAAGTAGGCAAGTCGCTCGTGCATTGCGTCGTCGATGTTCGCAAGCCACCTGGCTGAATCAGGATCGATTGGCGCTTTCATCTGCATCGCTGATACAAGATGATCGATGCGAATCGCCACGGAAACCGCGATCTTCTCAGACGTTTTGCCCAGACGTAGACGCATCCGTTTCCCGTTGGGAAAATCATGCTCGATCATCCATCTCTCCCTGGCGATTCATGAGACGGTCGAGTTTGCCATCACCTTGCAGATGGTCGAGTTGCAGGGCGGAGTCGATATCCGCTGGTTCAGCGACGGCTTCGCCAATGCCGTGACCGAGCTCGTGATCCGGCGGCTGGGGGACCGCGACGAACTGGCCGGACTTGAAAAGGGGCTGGACCCGTCCGAGTACGAACACTTGAAACAAGACATCAATCTGGCCCACTGGCTGATGAGCCCCGTCGGCCTGAATGATGCGGCGGGCGGCATGGATAATCCGATCGACAGGGAACGGGAGATCACCAGCGCCCGTTACGCCTTCTCATTCGTCGAGGCTCGGCGTCTCATCGACGCGCACGGCGAAGGCATCGTGAAGAAGATCATGCGCGAGCTGACGGAACGGGGACGAGTTCGGCCGACCGACTACTACGATGCCGTGAAACGGGTGACCGGCGAAGACATGACCGGACGTCTCCGCGCGTACCAGCGGTTCGACACCATCGACGAAGGCATCAAGCTTCACGCGCAACAGTACGCCGACGCACGTGAGAAGGAGGATCATGGCGCGGCGCTGCTCGCGCTCGCGCGGCTCATCGAACTGCGATCGAAGAACAGTTATGCCACCAACCAGTACCCGGTCGCCGCCAGGCTTTATCTCCGAATGGGCCGGCCCGACGTGGGCCTGCGGGTGATGCGGTCGCAGTGGAAACACATGCTCACGAACTTTCCGACTCTGGCCGAGGTCGGCGCCGAGGCGTTGATCGACTACGCCTTCGATTGCGGCGACCTGTCGATGGCGGACGATGCGGCGCAAGACCTGATCCGGCGACACCCGCCTCACGGGCCCGCGCTGATCGTGCTCATGGACAAGGCGTTGAGGGCCGGAGAGCAGGATCAGATTGAGCAACTGGCCGAACGGTTGCGCGAATCGGAAAGTCAGTTTGATCGGAAACATCTCGCCGAAGCGGAACGCATCGGGGTGGCGCACAGGCTCAAACTCAAGAAGTGACGCGAGATGTTTTGACCGGGAGTGGCGACATGTTTCCGCACATCATGAGAAAAAGATTTCAAAGGAGCTCTTGACATGGGTCTGTTCTCTCGGACGCAAAAAAAGACAGGTCCATTATTCGCCGCTCTGTCCCCTTTTCCCCTTCCGTTACGCCTTTGGAAAGGGAAGGCGGGAAAGGCGGGAAAAGGCGATTACTTATTACTTAAGCGCGGAAAAGGGGATAAGGTCTAACGGCTCATACGGATCATCCGTTCCCCTCACTGTGCTAAAGAGCAGGTCGCGCGCAAGTTGGTTGCGATTTTCTCGCAACTTCAAGTCCCGAAAACCACGAGCGACGAGTTCTGGCAATAGCGACTTGAAAGCACCTTTGTTAGCCAATACTTTGTGTAACAAAGAACTGGTATCCTTCCAATTGCTGGGCCATACTACCGAACCTTCTCCCAGTAACAGGTCATGAGCCTTGGATACGACCGTCGCTTTGTCAAAGTTATCTATTCGTGAGACATCGCAAAGAACGCCCAGCACCTTCGTCCAATCGTTGGGCCATGCCACCGAATTGCCATTCAGAAGGAGGTCGCGGGCTTCGGTCACAATCCGTTCCGTGTGCTTCTTCGCGTTGCCCGCCATTTGAGGCCGGTTGGCTGTGGAATACTTCCAATAGTCCCGATCCTTCATTCTGTAGAAGGCTGCAACGCGTTTCTCTACAAGCCCGAATAGAAACCCGGCAGTCCATTTAGTTGTTTTACACTTGGGGTGATCCCACACGCTAAGCAGAAAAAGCAACTCTTCCGGCATCTCTGCGGCATTCACTTGTGGATCATCCCATAGCGGGGACCACCCATCGCAGTGGTTCTTCAAGAACAATGTCTGGAGCGCCGGAACATCACCCGCATCGTAGAGAAGTGCGGACATCTCCCGCACGGCTGCAAGCCGCACGGAGAACCGGCTGTCTTCCAGCAATGGCTCAATGATTGACCGAGCGTCCTCCGGCAAACAATGGCCGTGAACTCTTGTGGGCAACTCGGCGACGATCTCTTCATGCGGACCGGCGGCCACGGCGCGATACCGGTCGAGGCGTTCTTCCTCGCGGTCGGTGAAGGGGCTCTCCCAGGCGCGTTGCGCCGCTTGCTGGTGCTTGGACCTGACGTTGGCATCACACCATTGGACGAGTGCCTGCTCAGTTGCGGCGTCGCGTGGCTCCTTCTTGTCCAGCATGCGGAAGGCTTCCGCCTGCACGCTCGGTTCGGGATGTTCGAGCAGGCGAAGCAGGCCCGCTTCGGTGGCCCAACGCATCTCGAACTCCTCGAAGACACCGATCGCACACGGTTTATGGTCGCGGAGGACATGCCGGAAATGTCTCCGCGGAAAGTCGCGCGAGGTTCCGAACAACCCATACAAAGCCAGATACGTTTCCGCGGACGCCACGAGGGGCGGGATGTGTCCGTGCATTCCGAACTCCATCATCTCAAGCTCACGGAAGAAATGACGCGCATGCAGCGCTTCCCGATGCATGCTCTGCCGGACGATGTTCCGCCACGCCTCCCCGAAGCGGGAGGCCGATCCAAGCTTGGCGAGAATGTACGGGACGAAATACGCCAGGTAGGCGGCGGGCTGCATGAGCCGGGCCTTGGCGAACAACCATGGGCGCTCTTCGGGCGCAAGCAAGGCATCGCAGAAGGTGTTCGCAAGGGCTTCCGAGAGCACGACGCGGTGCGTTTGCGAGTTGCTGTTGTCCTCGTCGGCGGGAGCGGGCAGCAGGTGATGGCCGATCTCGTGGAGCAGGGTCATCCGCAGGAAGAGTTCGGAGACGTTCAGCCGCGCCGACGGGTGCGGCTCCCACGGGTCGAGACTGCGGACGAGATCGGCGGGCAGGGCAAAGAGCCGCTCGGGGCATTGGCGACCTCCTGCGTGTGTTCGACCTCGTAGCGTTCCCACGTGCCCGTTGGACGTTCGCCCGTCTCAAGCCCCTTGTCGTAGATGCGAAGGTAGCGACCGCTGCCGTCCTTGCCGCGTCTGCCGATGTAGAGTCCGTGGCCCACGCGCTCGGTGCCGCTCATGTCCTCATGCGGCTTCCATCGTCTTGCCCTGCACAGTTCATCACCGCGACACGAAGCCGTCGCCAGGTCGATCAATCCGATGCGCTCACCATCGGGACATTGCCAGTCGAGCCGGACATCGATGCGCGTACACTTGCGACCCATGAGCAGCCATCGCAGCAGTTCCACGGACTCATCGCCCGTGATGGATGCCAGCGCGTTGCCGTTGAGTTCCACGCGGATGATCGGGCGTTCCTTGTCGGCATCATCGAACGCGATGACGGCTCCGTTGGCGAACACGCGGCTGCCGCCGTGCTGGAATCCCTTGCCGCCCTTGCTCACCCACGGGCCGAAGGTTTTCTCGAACATCGTGGTCACTTCCTCAAGCCCGGACTTGGGGCCGGTGATGGTCAGCCAGTCGATTCCCACGGCCACTTGTGACTTTGCCCCCCGTAATACCCAAGGGGGGCGACCCGAAACCTCACCCGATGCGGTCGGCACGGCCTGCGACGGCTTGCCGCATCGCTCGGGGACGCTCGGCGGCAAGCCGTCGCAGGCCGCCGCCGCATCGAACAGGGCCGGGTGACCCGCCAAGGCTTTTGCGGAGGTCCACTTGTCACGAAGTGAACGGTCGATTCGCTCTTTTGATGCTTCATGCTTATCATCCATCACAGAGTCCTTTCTGGATTGCAGAGTCTTTTGAGGATTCGTTACTCACCGCGTCCCTGCCCCTGCCACCAAGCGAAGGGCATCGACGCGGTTTTTTGTTGGTTCACCGTCCGGCCTCGCCGGAGGCACGAGAAGGCACCGCCAGTCGATTCCTTGAACACGCATGGCCTTCGTGCCCCTGACAGGCCGACGCACCACGGCGACCGCCTGCATACATCCGCCGCCGGCTGAACCGCACATCGTTTGTCCGCCTGGAGCGGAACATTGCCGGCAATGACCGCCGCCGTCGCAGCACATCGCCCGCCGTCCGCTTCGCCATCGCACGGCCCCCGCGTTCCGTCCGCGATCACCGTTGCCGCACGACCGGACGCAACAGGCGCGGACGGGCGGGCGGCGGCGCTCTGCCGTTGTCTAGGGACAACCCCGCCGCCCGCGAAAGGCAGCTTCCGGGAGGAGCCGCCGCACGGCCCCCGCGTTCCGTCCGCGATCACCGTTGCCCCGCGACCGGACGCAACAGGCGCGGACGGGCGGGCGGCGGCGCCAGGCGAAACCGCCATCGACCCGTCAAGGTCGATGGAAGTGGTGGAAAGGATCATCCGTTGGTCATTCATGGCGCCCTCCCGACGAACGAACGATGAGAACCACCGCCGCCCGCTGTCCAGGCGAGAGCATCGGCCACGCTTCGATGAGTTCGTTCAACCCCGGATCGACGATCGCACCGGATTTTGCACCGCCTCGGTTGCGGACCCCCGATTTCCCCATGGGATTTTGACGTGTTCGGAGTCCTTCAGGGGCATTGCCAAAGCCGAAAACCCCGGAAGGTCCGGGGTTTTCTTAGGGCCATCGATTCAAGATGGGCAAGTTGGCTAACCCTGTCATGGCGCGCAAACATGTCAAACAACCCCAGGAAGATTCACACGGTGGCGGGACCGGAACGGGAACGGGAACGGGAGAAGGTCGTCCCCTATTACGACTACGCCGCCGTGTTCTTTCGAGGCCTTGTGCAACCGCAGGCCCTCCCGCACCACGCGCGGCAAATACCTGCACATGGAAACCGGCTATCCGGTGAAGCGGCACGGCCCCTACATCAGGCTTCCCGTGTTCACCGAACTCAAGCGGCAATTCACCACGGTCGAGGCCATGATGCGGTTCGCGCATAAGCTCGATGAAGTGCAGCGCGAACTTGGCGTCACCGACGCCCGCTTCGACAAGGTGCCTCCGGAGTGGCCCCCAAAGAACAAGAAGGGCAAGAAGAAGAAAAAGTGAGGTCATTCCTCATCGTCGCTGGCGTTCCATGAGTTGCCCAAGGCCTCCCACACCCACTCCACGCCCCTGGGCAGGGGGTGGGGCCAGTCCGCAGCGGCATGCAACCTCGCTCGGATGGCATTACAGCGACGCCATTGATCGTCGAAACAAGCTGGGACCCACTCCCCCCATTGGCCGCACCAAACCCCGTCGCTCCGGGCCGCCTCCGCTTCCCACCCGCCGAGCTTGACGCCGGAATGCCCGCATTCATCATGCCATTCTCCCAAACAGAATACGCTGGCGGTTTCTCAATTCGAGGGCAAGCGTTCCGGCTTCCACCAACATAATTTCCGCATGCTGCGGCACCCGACGCGGCCCATGCACCAGATCGTCAAAACGGCTCAATTCCGCGTCGCTGCTCAGTTCACACCTGGGACACCGCCAACACGCATCAAGGCCGTGCATGCACCCATCAAACGTCAACCATCGACGCCATTGGGAACGCCTGGTGGTGGCGATGTTCAATGAGATACAGGCGGTGCATGGGACGAATGTATTGTGTCCATGGATGCACAAGGGGTCCGGTGCAAACTGATGATCCGGGTATTTGATCGTCCACACGGGATAATCAGGGAAGTGGTGATACTCAAAACGCCACATCAATCTCTCCATCGCGGGGCGACTCGCCGCCCCGCAAGCACGATCCGGTCAGACTCATCGCGCATGAGCCTTCGCCGGACGGCGCGGGCGACCGACGACCACAGCGGCCAGGCAAGCGTTCGCCGTCGCCGACGGCTGCAACAGAAGATCGCCGATCTGTTCGAGCATCGTCGCCTTTTTGTCCGGCATGACCTCCCCCGGCCCCAACAGCGCATGTTGCGAAGCATCACGCGCGGCTTGCCGCCGTTGCGAACGCTCCGCGACCTGATGGAGGAAGTTACCGCTTGTTCGATCGCCGTTGCCGCACAGACACCGCGTTGGCGAAGCTGGCCAAACGGTGTCGGTGCGTTCGTCGCTTCAATTTCACCTGGGACTTCTGAATAACCCCCGATGTGCCGCGAACCGGGGATTGCGAAGTCGCAAGCGGCTTGGACGCGGGGGGGGATTCAGGAATCCCACCTGCCAATTTCAACAGTCTCTGCAATTTTTGCGATCATCCGGTTGACCTGAGACTAATTCTCAATACCATCAGGGGGTGCCCCAGATACTCCTCGTGTTGGACAAGTGTTGGCCGACTGAGGGGTTTTTCGGGCAGGTATTGAAATGAAAAGGATCAGGTCATGAAGAGCCATAGGATTGGCCGGCGTTGGGTGAAATGGTCGGCGGTCGCATCGCTTCTGGTCGGGGTGCTGGTTGCTCAGGTTGCCTGGGCTGCGGATTCGATCACGCTTTATTCGGGGCGGTCCAAGAGCCTGGTCGATCCGATCATCGAGAAGTTCACCAAGGACACCGGCATCGAGGTGCAGGTGAAATATGGCAGCACGCCTCAGCTTGCCCTGGCGCTGCATCAGGAAGGGCGGCGGAGTCCTGCGGATGTTTTCTGGGCCCAGGATGCGGGGGGGCTGGAGACCCTGGCGAAGGGAAGGTTTTTTGCACAGCTTCCCAAGTCGGTTTTCGATGGCGTTGCTCCGAACTTTCAGACCGCGGATCACAGTTGGGTCGCCACCTCCGGCCGGGCCCGGGTGCTGGCTTATTCGCCTGGCCGGGTGAAGGAGGCGGAACTGCCGGTGTCGATCTTTGAACTGACGGATGCCAAGTGGAAGGGGCGCATCGGCTGGGCGCCGGGCAATGCCTCGTTCCAGGCGTTTGTGACGGCGATGCGCTCGGAGTTCGGCGAGGAGAAAACCATCGCCTGGCTCAAGGGGATGATCGCCAATCAGCCCCGGGTTTATCCGCAGAACTCGCCGATCATTTCCGCACTGGCGGCCGGGGAGATCGACCTGGGCCTGCCCAATCACTATTACCTGCTGGGCATGAAGAAGGAGAAGCCCGGTCTGCCGGTGGCGCAGACGTTTTTCAAGGATGGCGACATCGGCAACCTGGTGTTCGTCTCCGGCGCGGCGGTGCTGGCGTCCAGCAGGAAGCAGGAACAGGCGCAGAAGTTCATCGCCTACCTGCTCAAGCGGTCGTCGCAGGAGTTTTTCACCGCCGAGGTCAACGAGTATCCGGTGACGACCGATGTGAAGCCCGCATCCAACCTGATGAACCTCCAGGCCCTGCACAAGGCGGCCCCGTCGGTGAAGCTCGAACAGCTTCAGGATGTGGCGGGCACGGTGAAACTGCTCAAGGAACTGGGGCTGTTGTAGGGGAGCAGGGGGCGGGTATCGGGTGTCGGGTTTCGGGTATCGTGTTTTTTGATGATGCGGATGGAAAGGCTCGCATGGAGAGACCTATTGGCTGAAATCGTGGAACAAATTGCCTGACGCGCGGAAAATCGCCTATGATCGTTGGGAATCCTGAATAACCCCCGATGTACCGTGAACCAGGGGATTGCTACGCCGCAAGCGGCTGGAACGTGAGGTTATTCAGGAATCCCTATGATCGTTCGCGGAGCCGAACCATGAATCAAAATCTGGCCGACCTTTTTCAGAGGAAGCAAAAGCAGTCCGAGGGGGCTGGCGGCATCGACTGGGATGACCGCCGCAACAAGTACCTCGCGGCAGTGGACGACCTCTACAACCAGATCAAGGTGATCCTCGCCGAACCGATCGCACAGAAGACGGTCACGTTGCAGCGGCGTCCGAAAGACCTGAGCGAGAACTACATCGGGACGTATAAAGTTGACGACCTGATCCTTCTCATCGGCGACGAGCAGGTTCGTTTCTCCCCGCGCGGACGGAACATCGCAGGCGCCGGCGGTCGCGTTGACGTGCTCGGCGATCGGGGTGAGGATACGTTGATCGTGCAGACCGATGGCCGGTGGAGTTTGGTGCAGTCCCGGCAACCGACGCTCAAAGTCGTTCCCTTCAACGAGACCTCGCTCGCCGAGGTGCTTCAACGGGTGATGCGGGACTGACAGATGCCCGTCCCGCCCGCCGATTACGAAACTGCCGAGCGACAGATGCTGGACGATATCCGCGAATGGTACCGCGGCATGGTCGAGGCGCTGCTCGATCAGCGCGCGTCGGTCTTGCAGGCCATTCGCACCGGCTTGCCGGTCGCGCCGCGGTTCATTCTCATGCGCGAAGCCGAGGTTGACGCTTACCACGATTCACAACGTCAGGAACTCGAGCGGCTCACCATGCTCAATCTCGTCGCCAGTGCGGAAGCAACGATCACTCTGGACTACTTTCGTCGCATCCGCGAGAAACTCAAGGACCGATTGTCCCGTGCGTATCAGGCCTGGCACAAGAAACTTTCCGCCAATAAGCAACTCCGCCCCGACTTCGACGAGGACGGAATTCTCGACGTGCTGAAACAGACGAACATCATGGACAACAACATCATTGGGCGATACCGCGAGTGCCTGCACGCACGACACTGGGTCGGACATGGCCGCCGCTGGGCCAGGCCGATTGCTGTGGACCGATTGGATCCGGATGATGTCCATGATCGCGCGTCCGCATTGCTCCGAGCGATGCCGGCATAACCGCATGTCACCCTCCCCCCGGAACCCGACACCCGACTCCGCCATTGCCCACCATCACCCTGACTCATCGTCGACCGCCCTGGTATCTCACGCTGCCCGCCTTGGGCAGCGTGGCGGCGGTGCTGTTGCCGCTGGGTTATCTGGTGTTTCAGTCGCTTCAGGCGAAGGAACTGCCCCAGGTCTGGAACAAGGGCAGTGCGATGCTGCTCTCCAACACCATGCTGCTCTCGGGCGCGGTGCTGCTGGCCACCACGCTGCTCGCGCTGCCCCTGGCCTGGCTGACGGTGCGCACCACGCTCATCGGACGGCGGATGTTTTCCATCCTCTGCGTGCTCCCGCTCGCCATCCCCGGTTATGTGATGGCTTATGCGCTCCTGAGCCTCGGCGGCGAATATGACAGCGTGCTTCAGAATCTTTTCGGATGGAAAGTCGGCAGACCCAAAGGCTTCTGGGGGGCGGCGCTGGCGCTGACGGCCTACAACCTGCCTTACATGTATCTGACGCTGCGGGCGGCGATGCAGGATTTGGACCCCTCGCTGGAAGAGGCGGCCCGCAGCCTGGGGCGCGGGCGCATCGGCGTGCTCTGGTCGGTGATTCGACCGCAGCTTCAGCCGGCGTTTCTGGCCGGGGCGATGCTGGTGATTCTGCATGTGGTGGCGGACTTCGGCGTGGTCAGCCTGATGGGGTTTGACACGTTCAGCAGGCAACTGTGGACGATGTACAACACCTCCACCGCGCAGGAGACCGCCCCGGTGGCGATGCTGCTGCTGGGGCTGGCCTGCATCTTCATCGCCATCGAGATGGCCTTCCTTCGCAAGATACGGCTGGACCGCGCGGGCATCGGGGTGGCGCGGAAGCAGGCGCTGTTTCGCCTGGGATTCTGGCATGTTCCCGCTTTTCTTCTGTTCGCCATCATCCTGCTCATCAGCGTGATCGTGCCCGCCGGCACGGTGATCTACTGGTTCAGCCGGCTGGAGAATCCGAAGATCATCAGCGATGTCTGGGTGGCGCTGGGCAAGTCGGTGCAGGGCAGCATCCCGGCGGCATTTTTCGCGACGCTGCTGGCGATACCGATTGCGACGATGCGGGCGCGTTATCCCTCGAAGCGATCGTTCCTGCTCGAACGGTTGCCCTTCATCGGTTATGCCACGCCCGCGCTGGCTTTTGCCCTGAGTCTGATCATGCTTTGCACGGCGGACTGGGTGCCTGACTGGTTTTTTCACATGACGTATCAGACGCTGCCGCTGCTGGTGTTTGCATACACGGTTCACTTTCTGGCCGAGGCGGTGGGGCCGGTGCGGTCGAGCATGTACCTGGCGGGGCCGCGGCTGGAGGAGGCGTCGCGCTCGCTGGGCGCGGGGCGGGTGGAGACGTTTTTCCGGGTGACGCTGCCGGTGCTTCGGCATGGGCTGATCGTCAGCCTGGCCCTGGTGTTTCTATCATGTATGAAGGAGTTGCCGCTGACGATGCTGCTGGCTCCGCCGAATTTTGAGACGCTGGCCAAGAACGTGTGGGGCTACACTGAGAATGTCGAGTTCGCCAAGGCCGCCCCGCACGCGCTGGCGATCCTGATCTTCTCCGCGGCGTTTGTGGGCGTGCTGCTGATGGAAGGAAGGAAATAAGTTCCGGGTTTCGAGTTCCGAGTTCCGAGTTGAAAGGCAACGGGAGCCTGCAACTGAAAAAAGGGAACGGCCATAAAACCTGGAACTTGGAACTTGCAACACAAAACTCGGAACTCGGAACTCGAAACTCGGAACTTATTTGAAATGTCTTCCCTCCTCCGAATCCGTCACCTCACCAAACGCTTTGGCGCCGAGGGTGCGCCGGTGGTGGATGATGTCGGCTTCGAAGTCGAGCAGGGCGAGATTCTCGTGCTCCTGGGGCCATCCGGCTGCGGCAAGACCACCACGCTGCGCCTGATCGCCGGTTTCGAGAACGCGGACCACGGCTACATCGTCATCGACAACCGCCTGCTCACCGTCACGCCCGGCTGCGGCGGGGCGCCGGGTCTCAAGCCTGTCCACCTGCGGCCTGAAAAACGCGGCATCGGTTTCGTCTTCCAGGACTACGCCCTCTTCCCGCATCTCTCCGTCCTGAAAAACACCATGTACGGCCTGCGCGGCTCGTGGTTCACACGCAAGGCCCGCGCCCTCGAAGCCCTGCAAATGGTCGGCATGACCGACTTCGCCCACCGCAAACCGCAGACGCTTTCCGGCGGTCAGCAGCAGCGCGTGGCGCTGGCGCGCTCCATGGCGCCGGCGCCCAAACTCATCCTGCTCGATGAACCGTTCAGCAATCTCGATGCGGGCCTGCGCGAAGCGACAAGACAGGAAGTGCGGAAGCTGCTTCACGAACAGAAAATGGCGGCGATCCTGGTCACGCACGATCAGGAGGAGGCCCTGAGCTTCGGCGATCGCGTGGCGGTGATGAACCAGGGCAGGATCGAACAGATCGGCTCGCCGGTGGAGGTCTATGAGAAACCCGCCACGACATTTGTCGCCGGTTTTCTGGGCAAAACCAACCTGCTGCGCGTGCAGGCGCAGGATGGCGTCGCCTCTTCGCCGGTGGGCCTGCTCCGGCTCAACCGCGCCGCGACGGGCGAGGTGATGGTCTCCATCCGGCCTGAGCATCTGAGCATTGCCGAGCAGCTCAACGGCCATGAGGGCCCGGGCATCGGCCACATCGTCAGCCGCGACTTCCGGGGCCACGACCTGATCTTCCGCGTGAAAATCGGAAGCGAGACCTACACGGTACACACCGATTACCGCTGCCGGTTCGAGCCTGGCGATCGCGTGAGCATCAAGGCCGCCGAGCAGGCGGTGGTGGTGGGGTGAAGTTTGAGAAGTTGGCTCGTGTACCCGCCGTGGCGCCAAGCCCGATGGCGAGGGCCGCCGAGCCGTCGGGGTATTCTGTGCGCGGCGCCGATACCCCGACGGCTCGGCGGCCCTCGCCATCGGGCTTGACACCACATTCGGTACATGAGCCGAACATTGTTGTCGCTGATCAGGCACAAGACGACTTGCTGACATCATCCCTCACGCCGGCACCGGCAGCAGATCACTCTCGCTCACAGGCAGTTCCAGCCTCGCCTGGTCAAAGGCATTCTCCAGCGTATAAGGCCCGATGGCGGTTCGGCGCAGCGAGGCGAGGTGGCCGCCGGTGTTCAGGGCGACGCCGAGGTCGCGGGCCAGGCTGCGGATGTAGGTGCCTTTGCCGCAGGTGATGACAAGGGTGGCGATGGGCCAGTCGTAGCCGAGGATTTCAATCGCATCGATGCGCACCTTGCGCGAGGGGAGGTTCACCGTTTCGCCGCGCCGGGCGAGTTTGTAGGCCCGCTGGCCATCGATGTGCAGGGCGCTGAAGGCGGGGGGCTTCTGATCGATCTCGCCGATGAAGCGAGGCAGCGCCTGCCTGAGCTGTTCAAGCGTCGGCGGTGACGCGACCATCACCTCTTCGCGCCGCCCTTCACGATCATCGGTCGTGGTGAACGCTGAAAGATCGACCCCGGCTTCATAGACCTTGGTCAATCCCATCAGCGAGTCGATGATCTTCGTGGCCTTGCCCAGACAGCAGACGACGACACCGGTCGCCAGCGGATCGAGCGTGCCCGCGTGTCCCGCCTTGGCCCCGCCGGTGATCCGGCGAAGGCGGCGGACGATATCCATCGAACTCCAGCCCAACGGTTTGTCCACCACGAGCAGCCCGGTGAGCGAAGGATTGGCGTAGCGCGGGCGTCCCAAGGAGGCCTCCTTTACATTGGCGGCAAAGCCAATACCATACTTCACCCTGCCGCATCGTGAAGCGATGATGAGCACCCTGGAGCGGTGTCCGAGCGGCTGAAGGAACGCGACTGGAAATCGCGTGTGCGGGTAACTGCACCGAGGGTTCGAATCCCTCCCGCTCCGTTTTTACTGGAAAAGATGCGAGAAACCGCCCTCGCCCGGCTCGCAAAGCCTCGCCGACCTCTTCCGGAGGCAGAGGTGGCGGACCACCGCCGCATGCGATGGCCCTGTCCGGTTGCAAACATTTCTTCTCATCGGGCCTCCTGCGATTTATAATGCAGCCATCTCATCTGGCGTCGGCGCCGGGGGCCGGGGGTCCGGCGATTGCGAATTCGTGGTCCAACCCAAGGAGTTCCCATGCCTGCCTACACCACCGCGGACATCCACAACATTGCCCTCATCGGTCAGAGTCACTCCGGCAAGACGAGTCTGACCGAAGCGTTACTGAAGGAAGCCGGAGCCATTCATCAGCTTGGACTCGTCGAGAAGGGCACGACCGTTTCCGATTTCACCGATGAAGAGAAGGAGCGTGGCGGTTCCATTTACAACGCCGTCGTTCACGCCGACTACCGGGGCAAACGGGTCAACATCATCGATACGCCGGGGGCAGCGGATTTCGCGGGGCAGGCGCTCAGTGCGCTTCTTGCCGTCGAGACGGGCGTGCTGGTGATCAGCGCGACGGCCGGGCTTGATCCCAACACGCGCAGGCTGTTTGCCCGCGCTTTGGAGGCGAATGTCTGCCGGATGATTGTGATCAACAAGATCGATGCGCCCAATGTGGATCTTGAACTGCTGATCACGTCGATTCAGGAAAGTCTGGGGCCTCAGTGCGTGCCGGTGAATTTGCCTGTGGATCATGGCCGGCGCATCGTCGATTGCTACAAGGCCCGCGAAGGGGCCAGCGATCTGGGGCCGGTGGCGGACTGGCACACGGCCATCGTCGATCGCGTCGTGGAGATGGATGACGCCTTGATGCAGACTTACCTCGAACAGGGCGAAGTGGAGATCCAACACCTGCACGAACCCTTTGAAGCGGCGATGCGCGAGGGCCATCTGATTCCCATCTGTTTCACCAGCGCCCGCTCACATGCGGATCCGCAGGCCAATGTCGGCGTCAAAGAGTTTCTCGACTTCCTCATCGAACTGGCGCCCAATCCGCTCGAAGGCCGGATGCGGCATCTGATCAAACTGGGCGATCACTCAGGCAACGGCAACGGCAGCGCACTCACAGCGAGTGTCGCAGGCGAGGAACTTTCTTATGTTCCCGATCCCGGCAAGCCGGTGCTGGCCCACACCTTCAAAGTGGTCAACGACCGCTTCGGCAAGATGGGCGTGTTCCGCGTGCATCAGGGCACGGTGGCGAAGGACACGGTGCTTTATGTGGGCGATCATCGCAAGCCGACGAAGATCGCGCATGTACACAGCGTACAGGGCAAGGATCATGCGGAGATCGACTGCGCCATTGCAGGCGACATCGCGGCGGCGTTGAAGATCGAGGAACTGGACCTTGGCGAAGTGCTTCATTCGCAGCCGACCGGCAAGATCAAACTGCAAAGCGAGAAATATCCGGAGCCGATGTACGGCCTGGCGGTCGAATCGAAAAAGCGAGGCGATGAACAGAAGGTCGCCGACGCCCTGCACAAACTCAAGAGCGAAGACCCGACGCTCAAGTTCGAGCGCAACAGCGTCACCCACGAGCTGGTCATCCGCGGCATGGGCGAACAGCATCTGCGCATCATCCTGGACAAGATGAAGCACAAGTTCGGCATCGAGGTCGATACCCACCCGCCCAGGATCGCCTACAAGGAAACCATCCTCGGCAAGGCGGAAGGGCACCATCGTCACAAGAAACAGACCGGCGGCGCAGGACAGTTCGGCGAGGTCTATCTGCGCATCGAACCGACCGCGCGCGGGGCGGGCTTCGAGTATGTCGATGACACCTTCGGCGGCTCCATCCCGCGGCAATACATTCCCGCCATCGAGAAAGGCATCCGCCAGGTGCTCGAACACGGCTGCGTGGCGGGCCACCCGATGCAGGACATCAAGGTGACGGTGTATGACGGGAAGTACCACGATGTCGATTCGAAGGAAGTGGCCTTCATCGCGGCGGGAAAGAAGGCGTTCATGGATGCGGTGGGCAAGGCGAAGCCGGTCATTCTTGAACCGATCGTCATGATCGAAGTCACCGTGCCTCAGCGTTACATGGGCGACATCACCGGCGATCTCTCCGGCAAGCGCGGCAGAGTGCAGGGCACCGACATGCTCAGCGGCGACCTGGCCGTGATCAAGGCGCTGGTACCGCTCTCGGAAGTCGCCAACTATCAGAACCAACTCAAAAGCGTCACCGGCGGCCAAGGTTCGTACTCGATGGAACTGAGCCATTACGATCCGGTGCCCGGCCACGTGCAGACGCAGATCATCGCCCAGTACAAACCGAGAGCGGAGGAAGATTGAATTGCAAAGAGACAGGGGATATCGCAGCCGCAGCGTCCTCGCTGCGCGTCTGCCAATAAGCAATAAGCAATCACCAATAAATAATAACCAATGTTTTCCGTTCCCTGTCTCCCGTCCCCTGCATCTCACCGCAGTCCCGTGCTGTCGCGCAACCCCAGGCTGTGATAAATCTGCCTCGTGCCATCGCTCTTGTTGAGCGTGTAGAAGTGGATGCCTCGCACCTGATGATCGATCAGGTCGCGGCACTGCTCGGTGGCCCAGTGCAGGCCGACGCGCTCGACGGCCTCGGTGTCATCGCCGGCGCGGAGCAGCGCCTTGAGCAGCGGGGCGGGGAAGCGGACCCCGGCGGCAAACTCCGCCATGCGCTTCATGCCGCTGATGCTGCCCACCGGCATGATGCCCGCGAGGATCGGCGCCTTGATGCCCGCCAGTTCGCAGCGATCGCGGAAGTCGTAGAAGTCGCGGTTGTCGAAAAAAAGCTGCGTGCAGATGTAATCCGCCCCGGCGTCGATCTTCGCCTTGAGATGATCCATCTCGACGAGACGATTGGGCGTCGCCGGATGCCCTTCGGGAAAGCCGGCGACCCCGATGCCGAAGCCGCGCCGGTCGGCATGGGCGCCGCTGTCATTGAATCGGCGGATGAAGGCGACCAGATCGGCCGCGTGACGGAACGCATCCCTGGAGCGGTCCCAGTCGCCCCGCTCACGCGGCGGATCGCCGCCCAGCGCGAGAATGTTGCTCACGTTGGCCGTCGCATACCGCTGAAGAATTTCCCGGATGTCCGCCTCCTGATGGCAGACGCAGGTCAGGTGCGGAATCGGATCGAGCGAGGTCGTCCGCTTGATGCGCACGACCAGATCGTGCGTCATCTCGCGGGTCGATCCGCCTGCCCCGTAGGTCACGGAAACAAACGCAGGCTTGAGCTCTTCAAGCTGCGTGATGTTCTCGAACAACGCCTCCGCCCCTTGCGCGGTTTTGGGCGGGAAGAACTCGAAGGAGCAGGTCGTCTGAGCCTGGTTGAGAATGTCCTGAATATGCATGGCTGGAGAATGTTATCGGAAAACGAAGGGGGGCAGGATGACTTGGGAGCAAGAGGAGCCGGAGGAGCCGGAGGAGCCGAGAGAGCCGAGGCTTGCGTAAAGCTCCAGCCCCAGCCACCCGGACGGTATGATGAAAGTGCGTTCATGAGCGAGGTTTTCGATGAACAAGATGTCTGAATCAACGGAGGTTTCAATGCTTCATCCGCGCACGTTTTGGGCGGTGCTGATTTCGTGGTGCGTTTTGAACGGCGTCACGGGAGCTGAAGCTCCCGTGCCTGCGGTGCAGACTCCCCCGGCCAGGCCCAACATCATTCTCGTCTTCACCGATGATCACGCCTTCCAGGCCATGAGCGCCTACGGCAGCAGGATCAACCAGACGCCCAACCTCGACCGCATCGCCAGTGGAGGCATGCGCTTCGACGCCTGCCTGGTGAACAACTCCATCTGCGGTCCTTCGCGTGCCGCCGTTCTCACCGGCAAGTACAGCCACAAGAACGGCTTCTTCCGCAACGGCAACCGCTTCGACGGCTCGCAGCAGACCTTCCCGAAGCTTCTCCAAAAGGCCGGCTACCAGACCGCAATGATCGGCAAGTGGCATCTCGAAAGCGAGCCGACCGGTTTCGATCACTGGGAGATCCTCATCGGGCAGGGACCGTACTGGAATCCGCCGATGATCCGCAACGGTCAGCGCGTCAATCACACCGGCTACACGACCGACATCATCGGCGACCTGACGCTGGCCTGGCTCAAGGAGCGGCGCGATCCGCAAAAGCCCTTCATGCTTTTCTTCCAGCACAAGGCCCCGCACCGCGAGTGGCAGCCGCACCCCAGGCATTTTAAGTTGTTCGATGACGCCGATGTCCCCGAACCCGATACGCTGTTTGATGATTACAAAGGTCGCGCGAGCCCGGCGAGCAACCAGGAGATGACCATCGCCAACCACATGAGCGCGCTCGATCTCAAGTTCACCCCGCCGGGCAATCTCACGCCTGAACAGCTCAAACAGTGGAGCGACTACTACGGTCCGATCAAGGAGAAGTTCGAGCGCGACAAGCCGCAGGGCAGGGACCTGGTGCGCTGGAGGTATCAGCGCTACATCAAGGATTACCTGCGCTGCGTGCAGGCGGTGGATGAGAACGTGGGCCGGGTGCTCGATTATCTGGATGAGTCAGGCCTGTCGAAGAACACGATGGTGATTTACGCCAGCGATCAGGGCTTCTATCTGGGCGAGCATGGTTGGTACGACAAGCGATGGATGTATGAACAGTCGCTGCGCACGCCGCTGCTGGTGCGCTGGCCCGGCGTGGTCAAGCCCGGCAGCGTGAACAAGGACCTGGTGGCGAACATCGACTTCGCCGGGACGATTCTCGAAGCGGCGGGCGTTGCGGTTCCTCCCGACATGCAGGGCCGCAGCCTCGTGCCGGTGCTCAAGGGAGAGACGCCGCAAGATTGGCGAAAGTCGTTCTATTACCACTACTACGAGTTCCCCGGCGTGCATGCCGTGGCCAAGCACTACGGCGTGCGCACCGAGCGGTACAAGCTCATTCACTACTATCAGAAGAACGAGTGGGAACTCTTCGATCTGAAGAGCGACCCGAAGGAGATGAAGAGCGTTTACGAAGATGCTTCATATGTTTCGATCGTTGCAGACTTGAAGCGGGAGATCACGCGGTTGCAGAAGGAATTGGATGAGCCCGATCCCACGCGGCCGGTGCCCGGCGATCCGCAGTCCCGGCAGCGGCCGCAAAGGCAGCCGGCGGGCAAGGGCAAGGGCGTGAAAGTCGGTGCGCTGGAGATGTTGATCTCCGTGGGAGGTGAGAAGGCGATCGTTCTTGATGGACTGGCCGGCATCGCGCCGCCGCAAAAGCCCGCGATCGGCGGCCGCCCGTTTGCCATCGGCGCGAGCGTGAAGCCTGCCGGCGACGGCGTTATCATCGCCCAAGGCGGGGTATCGCTCGGTGTTGCGCTTTTCATCAAGGATGGCGTGCCTCACCTGGCGGTGCGAAGCGACGGCGATGGCGTCGTCACGCAAATCAAGGTGAAGGACAAGATCAAGCCCGGCGAGTGGACCCACATCGTCGGCTCGCTCGATGACAAGGAAACGCTGCGTCTCTACATCAACGGAAAAGAAGTCGCCGGCGAAGAAGCCCGGGCCGTGGCGCGCACGCCGGCCGAGGGCGTCTCCATCGGCGAGGACACCGGCTCGCATGTCGGTGAATATGGCGCCAATGTGCTCAAGGGTGAATTGCGACACGTTCGGCTCTATCTCGGCGCCATCACTGAAAAAGAAATCACAGCGTGGCAGGAAGGCAAAACCACGCTCGCCAAAACTTCCGGTACTTGATGCGGTGCGCCGGGTGGCTGGGGCCTCGGCGGGTGGCTGGGGCTGAAGGCTCTGCGCAAGCCCCGGCCCAGGCGCACGAAGCAAGGTGGCGCAACTGAAAGTCGATGGTCGCTTGGGCCGGGGCTTCGCGGACTCAGCCCCAGCCACCCAAAACCTCTCACCCAAAAACCTCTCAAACCCCCGGGGGCCGGGCGGGGTTTTGCGATGCCACAAAGTATGGGCACGTCCGTCACACGCGCGTCAGTTTCCGATACTTGATGCGGTGCGGCTGATCGGCCTCGGCGCCCAGCCGCTTGTGGCGGTCCTCATCGTAAGCCGACCAGTTGCCGTTGAACCAGACCACCTTGCTTTCGCCTTCGAAGGCGAGGATGTGTGTCGCCACGCGGTCGAGGAACCAGCGGTCGTGGCTGATGATCACGGCACAACCGGCGAAGTTTTCCAGCGCCTCCTCAAGGGCACGGATCGTGTTCACGTCCAGATCATTGGTCGGTTCGTCCAGGAGCAGCACGTTCGCGCCGCTCTTGAGCATGGTGGCCAGGTGGACGCGGTTGCGCTCGCCGCCGGAGAGAACGCCGACTTTTTTCTGCTGGTCGCTGCCGGTGAAGCCGAAGCGGGCGACATAAGCGCGGCTGTTGACGCGCACGTTGCCGAGCATCATGAATTCCTGCTCGCCGGAGATGATGTCCCAGACGCTCTTGTCGGGTTCCATGTTGCGGCCTTGCTCGACATAAGCGAGCTTCACCGTTTCACCGACGCGCAGCTCGCCGCCATCGGGTTTTTCCTCGCCGGTGATCATGCGGAAGAGGGTGGTTTTGCCGGCGCCGTTGGGACCGATGATGCCGACGATGCCGCCCGGAGGCAGGGAGAAATTGATGCCGTCCATCAGCAGGCGATCGCCAAACCCCTTGGTGAGATTTTTCGCATCGACGACGACGGTGCCCAGACGCGGTCCCGGCGGGATGTAGATTTCGATTTCCGCCGCCTTTTCCTGCTGATTCTGCTCGACCATTTTCTCGTAGGCGGCAATGCGGGCCTTGTTCTTCGCCATGCGGCCCGACGGCGACTTGCTCACCCATTCCATTTCACGGGCCAGCATTTTCTGCCGTTGGCTTTCGGTCTTTTCCTCGATTTGCAGCCGTGATTTTTTCTGGCTCAGCCACGACGAATAGTTGCCTTTCCACGGAATGCCCTGTCCGCGATCGAGTTCGAGAATCCAACCGGCCACGTTGTCCAGAAAGTAACGATCGTGCGTCACCGCGATGACGGTGCCTTCATATTGATGCAGATGCCGTTCGAGCCAGGCCACGCTCTCGGCATCGAGATGGTTGGTCGGCTCATCGAGCAGCAGGATGTCCGGCTTCTCCAGGAGCAGCTTGCACATCGCCACGCGGCGTTTTTCGCCGCCGGACAAATGCTTCACCGGCGAATCGCCCGGCGGGCAGCGCAACGCATCCATCGCCATCTCAAGCTGCGAATCGATCTCCCATGCCTTGCAATGATCGAGTTTCTCCTGAAGCTCGCCCTGCCGCTCAAGCAGGCGGTTCATCTCATCATCATCCATCGGCTCGGCGAACTTCTCGTTGATCTTGTCGTACTGCCCGAGCAGATCGTAGATCGGCTGTAGCCCTTGCTGAACGATTTCCTTAACGGTTTTGGTTTCGTCAAATTTCGGTTCCTGTTCGAGGAAGCCGACCGTGTAGTTGTTGGACTTGTTGATCTTTCCGTCGAACTGCGTATCGATGCCGGCCATGATGCGGAGCAGGGTGGATTTGCCCGAGCCGTTGAGGCCGAGCACGCCGATTTTGGCGCCGTAGTAGAAGGAGAGGTAGATGTCCTTGAGGACCTGTTTCTTTTCGTGCGTCTTGCCGACGCCGATCATGGAATAGATGATCGCGGTGGATTCGTTGGGCATGGAATAAGTTCCGAGTTCTGAGTTCTGAGTTCCGGGTTTCGAGATATAAGTTTCGAGTTCTGAGTTAGAGGAAGGCGGGACATGATAGCGGGATGTCGATCCGAGCTGCGCGGCGTAAACCCATATGCGCTTATCCTGCAAATTCCCGCCGTTGTCTTGATTTATCCCAGCCACGGGGATAAATTGGTGATACTGAGTCTCACTTGTGTTTGCCCCACGCTTTCCCATGCCTGCATCGAGTCTCCATTTGATTGATGAACTGACCTTGGCCGCCGCCGAGCCGGCGGTGGTCAGGCCGGTGGTGGTTGATCGATCGACTGCGATCGTTGCGGGGTTCTGGTCGGTGGTGTTTCATGCGATTCTGGCGTTCAATGCGGCGGTCTGGACCTTTCATCTTCCTGAGACGATCGATGCCAGGGTGACGTTTGCCAGAGGGGAAGCGGCGCAGGCGGTGGAGGTTCAGTTGACGCTGATGATGGCGTCGCCCGCCGCGCAGCCGACGCCGGTGAAGCCGGTGGAAGATGAGCCGATGGTTGAGCAGGTTCCGCCCTCGCCGCCGGTGGTTGAGCGGGTTGAGCCGCAGGAGCCCGAACCTTTTGAGCAGACCCCGCCGCCGGTTCGGGAGCCGGTGGATGGCGCTGCGCCGGGCCGGTCTCCGCTGGCCAATCGCGTGCTTGAGGGCGACCCTGCCGATGCCGCCGCGCCTGCGCCGATGGAGGCGGTCCGGGAAATCGAGCGCGAGCCCCCCGTTGCCACCGCCGATGCGCTCAAGCCGGTCGAGCCGCCGCGCGAGAAGCCGGTGGAGCCGACGCCTTCACTGGCCTCGGCGAATCCGGCGAAGACGCCCGTGGACACGAAGACCGGACCGCAGGCGATGCCGGCGCCGATTGCGCCGTCGGCTCTCGAACCGACGATCGATTTCACCCCGCCGGTCATCACGCCGCCCACTCCGCCGCAGCCTGCCGCGCCGGCCGCCCGTCCGCCAAGCGAACCCGCCTCGCGCGCCGCCACCGCAGGGGTGAGCAGCGGCGTGGAAGCGGCATTGGTGAAACCGCGCTACCCCGCGCTCTCGATCCGCGCCGGCGAGGAAGGCACGATCGTTCTTGAAATCGAAGTGCTGCCCGATGGATCGGTCGGCTTCGTTCGCATCATCGAATCGCCCGGCCACGGTCGCCTGGAGAAAGCCGCCATCGAGGCCGTCAGGCGATCCCGGTTCACCCCCGCCCGGCACGAAGGCGTCGCCATCCGGCAGGTGGTGCGCAAATCGATCCGCTTCCGATTGGAGGATGCGTGATTTTTCACCTCTGGTAAATCGGCAGGTAGTGATGTTTCACCGACAGGCTCAGGATGGACAGGGCCGTCGCATAGACCGCGCCGCCTTCGTTGGGCGGCCATGAGCCATCCTTGCGCTGCTGCGGAATCAGCACGCGCTCCACCTCCTTGCGGGCAAGCTCCGCGACGGGGCCGCCCACCTGATGCATCGCCTGGGCGTAGTAGTAGGTGCCGTAGAAGAACCACTGCTCGCCCCACTTGAGTTCCTCGCGGTGGGTGAGGAGCCAGTCGGTGGCGCCTTTGACCTCGGCGGCGTCGTACTGGCCGCACACCTGCATCGCCAGCATTCCCGCCGTGGCGGAGGAGAAGGTGACCTGCATGTTGGGCATGTAGGTGAAGCCGCTGGTCATGTCGATCGGCTTGCCTTGGCCGTCGCGCCGCGATTTGTAGGTGGAGCGGATGAAGCGGACCGCGCCGTCGATGGAGGAGGCGGGGATTTCGATGCCCGCGTTTTTCGCCGACCGCAGCGCCATCACCTGCCAGACGGTGATGGACAAATCCGAATCGCGCGAATCCGGTTCGTAGCGCCAGCCGCCCTGGTACTGGGCGTCCTTTTTGATGGCCTGCGAACGGATGATCAGGTCCAACCCCTTGTTCAGGCGATCGAGCACGAGCTTGTCGTGGGCGTCATCGAGGCCCATGCCCGCGACCTCGGCGAGCATCAGCGTGGTGATGCCGTGGCCGTACATGCGCGAGTTGTCCGCCTGGCCGAAGTAGCCGTTGTCCGCCTGCCGTTCGGGACGCAGCGCATAAGTCAGCGCCCGGCGAAGGGTCTGGCCATGCTCCGTTTTGTCCGAAGGCAGATGGCCGACCGAGAGCAGGGCGAGAATGGAAAGCGAAGTCATCGCCAGCCGGCCGAAATCATTGTCGCTGATCGAGCCGTCTTCGCGCTGCTGCGAGCGGAGAAAGTCGATCGCCTTGTCGATGTGATCATCCACCTTCTCCCGGCGAAGCGCCGTCCGCTCATCCGCCTGCGCGAAGCCGCGCCCGATCAGCGCCGGCATCGCGGCGATGGAAAGCGAACGCGAAATGAACTGCCTTCGATTCATGATTTATTTTCCCGCCGCTTGCGGCGTGGCACGATCATCGCCTTGCTCATCGCGCATCAATTCCCGCGCGCCTTCCGCGCAATCGCCCTGAAATAAGCCTCCACCTGCCTGCGATATTCCGCCGCCACCTCCTCGCGCCGGCCTTCGAGCAGTTCCCGCGCCAGCCGTGGCGGCAGCCGGCCCCAGTCGCCCGGCTGCTGCGGATCAAGCTGCGGCAATTGGGCCGCCGCCGGTGAAGCATCACCGCGATTGCCCGAACCGCTCTGGCCTCCGCCTGATGATGATGAATCATCGGCCTTGGAAGGATCGCCCGCCATCGGGCTGCCTTCGCCCTCACCGCCGGGCGATTTTCCTTTGTTGCCCTTGGACGAACCGGTCGATGGGGAATCCTGCGGCTTGGAAGCCATCGCATCATCACTGGAATCACCGCCGCCTTCACTGGGCTGACGCACCTGCGTCATGGCGCGGGCCTGCGCCTGGGCCGCCTGCTTCATCGCCTGCGCCGCCTGCTGCGACGGTGATGCTTCAGACGATGCTTCCGGGGATGTTTCCGGGGGTGATGGTTCGCCGCCTGCGGATGGCGATTGGGCACGGTCCAAGGCATCGAGGGCACGCGCCATCTCCTTCGCGGCGGCGTCATCACCGGAGGGTTGATCATTCTTGCCGTCGGCAGGGGCCTGCTGCATGAGTTGGTTCAGCGCATCGGCCTGCTCCTTGAGCGATTGGCCGGCCTTCTCCACCGCGGGCTGCGCCGCGGCCGGGGTGTCCGCCTTCGCCAGAGCCTTGGCGGCGTCATCGATCGCCTTGCCGGCCTGGGCCTGCATTTTCTCCTGCGATTGCGTCAGCTTCATCGATCCATTCCGATTGTCGATGCGCTCCTCATGTCGCGCGGCCCGCCGCAGATCCTCCTGCGCCATCGCCAGCGAATCCGCAATCTTCGGCTGCGCCTCCTTCGCATCGGCGATGGCCTGCCTGCCTGCGTCGGCGTTCCGCGAAAGGTCAGCCGCCATCTTCTGCGCCGCCTGGGCCAGTGCATCGGCCTGTTTGCCCGTGTCCTTCGCCGCCGCCGCCGCTCGCTTGGCCGCTTCCTGACGACTGCGCGAATGCAGCAATGTCTCGGCCGCCTGCTGCCGCTCGTCCGCATCGGCGCTGCCCACGGCCAGCTTCGCGGTCGCTTCGCTTTCCTCCTTGCGCAGCCGGTCGATCGCAGCCTCCGCCTGCTGCCGGGCGTTCGTGATTTCACCGGCCGCCTTGCTCAGCGCATCGGCAAGCTCGCGTGCTTTCGCCGCCGCCTGTTGATGATCGCGCTCACCCGCCGGCGGCTGTACCTTCGCCGCCTGCTCGAGCGATTGACCGGCCGCCCTGGCCGAGGCTGCCGCATCCTTGGCCGTGGATTTGCCGGCCTGCTGCGCGATGGGTTCGATCTTCTTCGCCAGCGAACGGGCCTGCTCCGAGAGGTCGTCGATCTGCTTCGCCGCATCGGGCCGCGGCTGCTGATCGATCTTGTGCGCGTCGGCAAGCTGCTCGGCGAGACGGGCTTCCTCACCGGCCGCCTCCTGAATCGCCTCCTTCGCCTGGGCCACGGCTTCGCGGGCGATTTCGCTCAGTTCCTTCCGCATCGCCTGATTCGTCGCCGCCTCTTTCTCAAGCTGCGCCTGTTGCTCTTCGGGCGAAAGCTCGGCCAGCCTGGCCAGCTTTTCCATCCGGCCATACTGCGCATCCATCTGCCGCTTGATGCCAAGATCGCTCTCGGCCTGCCGCAGCGCCGACCGCGATTTTTCCTCTTCACCCGCTTCGAGATTTTCGTAATGCTTCGCAAGCTGATCCAGCGTGGCGGCCAGTTCGCCTTCGCGCGCCGCCGCCTCGGCGGCCAGCTTCTCCTGGGCCGGGGCTTCGTTTGCCGCCAGCGCGGCTTCGATCGCCTGTCGCGCCTTGGCGGCCGCATCGCGCACCATCGCGGCGGCATCATCCGCATCGCGGGCACGCTCCCGGCCTTGCGCGGTGAACAGGTCCTGCGCATCGGCATCGTGACGCAGGGCGTCCTCAAGCTGCGCCTGCCGCTGATCCATCGCCTGCTGCTGGTCGCCCAGGGCTTGCGCAGTTTCGATGGCAAGCGGCTGGCCCGTCGCCGTCACTTGTTCGCGTGCCTCTTCCGCTTTCTTTTGCAGCGCACGCGCCTGAGTTGCCAGTTGCGCAAGCTGTTCATGCAAAGAGGGAATCTCCGCCGCGAGTGTCGCCCGGGCCTGCGCCATCAGCGGTGAAAGCGTTGGCTGCAACGATGCGAACTCACCGGCAAGCTGCTCGAAGGATGGCGTCCGCTTCTGCGTCACCGCGGCCTTGTACCGCCGCGCGGTCATCTCGACATCCAGCACCGTCGCCGCGGCTGATTGGGGCAGCCTGGAAATCCTCTCGATCATCGATGCGGGCAACGGAGCCGCCTCCATCGCCGCCTTGAGTCTGTGAAGTGCGGCCTTGCTCATCTGCCAATGGAGCGGGCCATGCGTCAGAGCATCGCCCGGTGATCGCATCCACTTTTCGCTCGCCGCCTGCGCCTCCAGCGCCAGTTGCATTTGCGTCAGTTCGTGGCCCGCTTCGAGGGTGCGCATGGCCTGTGAGATGCGCACCAGCCGGGCGGTGATCTGCGGCGCGGCTTCACCGGCCCCGCGCTGCCGGATGGCCTCAAAAGCCCTGCGAAACAGGGCGATATCCGCCACCAGCAGCGGCGATCCATCCTCGCGCATGGCGGCAAGCCGCTCGCTCGAAGCCAGCGCCTTGGGCGAGGAAGTCCAGGCATAGGCTGCGCGAAGCGCGGCATCATCCACGCCGATGGAATCACCGAGCAAGGGCGCTGTCAGTTGGTGCAAGGCGAGGCTTTCGTGGCGCAGCGCGTCTGCCGTGGGCGACAGTTCGGGCAGGAGGCTTCGCGTCAGCGGCAGCACGTGGGCGATCGCTTCATCGAGGCCCTGTCCGAGCAGGCGGGTCGCATCGAGCAGCGAAAATTTGGAAGGCTCACGGGCCAGTTGCTTTTCCACGGCTGCGCGGGCGGCGGCCAGATCGTCGATGATCGTCTTGAAGGCTTTGGCCGGGGGACCGGTGGCCAGGGACATGCGCATCGCCGCGTCTTCGGTCTGCTTCAGCTGCGCCACCGCCAGAAGCTGCCGCCGCGACAGCCGCCGCCAGATCGCCTTCTGATCGGGAAGCTCGCGGACATTCATCGCCTGCTGCCCGTGCTTCAGCGCCAGCAGGTCGCGTAGCAGCGCATCGGCTTCTTCGACGGCCAGCATCGCGGCGAGCGCCGCTTCGCCTCGCTGTGCCAGCTCGATGCACCGGGAGAAATCGCGGGCGATGTTGTCCAACGTGATCGGCGTTGGTGATGGTTCATTCTTCAGCGCCGCCATCGCCTGCGCCAATTGCTGATCGCGGAGGCGACTGAGCGCGCGGCCGATGGCGAGCAGGTCATCCGCACCGGCGTGCGTGGCGTTGCCCTTGACCTTCATCGCCTGCGCGGTGAGTTTCCACGCCTGATCCGCTTCATCGTGGAGCGATTGCAGCGCGGCTGCCGTCCGCGTGAGAATCTGCTTCCGCTGCAACGGGCCGGCCTCGGCATGATCCTCCGGCAAAGCCTTCAATGCGGCCGCCTCCTGATCGATGGCGCTGCGCAGCGAGCGCACCGTGTCGAGCAGCCTGCGTTTGGCTTCGAGTCCCGCCATTCGTTGCGGATCGAAGCCGCCGGAGGCAAGGGTCACCGTCACCGGCGGCGACTCGGTGATCTGCCCGGCCCGGTCGCTCGCGCTGAACCTGATCGCCAGTTGATCGCCCGGTTGCAGGTTCAGATCGTAAAGCTCCCATGTCTCATCGATGCGATGGTCGCGGCCTGGCCGGGTGGCCAGCGGCTGTCGCGCCCATGCGCCGCCATTGATCGAGAGATGGCGATGAATCCCGTCGAGGCCCAGATCATCGCCGGCGATCAGGGTGATGCGCAGCGGCGCAGCCGGCGGCAGCAGCATGTCCTTCTCCGGCGCGGTGATCGCCAGCCTCGGCGGAAAGTCAGGCGTCGTTTTGATTTCGAACGGCGGGTCCAGCGCATTGTCAAAACCGGTGCGGGCCGAAACCAGATGCACCTTGTAGAGCATCGGCTTGTCCATCGGAATCGTCGCCCGCCACTGCGAATCGCTCATCGCCTCCAGCGGAATCGGCGCGATGACGCCATCGGCCTCATCAAAGCGAAGCTCGCCCCGGCGGATCGGCTGATCGGTTTCGATGATCACCTGCGCCTTGGTGCCCGCGAGGCCTTCGAGGTGGCCGTGCTTCTCCGTGGCCTGCTGCGAGGGCAGATCGGTGTAGGCGGGGGGGTGATAGGTTTTGGCGAACTGCACGGGATGAGGCCGGGCTGCCGTGTCGATCGTGTAAAGCCTCGTCACCGCATCGCCGGCGAGGATGCGGTACCGCACCGCGCCGCGACCCATCTGAATGACGCCCGCAAAGCGTCGCTCGCCCGGCGCAGGCTTGAGCGGCAGCCTTTCGCTCCTGTTCTCCCCGTCTTCGCGGAGCGTCTCGATCATCACCACCTCGGCTTCGCCGCCGGTGAGTTCGATGATGATGTTCACCGCCTCGTTGTGAGGCACGAGCAGGTCGGGCTTTTCCGGGGCGATGATCTTCACCTTCACCGAGGCGATGCGATCCACCGGAGCCGAGGGAAGAAAAGCCCGCGTCAGCCGTCCGGCGAAATGCAGATCAGGCGTCAGCAGCAGGGCGATGCAGACCATCAGCGTTGCCGCGGCCAGCAGGGCGGAGCCGCGAATGAGGCTGGAAGGCAGCAGCGAACCCACCTCCACCCGGCTGATCTTCGCCTCCACGCTCGCCTGCAACAGGGCGCGGAACTGCGGCGAATCGAAGCGTCCATCGGCAGAGGATGCGCCCAGCTCCACCGCGGAGAGAAGATCCTCACGCAGGCCCGGTTCGCGCTGCTCGATGAAGCGGGCCAGCTCGCGCGAGCCTGGGATGCGCAGCAGCGAGCGAAGGCAGATGACCCAGACGACCAGCAGCACGAAGCCGTAACCGGCCAGTGAAAGCGCCCAGCGCAGCGGCTGCGAGCGGAGGACGATGAGGCCGTCGATCAGGGCGATCAGCGACATGACGCCCAGCAGGGCGACGATGGCTGCGCAGAGCCCGCGCATGGCGATCAACGTGCGCCGCCTTCTTGCGAAGGCGGCCAGCGTGTCGAGCGTGAGTTGGCTCAGGCCGGTGTTCATGATCTATAAGCGCCAGCGCACCATCACAGCAGCCCCGCCCGTTTTCGCAGCAGCCATTCCATCGTCAGCAGCAGCATGATCGGGACGAACCACCAGTAGCTGCGCCACAGTTGGGTTTCCGTCACGATGATTCTACCGCCGCTGGTCGGTTCAAGCCGCTCGATGAGGCGGGGCAAATCCTCCTCGCGGTAATATCGGCCATAAGCGCGGGCGGCCATGCCTTGCAGCGTGGCTTCATCCATCGTCACCGCCCGCCGTTCGATCGACAGCGGCGTCTCCACGCTGAACTTCGCCCGCGCCTTGAGCTGCGAATCCTCCAGGCCCGCGACCGACAGGCCCACTTCATATTGCCCCGGTTCCAGCGGCGGCGACTGCCCGCGAAAGCTGCCGCTCTTGTTGTCGCCGGTCTCCAAAGGCATTGTTGCAATCTTGCGGCCATCGCGGAAAAGCAGGGCGCCGACCTTGGCGCCGGGCATCGGCTTGCCGTCGCGGTCGCGCAGCCGGGCGCGAATCTCCGCCTTGTCGCCGGGGCGGTACGTCGCGCCGCCCGCATCCAGCTTCACGAACTGATCCTGCACCGCGTAAGGCTGTTCGGCGATGTGCCTGGCAAGCTGGTTCCAGAATCGTGTGTGGTGCCGGTCCGCCACCTCGTAGCGCCAGCGCCATGATTCATCGAAGGCCATGTAAATCACCTGCCCCGCGCCGTAGCTCCGCTGCACGATCGCCGGCTGACTCTGATCGACGACCACCGCCTGGGCCAGCGTCGATGCGCCGGGCAGCGCGCGGATCGAGGCGAGCCAGTGCGGCGGTTGAAGCTCCTGCCACAGCGCGGCGTTCTCCATTTCATCAGGCGCCAGGCGAAGCGGCGTCGCCGCCTGGCCCGTCGCGGTGAGCTTGAGCCGCGTGGGTTGTCGCACTTCATCGGCGTCCGTTGTTTGCAGCCATTCGATGGGCAGCAGTTCGCCCAGCGGCGTGTCGGCATAACGTCGGAGGTGGCCGCGCTGACCATCGATGAAGATCATCCCGCCGCCGCGCTCCCCGACGAAATCGCGAAGACGCTCGAGTTCATCGGGCATGAGCATCCCGGCGGGCAGGTCGCCGAAGATGATCACGTCATATTTGTAAAGCGTCTGAAGATCGCGCGGGAAGGCGCCGCTCTCCTCGCCGCGCCGCCAGTGGTCGGCAATCTCGCTGACGCCCGCCAGCAGGGTGTTCACCTGCCATCGCTGATCGCGCGCGAAAAGGTTGCGCAGGTAGCGCGTCTCCCAGCGCGGCCGGCCATCGATGATCAGCATCCGCCGCGGCTCGGTCACGGCATGCACGGTCATCTGCGCGGTGTTGTTGCCTTTCTCCGATTCGCCTTCGATCGAGGTGACCGATGCCGTGAACTTCAGCGGAATGCTCAGTTGCCGCACACCCGCTTCGGAACGCGGGGACGTGTGGGGCAGCAGCTCTTTCACTGCGAAATCAAAGGGCAATCGGCGCAGCCCGCCGCGCTCCGTGACCATGTTCTTCCGCCATATTTCGCGGTTGCCCATCTCGATGCGAACGATGAACGGTTTGCCCGGAGGCATGTCGTCATCGAGCACCACTTCGCCCTGGATGCGATCCTCATGAAAGACCGAATCAGGCCCTTCGATCGATCGCACCGCCAGGTCCTGCGGCCGCGTGAGGCTGCCCAGCCCGACGGTGTGGAGCGGGATGCGCCGCCTGCCCAGCGCCGACGCCATCGCCATCGGATCGGAGGCTTCGTGGTTGTGCCGGCCATCGGAGAAGAGGATGACCGCGGTTCGCTGTTCGATGGTGGATTCGCCGTTGCCGGTTGTCGCGGCGGCGGTGAAGGAGGGGGCCACATGATCGCCAAGCCCCAGGGCAAGATCGGTCATCGGCGCCCAGGTCGGCTCTTCGAGCGAACCGGGCCGCGTCGGTTGCCGCTGCGAGGACCAGAGCAAGACGGCGCCGCGATCGCGCGTGGCATAAAGATCGATCTGATGCTTCGATTCCAGCCGGCGAATCAGGCCCTCCTCACCCAGCAGCAGCGCGGCGGTCCGCTCCCAGCGCGACATCTGATCGACCTTCGCCAGCGCGGCGGCGATCGATTCATCGCCTGATTCCGCCAGCGCCCTGGCCTTGGATTCAAAGAGCGATTCGAGCGAAAGCTCCCACCGCCTGGCGACCGAAGCCAGGGCGGTGAGATCGGTCATGTTCCTTCGGCTCGATGCGTCATCGATGTCGCTGCGCGAGAGAAACGATTCGATCGGCTCGATCAGTTCCACGCGCAGCGACTGCATCATCGATTCACGCTGCAATTGAGGTGTGGCACCTTGCGCCGCGGCGAAAGGGGAGAGCCGCTTGCCGGGGATCGGCCGCTCCATCGCGCCGATGGGCAGTTGCCAGCCGACGGCCAGGTGATCCTCGCCGGTGGCTTCCTTGTGAATCGCCTCGATGTAGTACCGCCTGCCGCCGGCGAGGGTGATCGGCGCCGATTGCGATTCGCCGGCCTTCCACTCCCATCGCTTCGTCGCCGTGGTGACGCGGGCGATGCGCTCTCTGGCGGTGACATCCTCGCCGGTGCTGAGCCACAGTTCGCCGGGACCGTCGCAGGCGAGGAAGAAGGTGTAGCGGCCATCGATGGGAGGATGGATGTAGCCGCGGAATCGCGTGGCGTAATGATCGCCCAGGTTGGCGGGGGCTTCAAAGGTGGTTGCCGCGTGGCTGCCGGTGGGCGGGGCGTGGAAGCGCGGATGGCCGGTGAAGTCGCCGATGGTTTCGCCGGGCAGATCGAGCCAGTATTCGCGAAGGATCGAGCCGGTGGCGCTGCGGCTATCCTGCGGCAGGGCGGAGAGATCAAGCTGTTCGATCTCGTCATGCAGTGACTTGAGCGATGCGTGAAACGCGGTGGCCAGGGCGCGAAGGTTCAGCCGATCAGGACCGGCGATCGCTTCCTCGACCGCAAGCCGTCCGTTTCGCAGCTTCTGGGCGACATCGTGGAGGTCGGTGTTGATGCTTCGCGGCGCCAGCCGGCCGCCGCTGCGGGCGATGAGCATTTTGCGGGCGATCTCCATGTGGCCGTCGGTCATGGCCATGCTTTCGGAGCCGTCGATGAAGACGATGATGCGGCCAGGCTCGCCGATGTGCCGCCGATGGCGCAGCGACGGGCCGGTGAGCATGAAGATGATCAGGCAGACCACCATCACGCGAATGATCGGCAGCAGCAGGCGAAAGCGCGGCGCGTGCCGAGCCTCGCGGCGATAAACCAGCCAGGTGGCGACGGCGAACAGCAGCGCCAGCAGTGCGCCGTTCCACACATCAAGATGTCCCGTGAATTCCAGCATCATTAGCCGTTCGCCTTGGCGAACGCAGTCCCATTACCCGCGCTGGCGCGCTCCATTGGCAAACCGATATTGAACGAACAATTCCACGAAACACATCCCCAGCGCCGCCCAGAAAAACCAGTGCCATATCTCGCTGCCATGTCGGCGGGAAGCATCCAGCGCGCGATAAGCCTCGATGGAATCGATCGCCTCCGCCTTCATCGCCTGGGCAAGTTTGTTGATTTCGTTCTGCGACAACCGGGCGAGGTCCGATTCCTCGCGCGGCGATCGCACGACGAAATGCAGGGGCCGCTCGTCGCTGCCGGGGAAGTCGAGCGTGTAGAGGCCAAGCTGCTCGGTGGCGGTGAACGCGATGGCGCCGCGCGAGCCCTGGTCGCCGATGGTGACGGCATGACGCCGGCCGGCGGGGTCGGTCATGACGGCGCGGCGGCCGATGAGGGTGCGCGGGAGCCTGGCCGACAGCGGCCGGCCCACCTGCACGTTTCGCGGCGGCTCGACGTTGGAGGCGGCGTGCGAAACGAGCTGCTGCATCAGCGGCACATAAAAAGGACGCGCGGGCAGATTGCCCCAGTCCGCATCGCAGGCCGTGGCGCAGAGCAGCACGGTCCCTTCGCCGTGACGTTTTTCGATGAGCATCGGGTCGCCGTTCTCGAATCGCAGCAGGGTGGTGACGCCTGCCGCATCGCGCGGCGGCTGAAGGCGGAACCAGCCGGTGATTTCGCCGGTGGCCAGGTCGCCGTTGCGTCGATCGTTGAACAGGGTCAGCGCGGGATGGGTGAAGGTCTGGACGGAGATGGTCGTCGGCTTTCCGCCGGCCTGGGCGCCGCCGGCCAGTTCGGTCAGGCGTGCCGGCGCCAGGCCCGCGCCGCCGGCGAAAAGCTGATCGTTGAACCAGTCGCCGTTGACGCGGTTGCCCAGGAAGATGACCAGCCCGCCGCCGCCGCGCACGTAGCCATCGAGCGTGGTGAGTTGCTCCATCGTGAGCGAGGTGACGTTGGCCAGCACGATCGCCTTCTGCCGGTCGATCATCTCCGGCATGAACTGCGAGGCGGCAACCACCCTGGCCGCCAGCAGGTCCGCCGTTTCAATCTTGTTCTGCGCGAACGGCTCCAGCGCGGTGGCGAGAAAACCCGTCTCGCCCCTGAGCGGCTGATTCGGCGGTGCGGGGTCGCCGTCGAGCAGCAGCACCGGCAGGCGATCGAGCACCTGCACGCCGGCCATCAGCTCGTTATCCATCTGCAAAACGCTGTCGCCATCGATGATCACCTTGATCACCTGCGAGCCGGGCTTTTCGAAGGTGTGGGCGAAGAGCACCTGTCCCGCCTCGCCGGCGCCCAGCGACAACTCGCTGACCTCCTGGCGCTGGCCGTTGATTTCAAGATAGATGCGCAGGCTCGGATGCGGCTGCGTGCCGAAGTGCCTGATGGTGGCGCGGATGTTCACCCGCTGCCCCACGCCGACGATCGCCTTGGAAAGCGAGATGTCCATCACCGCCAGATTGTCGGCAACCTCCCTGCCCACATTCAGCAGCGAAAGTGGTGCGTCGAGGGTGTTGCCCGCGTTCCACTGCGCCAGTCTTGATTGCAGCGCGCCATCCTGCGAAGCCCAACTGAGCCTTTGAAAATCGCTGATGACGATGATGTCCTTTTTGGCGTGCGACATGGCGCCGAGGATCGCCGTCGCCGCGCCGAGGGCGGTGGGCGCATCGGCGGGTCCGTAGCCGGCGGTGCGCTTTTTCAGTTCATCGATGAGCAGGCTGATGCGCGTGGTCGGCTCATCGAGCAGAGGGGCGACGCCGCCGGCCATCATGATCACCGAAGCATCGGAACCATCGGGCAGATCGCGGAGAATCTCGATGGCTGCATCGGTCGCCGCGGCATGGCTGGAATGGACGCCGCCGGCCGACATCGAATAGCTGTTGTCCAGCACGATCACCATCGACCCCCGGCTCCGCCCCGCCAGTTCCCTGCACCCGGTCAGCACCGGCGAAGCCATGCAGATCGCCAGCAGCACGGGAATCATCGCCCGCACCAGCAGGAGCAGAATCTGTTCCAGCCGCAGCTTTCTTTTCTGCGTGCGGATGACCTGTTCGAGCAGGTGCATCGCCCCCCATCGGACGATGCGCGGACGGTTGCGGTTGAGCAGATGAATGATGACGGGGATGTTCAGCGCGAGAATGCCGCCGATCATCGCGATGTTGAGAAAGGTCATCGGCGCACCCTCCTCTTGAGAGCGCAACGCCAGGCATGCAAGGCTGCAAAGGATCGTCGGGTTTCAAACATCAACAACACGCGGCTCCGGCCAACAGGGAACAAACATCATGGTAGTCCCCGGCGACGGATTGTCCGAGCCGCGCGGCGGGTTTCCGAGGCTGAATCCGCGAAGCCCCAGAAATTCGCCGCACGGCTCATGATAAGAAAAAAAATTTAATTTTGTTGTTGACTGTCGAATCACGCGCTGTTACCACGTACCCCACATCACCTCGTCGATATATTAGGAGACGCGACATGCCGTCATTTCAGATGAAACTTTCCGTGCTGATCGGCTGCTGCCTTGTCTGGCCATTCACGCAGGTGGGCGTCGCCGTCCCTCCCGACACCGTGGAGCGTGAAGCGGCGTTCCGAAGGACTTTCGCCCAAGTGGTCCGGATGGTTCGCAAGGGTGATTACGCCCAGGCGACGCCGCTGCTTCACCGTCTGCGGATTACGGTCGCGCAGCCGCGCTGGCCGGAGATTGAAGGTCTTGCCGCGCAACTGGCTCTTGAAGCGGGCGGGACCAAGCGGGCCGGGGAGTTGATCCAACCTTTCGCGGAGAAACTGAAACTCCAACAATACGATCCGCGAACCTATCACCTGCTTTACGCCAGGGGCCAACTCGCCATCGCCGTCGAAAACCCGTGGGAAGCGGTCGGTATTTTCGATTTCCTCGTGAAGAACACCACCGGCGAGGATCACGTCTTCGCCGCCAAGGGTGCGGCCGAGGCGTTCGTGGCGATGAAGAACATTCCCGAAGCACGCAAGGCATTGGATTACGCCATCAACCATGCCCAGCGGAAGTTGAAGCGGGCCGGGAGCGAGGATGGCGGCGGCGATCAGAGCGTCAACAACGATTACGACTGGCTGATCGATCTTCTTCGCCGCCAGCGCAAGGAACTGGACGCGCCGAAGAAACAAACGAAGAGCGAAGCTTTAGTTCTGTTTGAGAAGGCCGAGAAACTGCGCCGTATTGATGCGAAATACAAACAGGCCCACGATGTCTATCAGCAGATCATCAACGCAGCCCCGGACACAACATACGCCCAGGCGTCGAAGCTTTTCGCCATCGAGTGTTCATTGCTCACCGGCATCGCCACTGAAATGATCGAGAAGGAAATCGTCGCCTTCGTCGAACAGGACCGCTATGGTCTTTACACCGGCGAAGCATTGCTCATGCTCGGCCGCATCGCCCTCGAACGCCGCATGGATGCGAAACTCGCCTTCAAATACTTCAGCCAGTTGGATGATTGGCTCACCGCCGCGCCGAAGCAGGAGCGGCCATTGCGCGTGCCCGGCGATGATCGCAAACATGTCACGCCCACCAAACAGGAGTTCACCATCGACTTCTGGGGCAACCTCAGCCCGCCGGTGATAAAACCCGGCCAACTGGTCAACCGGGCCACCGCCGACTGGGCCATGCGCGATCTCGAATCGCGCAGCGTCCGTTACCTCGGCTTTGTTTATATGACCAACAAATCGCCGACGAAGGCCGCCGCCGCGTTCAAGCGGCTGCTCGCGCTCGACCCCGCCACCCGCGAACTGGAGGACCGGGGCGAAGCCAGCGACTACACCCGCCTCATGTTCGGCGCCAGGCACGGCTACCTCATCGCCTACCCGCAGGAACTCGATCTATACGACGACTCCCGAAAGTATGCCATCTTCCTGGGCGACTTCTATTACGTCACCCAACGCTTCGACCAGGCCATCGCCATGTACCAACGTCTGCTCAACGGCGACTTCGGCAAACTCACCGACCGCCAGCGCGATTATCCCTGGCTGGCGCAGGGGCTGGCGTATCAACGCGTGGGCAAGGCTGACGAAGCGCTGAAGATGTTCAGGAAGGTGCTGGAGCGGAAGGACAATACATTCAGCGAACTGCGGGCCGCGGCCATCGCCGGCACCATCGCCATCTGGGCGAAGGATGAAAAACTCGCAGCCGAGGGCCGGGCCTGGCTCGAACTGGCGATGACCACCGGCGGAAAGAGCCACTTCGCCTACGAAGCGGCGGTGACGCTCGGACGCTTCGAGATCATACGCGGCAACCGGGAGAAAGGCCTGACGATCCTGCGGCAGATTCCCGTGTCGGCAGGAAGTTGGTATCATATTGCGGACTTCCTTTACAAGATGCACGCCGGGCAACCGTTACCCCATTTCCAGAAGGAATAATCATGAACAGATTCATCAACGCAATCCCCTGGCTTGTGGCCGTCGCGCTGATCGGAGCGGGAGCGGTCGTGTTTCTGGACGACTTAATCGGCGCGCCCGACACCCCGGAAGTCACGCCGAGGAAAAACCGGGTCAATCAGGATGAGAAACTGGACCACAACGATGCGGAAGAGAAGAACAGCCAGGGGGTATTGATTCTGGGTGAAGGAGATAAGCGGCGAGTCAAGATCACCAGCATCACCTTGACGCCCGGAAAAAATCATGAGTTCGATACGTTCGACAAGAAACGTAACGAACAGATTGAGAAATCCATCTACAAGTATGTTGATTTCGTCGGCGGAGGTCGGACTATGGGCGTCGTCGCCGATGAAAAGGGAAAACTGGTCGAGGGCCCCGGAAAGATCAAAATCTATGTTTTCGTCCCCTTCCCGGCGGACGCCAACTCCTTTCCTCTGGTTGTCGAAGGAAACCTGAAGCCCAAGGGCACGGACGGCATGGCAAGCGACTGGCACTGGGCGGTGAAGGTCAAGGCCAAGGAGCCGCAGGCGCTTCTTAAGCTTTCTTCGATTCACCGGGTTCTATTGCGCTCTGAGACGAAACTTTATTTCGTATGCAGAGCATTCAAGTCGGATGGCACTGAGGAAACCGGTGAAACCGGTGTATCGGCAACAGTCAGGTTGTATCAGTCAGATGGCAAAGAGGAAGATCATATGCGCAGCTCATTCTGGCCTTCTTCCGGCACGACGGCGCTTAACTCTAATCCAGACATTTTGCCTGCGGAGCCTACAAGCAAGAACTGGATTCTTCGCGCGACCCCCAACGCCAGCAATCACACACCGGACGAGTTGGCTATTCCGATAGCGAGCGCCTTATGGGGCGAGCGCATCGGCAAGGAGTTCCAGGGGTTCGACCCGACGGCGATCGATCCGTGGATCGTCATCGAGGCCAAGTCGGGCGGGACCGAGCACACGGCGACATCGGCGACGCTCAAGCTCGACGCGAGCATCCTTGATGACGGGCCGTTTGGACTGCGGTCGCTCAACGAAAACGTCGCCATATTCGCGGCGATGCCCGCGACGGCGGAGAACGCCTTGACCGATACGGACGTGATCGGCAAGGACAAGGGCGTGACGGAACTGGTCGCCGAGACGTCGGGGCCGAACAAGAAGGAGGTCGCAAGGGTGAATGTCAGCGTGAAGGAACGGAAGACGCGGGAAATTCGGTTTTATTATGTGAGTTCCACGGATGGCAACAATGGATCGCTGGGCGAAGACGTGCCTGAAGCGTGGAGAGCCAAGGCGAACGAACTGTGGACACCGCAGGCGATTGTGGAGTTTACAGATGCAGATCCACTTACGGCGACTTATGAATTTTCCGGCAATCTGGGGGCGAATCCCAGTCTCAAGGAGGACGTGGCCAAGCTGTTGAACGCTCCCCAAGCGAAGCTGAAGAAACCGAACGACGACCAGATTTTCATCTACGTCATCGGTAACGCGCAGGAGGAAGGATATACAGAAGGCAATCAGGTGTTCATCCGCCAGAACGCCGGTGCTTATGTGTTCGCCCATGAACTGGGCCACGCCCTCGGCTTTGTCGGCCATGCCGAGGCTACGGGCGATCTGATGTACAGCGGCCACGTCAATGGCTTACATCGCATCCGCAAGTGGCAGGCGGACATTGTCAATCCCGACTGAATCAGGAGCATCCTTTATGAAGACTCTTATCATCTTCATCGGGCTATCAGTTTGCATCGGCAGCAGTGCGCATGCGGAGGACTCGGCCCCGACAGCAACGGTGCCAGAGGCGCTTTGCGCGGAAATCACCAGGTATCTTGATGAACTCGAAGCATATGGGAAAGCGAGCAATCGTCTTTCCAGGCCTGGCTACTCCAAGATCACCCAAAAGTATGACTGGAGAATCGCATCCAAGGAATTGTTCCGCCAGGCCAGGGAAAGGAACTCGGAGTACGTCTACGGTGAAATTCTTGCCGCTCGTACCGACCACGACTTCGACTACCTTCACGAAGTTGCAAGGCTGGGATTGGATTCGACCGTCAAGCGATTTCATTACAGCGCGATCCGGTGGTATCGAAGCCATCCTCATCGCGCAGAGGGTGCCGAGCGCGACAAAGTCCGGCAGGAGATCAGGAAACTGTTGCAGGCGGAGAAGCCGCGAGAGCGGGGCCTGCTGAGCGCCATCGTCGTCCTCGGCACGAAGCAGGACATTCCCTGGCTGCGGAAGATATACAAAGACCACTTCTTCACGCCCAATCCGAGCTACACCTGCGCTCACGCCCTGCCCGCCAACGGCACCGTTTCGGCCACCAGCATGCTCCTGGCCCTGGCGAAACTCGGTGACGACGACTTGCGCACCCGGATCGCCCAGGCCATCACTCAGGAAAACGACCTTCAGCAGCGCGCCTGGGGCCTCTTCATCGCCGCCCACTTGAACGACCCGAAACTCGTTCCGCTGATGGCCAAGGCGCTGGACGACCGGCGGCGGGTGCCCGAAGCCATCGAACAGTGGCGCGATCCCGATGCCAAGGGGCCTCACCTGCACCGCGTCAGCTACCATCGCGTCTGCGACGTGGCCTTGCGCGCCATCTGGACAATCGACCGGCCCGGCGACAAATGGCCCTTCAAGGCGACGGGGCTTGGGGGCTGGACCTTCCTGCACGGCGCATCCAACCGGGCGTTTCCTTATGTCGAACCGCTGGACAAGGAGTTCAGCGACCAGCAGCGCGTGTTCCTCAACCACGTCATCCTCGGCTACACCGATGAACAACTCGAACAGGTCCGCGAGTATGTAAAGAAACGTCCGGCGCTGTTGGACAAGGGCAGGTGACGACATGGTGACGGAAACGGCAGGTGTCACGTCGCAATTCACAGGCTCAGCCGCTCCCCGCAGCGCAGCACGCGATACGGCTGTTCCAACTCCCGGCAGACGGCGATGAATTCGTCCGGGGTGGCGGTGTTGAAGGTGAACATGTCGTAGTGGCAAGGCACGGCGAGCTTCGCTCCGATGTCGTGCGCCAGGCGGGCCGCCTCGCGGCCCCAGAGGTTGCCTGCGACCTTTCGCTCCGGGGCGCGGCCGTTGATCGGCAGCAGGGCCAGATCGACTTCGAAGCGGCGCAACCGATCGATCATGCCTTCGTACAGCCGCGTGTCGCCGCTGTGATAAATCGTGAAGCTGCGATCGGCGGACATCGGCAGCTCGAATACGTAGCCCAGATAGCGGTGATGCCCGCGTTCATCCTGTTCCAGTTCATCGTGCGCCGCAGGGATGCCGTGGATGGTCAGGTCCGCCATGTGGCGTTTCACCCCGTCGTCCATGCCGATGAGTGAAGCCGCCTCGACGCCCAGCTTCGTGGCGGCAAGCTGACGCTCGGCTTCGGGCGTCACAATCCGCATCGCGGGGTTCTTCTTCATCAGGGGCAGCAGCGTGGCGGCATCGAGGTGATCGGTGTGGCGGTGGCTGGCGGTGACCGCATCGATGAAGTCCAGCCGGGCGGGATCGACCAGCAGGTCGGTCATGCGAATGTGCGGCTTGTCGGTGTCGGCGTACTTGTGCGTCAGCGAATCGGAGAGGTAGGGATCGATCAGCAGATGCCCGCCTGTCCAGCGCACCAGGTAGCCGCTTTGCCCCAGCCACCAGAGGTGAAGGCGCGTGGGATCGGTGCGTGCCGCGGCGACATCGGCGAGGAAGTCATCGTGCTTGAGAGCGGGCTGAATCATGGTCGGAAGTCAGGGGACAGGGGACATCGTAGCAGCGTCATTGCTGCGCGGGGGTGAAGACGCGCAGCGAGGACGCTGCGGCTGTCAAAAGGAAGGCGTTCGCTCTTGAAGCCGCAGCGTCATTGCTGCGCGTTTGCGGGGCAGGGGACAGGAAAGGCAATTGGTTATTATTTGTTGGTGATTGCTTATTGCTTATTGGCAGACGCGCAGCGAGGACGCTGCGGCTGTCAAAAGGAAGGCGCTCGCTTTTGAAGCCGCAGCGTCCTCGCTGCGCGTTTGCGGGGTGCTGCATTCCCGTGCGTTTTGCTCCGCACAATCGGACCGATCCTTCCAGATTGAACACTTTCATCATCATCTGCAAATCAGCGGGTTTTCGGACTGCAAGGCGATTTGCCTTTGGCCGACGTATGTGGGTGATGAAAGTTCATTCGTCCATCTCCACCACGGCAATATCCATCGGATCGGCGGCGTTGCTTTTTCTGCTCGTCTCGCCTGCGGAGGCGTCGCTCGATGAATTCGACAGCAGGCATTACACCGTGCGCACCAACGGATCGCGCATCGCCGCCGCCGAACTGGCCAGGCACATGGATGGCGTCTTCGATGAATACGCCCGGCGTTTCCGCACCTTCGGCAGGCAGGACGCGGTGCGGATGCCGCTCTACCTTTTCAGAACGCAAAACGATTACCTCGCCTTCATGAAGAGGAACGGCATCGACGCCAACGCCACCGGCGGCATCTTCTTCATCCGTCCCGACATTCGCGGTCTGGCCACCTGGATCGAGGACCGCCCGCAGTGGATCACCCTCGAAACCCTCCAGCACGAAGGGTTCCACCAGTTCGCCCATGCCCACATCGGCGCCCGCCTGCCGCTGTGGGCCAATGAAGGGCTTGCGGAATACTTCGGGGATGGCATCCTCGTCGGCGGCAGGCTGCGCGTGGGCGTCGCCAACGGACGGCGCATCGAGGCCGTCAAGAACGCCATCCGCGACCGCAAGGTCATCGACTTCGACACGCTCATGAACATGCAGCAGGGCCGGTGGCATCTCAACCTGGTGCGCGACCGCGAAGGCGCCCGCCTTCAGTACGATCAGTCCTGGTCGATGATCCACTTCCTCATCCACGGCGAAGACGGCCGGTACCGCGAAGCGTTCGAGAAGTATCTCGCGCTGGTGGCCAAAGGCGCCGAGGGCAGGCAGGCGTTCAAGCTGGCGTTTGGCGCGGAGGATGCGACCACCTTTCGCAGGCAGTGGGAAATCTTCGCCTCGCGCATGGAGCCTGACGCATTGGACACGGCGGTGAGCCGGATGCGGTTTCTTGCCCAGGGTCTGCTCGTGCTTCAGGAGCGCCGCGAACCGCCGCCGATGACGACGAACGAACTGCGGCAGCGGCTCACCGCCCTGGGCTTCCGAGCCTCGCGCATCGAAAACGGCATCCGCACCGAAGTCACCGCCCACGACGCCTCGCTCTACATGTTCCAGAAGGACAACGGCAGCCACGGCATGTTCGAAATCCTCTCCCCGCAACAGGCCTCGCACCCGCCCCGCGTCACCGCTTCGGGCCTCTCGCCCCAGCCGGTGCTGGTGTGGACGCGCGATGCGAAGGGGCAACTCGTCCCGGAGGTCAGCTTCAGGGAGTGAATGACAAACGATTCACTTGCCCGGCTTGAGTTCGATTTTCACACCCAGCTTCCGGGCCTGTGATCTCCATCCGGTTTTCATATGCCGGCAGACGAGGATCGACTTTGAGATCGGGCTGTCCCGTCGCGCCTTGGACGAAACAAAGCAAGGTGACAACACACAGGGAGAATTGAAACATGCAAGCCTCTTTGAAGAGGATTGAGTATAGCCAATGACAGGGCCTAACGTCATTTTCGCGTGTTGCTCATCCAAACATCATTGTTCTGTGATGTAGTGAACGGAGATTACTTTTCGTGGCGGTTGCTTAGCCGGAATTGACAAGTATGTTCCTCCATTCCTCGTTCATTTCTTCTCGGCTTGAGCGAACCCATCCTGTCACATTGATGGCATGGGCCATGATCCAGGCGCGGGATGCCCGATGGTGCGCCGGTTTCATCAATGTTCCTTCAAATCCGAGTCTCGAAGCCCACGCAGGAGTGTCTGGATGACGGCGAAGATCTCTCCGATTCAATGGCAGACCTGGGAAGCCGCCGGCTTCCTGAAACTGTCCGGTTTTTTGGCGCCGATCGAGATTGCCAAGCTTCGCCAATGGATCGAGGAAATCGGCTCTTGGCCTGCGGAGTCCGGGAAATGGATGCATCACTTCGAGCAGACTCCCTTTGGCGCGCGACTGGCGCGGACGGAATATCTCATTGCTTATCACCAGGAGATCCGGCAATTCCTGACGAAGGGGCGCATTCCCGAAACGGCCGGGGAACTGCTCGGTGAACCCGTGCTGCTTTACAAAGAGAAAATCAACTACAAATATCCGGGCGGCGGCGGATACACGGCGCATCAGGACGCCCCGGCCTACGAGTTCGTGAAGAGCCACATCACCTGTTCGATTGCGATCGACGCCGCAACGCCGGAGAACGGCTGCCTGTTTTTCGCCGGCGGTTTGCATCGCGATGGGCTGCTGCCTCTGGATGACAAGGGGTGTCTGGCCCCGGACTTCGCCGCGACCCTGAACTGGGAGCCGGTGCCGATGCAGCCGGGCGACGCCCTGTTTTTCAGTTCCTACGCCCCGCACAAAAGTCCGCCGAACGGGACGGAGCAACCGCGGCGCACCTTGTATCTGACTTACAATGCGCTGGCCGAGGGGGATTTGCGGGAAGCCTATTACGCGGACAAGCGGCGCTCGCTGGCGGCGGCGGAACAGGCCGGGGGCGGGAAGTTGCAGATCAGCAAGATCGGACACTTTGACGGCCAACCCGTGGAGCAATCATGAACAGAAACATCGATTCGACTTTGACGGAAGTCCTGTCTCTGGCGGCAACCCCCGCCGAGCAGGTCGATTCGCTCTTTGAGTGGATGCAAATTCACGGCCAGAGCTTTTACGATGAGGCGGTGACTCAACTGGAGCACGCGCTGCAAGCGGCCCATCTGGCGCGATGCAATCGGGCGCCGTCGGATCATGTGGCCGCCGCGCTGCTGCATGACATCGGTCACTTCCTGATGGACGAACACGACGATCAGAGCGATTTCCTCGCGGAAGACTGGTGTCATGAAGACATCGGCGCCAAGATACTGGAGCCGTTTTTCGGCGCGGCCATCACGGAACCGATTCGTCTGCACGTTCCGGCCAAGCGCTATCTCTGCACGATCGACGCGGGCTATTACAACGGCCTGTCGCGGGCCTCGCAGCGCAGCTTCGAGTTGCAGGGAGGCGGGATGTCCGCCGCGGAGATCGCGGAATTCGAAAGCCATCCGTTTCACGCCGCCGCGGTCTGGCTGCGCCGCTGGGATGATGGCGCGAAAGTCAAAGGGAGGGAAGTCTCGGAATTGCAGGCCTACCGGCAGGATGTCGAGAGGTGCCTGAAACGGGATTGAACCGGTCTGCATTGTTCATGGCTTGCGCGACCGACGCCTGCGCAGATGCCGCCGCAATGAACATGACGCCTTGCTGTTGAGATTTTCGTTTGCCCATCGACATCGACTTGTCCTCCGTGACCGCTAGCCGGCACGATGGCGCCAGGTGAGAGTATTGCAGGTTCGGGAGGGGGGGGGCCGCAGGGGTTTTCAACGGGCTGGTAAGCTCTGTCCGAAAACGATGTAGTGATATTGATTGATTTAATTTGCTAAATTTCTTTTTCCTTTCTCGAATAAATCAAACGGCCGGGGATGTCAATGCAATCTCGTTTACGATCGTCAACAGTTACTGAAACCCCAAATTCAATGTTTGAGATCTGTAGTGCGGAAAATTCAAATACGATATCGTCTATGTCCTCTCTATCTTCCGAGCTCTCAAATTCAAGGACAAAGTGTAATTTAAGTAAGTTCGGAGTATATTCAATCGCTACGACTCTAAGATTCGGAGTAACGGAACCAAGGAGCGCTCGCATAAGGTTGAGCGCCTGAAAATTCTCGTCAGAATGATTCATATAATATGCTCGCCATGTAAGTGTTGGAGACGTTGGAACCGCACTTGGACTTGCGGCGCCCTTGATCAGGTGTCCATCGCCCCTTCAATAAGAAATAAGTAATCACCAATAAATAATAGCCAATTGCCTTTGTTCCCTGTCTCCTGTCTTCTGTCCCCTGTCCTCTCACTTCACCACGAGCTTCACCGGTTTCTGATCGCGGCCGATGAATTTGGAGCTTACTTCCCATCCCTCTTGGAGAACGGTCATGGTGAACTGACCGTCGCCATAGGGATCTTTGATGGCATCGAACGCGGCCTTGCCGTCGAGTTTGAACGTGATGGCGGCGCGGAGCAGGGCGGTCATCGCCAGGTTGCCGTGATAGACGGCGTAGCTGCTGCCGAAGGCGGGCATCAACAGCTTGGCGAGCGGGTTTTTGGAGGTTTCGATCTCCTTGCTCCAAAGGTCATACGCCTTCCTGAACGGTTCCGCGGGCAGGTCGATCATTTTCACCAGCGGCTGATACATTTCAAGCATCTCATCCACGATGGCGGCGGCCTGCTCGGGGGACTTGCCGGCGAACTGGCGCAGGATGATCCCGTCTTCGTTGCCGGCGAGCGTGGCCATCAGGCGCTGGAGGGTGTTCTTGTCCTTGAGCCTGGCGACCTGCCTTTTGATCCAGCCGCCGAAGCCGTCGCGTTCGCCGACGATGGCGACCCTGACGTGCATCATCGCCGGCAGTTTGGCGTGCTCATCGAGGAAGGCCCGCAGCGTGGCGTCATCGAACAAGGCCAGGTTGTCCGCGATGAACTGGTTGACCATCGAATCGGTGGCGATGCCCACGAGCATGGTGATGAGCACCTCGCCTGACTGGCTGTGGCGCGCCAGGCGATAAACCGCCAGCAGATCGGCCAGCGCCTCGTCGGGTTTTTTGTCAAGCAGGTGAATGCGGGCGCTGAGCAGTCCCAGCCGGGCCAGTTGCCGGGTGTGTTTCAGGTGCGGCATGAGGGTCATGGGACCTTGCTCGTGAAGCATGAGCGCGGTGCCCCAGTCGCAATGCTCGATTCGGGAGGCCATGCGAAGCAGCGTCAGGGCCTGCGATTCCTTGAGCGCCTTGCGAAGTTTGGCATCGATCGCGGCCGTGCTGTGATCGCCCACCGCCTTGGCGATCGCTTCATCGCGCGTCAGCGAGTCACATTCATCAAAAGCGACCCAATAGATCAGCGCGGCATTGCCTTTGGTTTTTTCCGCAGACGGCAAATCATCGGCGGCGCGAAGCGCCGAGGTGCAGATGAAGACGGTCATCAGCGGGACGAGGATGCACGGGAATGTTTTCATGGTTGAGGCTCCGGGAGAATGGTGGATGATTTCGCTCACAACGGCGGCAGACTGCGCACATGCAGCGGCGGTGATGTCTCCGGCAGCGCGGCTGCGCTCCCGCGATGGTGGCGGGCATGTTGATCCAGCAGATCCGTCAGATCGCCCACCGAATGGCCCAGGGCATGTCGATACGCCATGAAGGTGGGCCGGGTCAGGTCCAATGATGGAGCCGAAACCTGCGGACCGTTGGCAGGCTCGCCCGTCGCTGCGGGCCGCGGCGTCTGCGCCAGCAGCAGGGCGGTCAGCGTCGCGGCCATCGCCAGCGATGCGGCGATTGCCAGCGGGGCGTACCACCGGGGCGGAATCAGCGGCGCATCCTCAAGACGCCCGGCAATGCGACGCTGAAACTCCGGCGATGCGGGCCGCGGCCGCAGCGATCGCAACTGCGCTTCGATGTCCTCCATTTCACCGGCGTCATCATCGGGTTCGTGATACTTCATGTCAGCAACTCCTGCGTCATGGTTTGCCGAAGCGTTTGGATGGCGTAGCGGTACCGCGAGGCGATGGTGTTGGGCGAGGCCTGCGCCACCCGGGCGATCTGCGCGAAGGTGAGCCTGCCCCATATTTTCAGCACGACCACCTCGCGCTGCTCCGCCGGCAATTGCATCAACTGCGCTTCGATCATGGCGGTGCGTTCCTGGTCGATGAGCGATGATTGAAAGCAGGTCTCGCGTTCGTTCGTCTCTTTCTCCTGTGCCACGCTCCGCTCGCGGGCCAGCCTGCGTCCCTGGGCCCGCCGCTGATCCATTGCGGCAAAGCGCACGCAGGCGTAGAGGTAGGCCGCCGGATCATCCGCCTCCGCCGCCTTTCGCCAGCGATCGACGAAAATCTCCTGCACCACATCCTCCGCATCGGCATGTGACCTGCACCACTGCCGGGCAAGCAGAATCAGCCCCGCCGCGTGCCGGTCAAAGAGCGAGCGCCAGTCGGGTTGTGACGAAACCTCGTGCAAGCGTCATATCCTCACATGTAAAGACGCCACCGAACGTGAGGATTGTCTATGGCGATTCCCGAATAACCTCACACCCAAGCCGCTTGCGGTGTGGCAACGTACATCGGGGGGTATCCAGAAGTCCCAATAAGCAATAAGCAATCACCAATAAATAATAACCAATTGTCTCCTGTCTCCTGTCCCGCAGACGCGCAGCGAGGACGCTGCGGCTTCTAAAGAGCGAGCGTCTTTCTTTTGCAGCCGCAGCGTCCTCGCTGCGCGTTCCCCGTCCGTTCCCTTTGTTACCGGATGCTACAATGATGCAATAACTGCATAGCCCCCAACGTCCTGCCAGGGGGGATTTTGCATTCCGGGCAACCGATATGGGATTCAGTGCTTCGTCCACTCGATGGGAATCCGACCATGTCCTTCAAATCACGCCTTTTCACGCTCGCTTCCTCTTTGCTCCTGCTGCTGCCGGCCGGTCCTGTGATGGCTCAGGCGAAGAAGCCCGGCGCGACGGCCCAGGTCGCCGCCGCCAACGTGCCCGGCGGCAAGATCGACAACGACAAGCCGGGGACCAAGGCAGCCGGCAAGGCGGCGGGCAAGTCGAAGGTGACCAGCCTCAGTGCCTCGGTCCGCGACGGGGCCGCCAAGATCGACGCCCTCGTCGCCGCCAATTATGGCGATGCCAAGGCCGGCCGGCTCACCAATGATGAAGAGTTTCTCCGCCGGGTTTATCTCGATGTCAACGGCGCCATCCCCGGCTACGAACAGGCCAGGGCGTTCCTCGATTCAAAGGACCCCGACAAGCGGCAGAAGCTCATCGATCAGCTTCTCGATTCGCCCGGCTACGTCAGCCACATGTACAACCATTGGGCCGACCTGCTGCGCATCAGCAACCGCACCCGCGGCGATGCCGGCGGCAACTTCCCCAAGTGGATCAAGGAATCGCTGGCGAAGAACATGCCCTTCGACCTCTTCGTTTACGAGATGATCACCGCCAGAGGCAAAGCCTCCGACAACGGCGCGGCTGGCTACTGGCTGCGCGATGACGGCATGGTGCTGGAGATCACCGCCACCACCGCCCAGGTGTTCCTGGGCACGCAGATCGGCTGCGCCCAGTGCCACGATCATCCGTTCGACAATTGGGACATGAAGCAGTTCTATCAACTGGCCGCCTTCACCAGCGAAGTCACCACCCGCGATCCGGGCTTCCGCAACAAGGAACTGAATGAGGCCCGCCGCCGCGCCAACAGCGGCGACCTGCCCCGCGAAGTGGGCCAGGCGGTGCAGAACATGCTCCGCGAGGCGTCCTACGGCGTCAGCGATCAGCCCCGCAAAACGCTCCGGCTCCCCCGCGATTATCAGTACGACAACGGCAAGCCGGGCCAGGTGGTCGCCGCTCACGTCATCTTCGGCGATGCCCCTTCAACCGCGAAGGACCTGACCAACCGTGAACGCTATGCCCGCTGGCTCATCAGCCCTTCCAATCCGCAGTTCACCCAGGTCATCGCCAACCGGCTCTGGGCCAGGCTCTTCGGCATCGGGCTGGTCAATCCCGTCGATGATTTCAGCGAACTCAACAAGCCCACCAACCCCGCCCTGCTCGCTCACCTGACCAGGACCATGCAGGACCTGCGCTACGACATGAAGGAATTCCAGCGGCTGGTGCTCAACACCAAAACCTACCAGCTCGCCACCAACCGCGAGGATTACAACAAGGACAACTTCAGGCACCAGGCCGGTGTCCTTCGCCGGTTGACCGCTGAACAGCTTTGGGATTCGTTCATCACCATGGTCGTGGAAGACCCCAACGCCGGCATCGGCGAGCTGTCGCCCCCGGCGATGGGCGGCATGATGATGATGGCGGCGCCGTCCACATCCAAGGTCGATTTCACCAGGATGACCGCCGACCAGATCATCGCCTATGCCGAGAAAATGATCGCCGATCGCAAGGCTGATCGGCGCGACGCCACGCGCCCTGCCGCCGCCCGTCCCGCACGCATCAACCCCAATCTCATGCGTGCCAGCGAAACCCGCCAGCCCGCGCCGCCGGGCCATTTCCTCCGCGAATTCGGCGGCTCCGCACGCGAAACCGTCGCCGATGCCCACACCGATCCCAGCGTGCCGCAGGTACTTTACCTGCTCAACGGCCCCGGTTTCTCGCAGGTCATCGACCGCCGCAGCGAGCTGACCAGGAACATCGCCAGCGCCAAGGATGACAAGGCCAAGGTCGAAGTGCTCTACCTTTCGATCCTCAGCCGATACCCCTCGCCGACCGAAATGGCCATCGCCATGCGGGAGATCAAGACCAACTCCAACAAGGGCGTGGAAAACCTCGCCTGGGCCCTTATGAACACCCGCGAGTTCCTTTTCGTCCGTTGATGCCGTTGACCTCCGCACCGATACCCGATACCCGATACCCGATACCCGATACCCGACACCCGATACCCGATACCCGATACCCGACACCCGCTTCTGCGAGATTCCCATGCTCAAAGACATCGCCCGTCAACTTGATGACCAGTCCCGCCGCCAGTTTCTTTCCGCCACCGCCAAAACCTGCCTTGGCGTGAGCGTCGTGGGTGGCTTGGACCTCGCGCTGGCCAACCGGGCCCAGGCCCAGACCGCCGGCGAGGCCGTCCGCAAGAACCCGGCCAGAAGCGTGATCTACATCTACTTCGCCGGCGGCATGAGCCACATCGACACCTTCGACCCCAAGCCCGGCGCCGAGACCGCCGGCAAGTTCGCCCCGATCAAGACCAACCTCGCCGGCGTGCAACTGAGCGACAAGCTCCCCTCCGTCGCCAGACACATGGACAAGATGTGCCTCATCCGATCCATGACCTCCACCCAGGGCGCCCACGAACGCGCCCAGTACCTCATGCACACCAGCTACGCACCCCTGGCCAGCGTCAAGCACCCCGGCATGGGACCCTGGATCACCAAGCTTGGCGGCCGCCTCAATGAAAAACTCCCCGGCGCCGTCGTCATCGGCGGCAACCGCGACGGCGGCGCGGGCGTGCTCGGCTCCGCGTTCGAGCCGATCACCATCGGCAACCCTGCCACCGGCCTGGCCAACTCCAGAACCCGCTCCACCAACGCCGACTTCGAGCACCGCCGAAGCCTCCTCGATCAGCTCGACCAGAGCTTCCGCTCCCGCTATCCCCAGGAAGCCGTCCAAAGCTACACCCGCTTCTACCAGGAAGCGGTCAACCTCATGAAATCCGAAGACCTCAAGGCGTTCGACATCTCCCTCGAATCCGCCGCGACGAAAACAGCCTACGGCGCCTCCAACTTCGGCATGGGCCTGCTGCTGGCGCGACGCCTCGTCGAGGCCGGCGTCCGCTTCGTCGAAGTCACCCTCGGCGGCTGGGACACCCACAACGACAACTTCGACGCCCTCGAAACCAGACTCCCCCCCGTCGATAAGGCCCTGGCCGCGCTGCTGGATGATCTGAAAAAGAAAGGCCTGCTCGACAGCGTCGTCGTCGCCACCGCCTCCGACTTTGGCCGCACCCCGCGCATCAACGAACGCAACGGCCGCGACCACTACCCTCGCGTCTTCACCACCATGCTCGCCGGCGGCGGCGTCAAGGGCGGCCAGGTCCACGGCGAATCCGACGCCAAAGGCGCCGCCGTCAAGGACAAACCCGTCACCCCGCAGGACTTCAACGCCACCATCGCCTACGCCCTGGGCCTCTCCACCACCAGGCAGGTCTTCTCCAAAATCGGCCGCCCCTTCACCATCGCCGACCAGGGCAAACCGGTGACGGCAATCTTCTGATCAGCGATCAGCTATCAGCTATCAGCCGTCAGCTATCAGCGATCAGCGATCAGTTATCAGCGATCCATCAACCCCAAAGCCCACGCACTCCCGTGCGTGGGTTTTCTCATCAGGGATTCCTGAATAACCTCGCGCCCAAGCCGCTTGCGCCGACCGGAAACTGATGATATTCTTGTTCCCGGGGTAGCGACACTTGTGGAGAGCGCACGCTAACAAAGCGTTGCATCGGACCCGGCCCGCAGGTAGGCTTTCAAAATTCATAGCCCATCCACCCGGCGATCATCACCTTGACCCTGACGCAAAAATGTTTGTGTCGATGGCGACTTGCCAGATAAAATGCGCGAAGATGGTTGGATGCGTTATCCGACCTGCAGATCGGATAAACAAGAGTTCGGCGAAGAGAGGTCGCTTCGGTGGATGGCGTCGGTCGCGTGAAGGCCGAGTTGACGTTTCTGCCCAAGTCGGAAGGTGGCAGGAGCTATCCACCACTACCTCCGTGGTCAGTCAATGGATACGGCGGATACATGCCGCATCTGGTAGTCGAGGGCGGCACCGAATATCTTGGCGTTCGGTTTGTCGATGGTCCGCAACCAGTGTTTGGTGAGCCAGCAGTGTTCGAGTTAGTGCTTATGTATCCCGGCGTGGATTACTCGCCACTTGTGCCAGGTGCGGTCGTCACCGTCCGCGAAGGCGGTAGTGTGGTGGCTCGTGGCAGAGTGTTGCAGCGTGTGTAACAAGACGCCGAACCAGACGTTGCAGCCGACGGCGGGGGCAGGTAGGTTTTCCTTGTGTTCAAGCTCACTCGGCCCCCGCCGCTGCTGAACTTGTTGTTCCAACCAAGATAAAACCTTGAGTCAAGCATGGCTTGGAGATAGGATGCGCCAATCAGGTTGGGCGCGTTACTCAACCGGCAGGTTGTCCAAACACTGTTCGGCCACAAGAGGGTGTACCGGTGGGGTTCTGGCGAGACCACAGCGGACGGCTCACATTCGATCTGCCGGGTGTGGCTGCCACTGATTTCCCCGCCGTGTGCCGGAGCATCGCCGAGTCGCTGAGTCTCACTCCGAACGGCGACATCGTCGTCGGGTTGGGCCAAATGTTCCGGGATTTCCGGCGCGGGGATCAGGTCGTTGGCTTCGACTGGGATAACTGGATGGAGTTTATGGTCGTAGCTCAAACGCCGGCGTCCGAACCGCTCGTGCGGGACATCGCCGCATGGCTGAGTTCAAGCGTGTGGTCGGGACCGAGCAAGCAGGCCGAACCAGGCGCCGCAGCCGACGGCGGGGGCGTGTAGGCTTTCCGGAGTTCAAGCTCACCAGGCCCTCACCGTTGCTGAGTTTGTTGTTAGGTTGCAATGGAATACCGCGAGTTTGACGACTTGCCGAACCACATCAAAGTGTGGCTTCGAGAAACCGGCCAGCCCAATCCGGAGATGTGGGTAAAGGAATCTATCCCTGCATTGAGCAACCGTTCTATTCTGGAGGTGGCCAGCGACGCTGACGGAGACCGGAGATTGGCGCATTACTGCTTTCGCGTTAAGACCGGTTTTCCGTGAACTCGCCACCTAACCCAACTGCAGCAGTGGACGAGCGGCGCATGCGTCGAATGTTTCAATCGAGCCTCGTGCGTCCCCCGGAACTCGCCCTGAGCGGCAGGCTCATCGCCATATCCAAGGGTGATGGCAAGACGCATCTGATTTTTTGATTCTTGGGATCGGCGAAACCCTGGCTCATCGCCGTTTCCGGGGCGATGGCAAGACGCTGCGACGCTCGGTCGATCAAGGCGGACGCAAGGCGGCGATCCGCATGATCAGAGACGTTCCGGCCGCTCTTGCTCGATTCGTTGGCGGCCCTGTCAAAGCGTTGATACTCAGAATGGCGGCGAGTTTTTATCTACTTGATGCGAGCCACAAACGCCTCAACCCTCGCAAAACCGATGCGGTCCTGTTCGAGCCGTAGATTCGTCGTTACGCGATTTTCAAGCAGCATGGTGTAGATGTGCTGTTCAGCAGGCGTGAGTCGGTTGAGCGGGCCGGTATGGCGCGTCTCGTCGGACTCTTCCACGCAAAGCGACCGGTGGTCGCGCAATGTCGCTTCGTCCATCAACATCGAACGCACCTGCGGAAAGGCGCTGCGCAACTGATCAAGGATACGAAACCCGTGGCTGTCGATGTCTCCCCAATAATAAATCACCTTGTTCTTGAGCCAGCCGATCTCCTTCAGCGACTCCACGCCGTAGCCGAGACCGAAGATCACGATGGCACGAGGAAAGTCAGGAAAGCACAGACCGTTGACCTTGTTTTCCGTGATGAAGATCGTGTCAACATCAGGGCTGAATCGACACAGCTCCGCAAGAGGGACGGTCAAATCGCGCAGCCCGGCCAGTGCATGGGCCGCATCCAGAATGCGCAGGCGGATCAAGGGCGACTCATAGGACAGTCCGTAGCGCTGAGCGAACCCACGGGCAGTTGAACCGGAGGCACTGGATTCAATGACGTTCTCCGGCAACACGGCATCGAGGAGCGACACCACCATGTTGCGGTGGTTTTCGATGAATTTGCTGTCAACGCCGGGGATGTCGAGTTGCCGCAGATAAAACCCCGGACGCGGATGGTTGAGAAAGTAACGACAGACCGCCAGGAACATGTTCCAATGCGGCGCCGCACCAAGAACATCGAGCGGCCGACTCATGAACACCGATTGCAGCGCGGGCCAGTCCGGCAATGTCGCCTCCGCCAAAGCCTTGAACTCGTTGAACTGACGCTGCTTCCCGATCAGACGCAGACAACATTCGCGCGAATCGATAACAACGTGAGAAGGGATTCGTTGAGTTCCAAGCTGCCTGTGGGACATCTCCTGGTATTGAATGGTGAAATGCCCATTCGCATGCTTCTCAAGGTCCGCGATCCAATCCTTCACAGCGGCGTACTGGTCGCTGATGGCCCGGCCGCTGAGCGCACCGGCTGCCATTCTGAATGGGAACAAGTCAGCTTGCGCGAGCCAGTCCCGAAAAATCCTCTGGCTGGTCCACAAACGTTGCGCCTTTTGCACGATGTGTTCAGGCTGAATCACAATGACGAATCCTCGGTGATCTGCGGCTGCGCGAAACGTTGCTTCTCCTCGCGGTAGGCGGTGATGGTGAGATTGCGAAGCTGTGAATGTTGACCATCCTCGTTGTGGACGAAGTGAACGGACTGAACGTAATCCTCGATGATGTGGATCTTTTGCAGCGGCGTGATGATGAGCAACTGGAGATTCAGCTTTTTGAAGACATCCAGTCCATATCTTGCAGATTCATCCGAACCGCGTCCGAACGCCTCGTCGATCATGACGAAACGAAACGAGCGGGATCGCGTCTCGCCCACCTTCAGGCCGAACTGATACGCCAGCGCGGAGGCGAGAATGGTGTACGCCAGTTTTTCCTTCTGGCCCCCCGATTTGCCGGCTGAGTCGCTGTAGAACTCGCGCTCGGTGTCGTCCTCGCGCCATCGCTCACTGGCGAAGAACTCGAACCAGTTGCGAACATCGGTCACCTTTGCGGTCCAGCGCCGATCGGCTTCGGAAAGACCTTCGCGGCCGTTGAAGCGGTCGATCAGGGCTTTGACCTGAATGAACTTCTGCTCGGTGTAAATCTCGTCGGTCGCCCCTGCGAGTGTGTCGCCCATGCAGGATCGGAGGCTGGCCTGGAATTCACGGATTTCCTGGTCCACGCCGCGCTCATGTCCCAGCCGAATGTATGTGCCGGGGTTGTAGTCGATCTGCCGCAGCGACTCGTTGATCTGATTGATTTTTTCTTCAATGTCGCGCGCTTCCTTTTCAAGTTGGCTCTGGAGCAAGGCGATTTCCTGAATCGTACCCTGATTGAGCAGCTCCTTGAAGCGCGACTCATGACGGGGCAGATCCTCCTGCATGAGATGGTGCAGCATCTCTCGATATTCGCGGATGGCCTCTAGCGACGCATCGATTTCGCGCGTCGCAAGCGGGTAGGCGTTTTTGTACTCCTGCATCTGACGGACGATCTTTCCGTGCAGGCTTGACATCCGGTTGCTACAGGCGTCGATCATGTCTTGGAGCCACGATCGCATGTGGGTTTGGTTGGCGTCACAATTCTGAATGGTCAACTGCTCGTCCACGGACGCTTGGGACTGCATCTGATCCAGTTGAGGAAACAGTGTGTCCCGCTCAGTCGCTTCCACTTCATTTGCAACCTTCTGCGCGACGGCCAAAGCAGCCTCATCCAGTTCGATTTGCGTGTTGAGGCTGCCGCTTTCTCTAAGCAGTCTTGCTTCTGATTCCTGAGCACTTTTAATCTGGGCGGTGATTGTCATCAGTTGATGGCGCAGCGTCTTGAGAATGTCGTGACTCGCCTCAATCTCCTTACGTTCCGTCTCCAGCGCATCGATCTGCACCGCCACGGCTTGCCAGTGGATGTCGTGATAATGTTCGATCGCAAGCAGGTCGCGCATCGCGTCCCGCTGGTGACCGAGTGTCTCGAGTTGTTGAGTCAACGTTTTGGCCTGATCGAAATGCTTGCGCCCTTCGGATGCAATCTGCTCTTGCTGCCGCTTCAAGGCGGCGATCTTCTGCTGATTGTTCCACCCCAGAATGTATCGCGATGGATCATCGATACGGAACCGATCATCCTTCTCGTGTCGCTCTCCGCCACTTTTGACCTGCCCTTGCGCTGTGACAGCCTTGGGCAATCGACGGAACGTCTCCAGGTCGTCGGAGCATTCGTAATCAAAGCGATGCGCGAGTTGATCTTCAAGCCACGCATAGTGCTCGCTGTCGGGCTTGATTTCGAGTTTGCGCCAGAGCAGCGCAGGGTTGTCATCTTCTTTTCTGCGAGTTGCGGGTTGTGCCGCGCGCACCCGGTAGTACACGACGCGGCCTTGGAGGTGCGTTTGATCGACGTAGCGGCTGACCTCTGCATAGAGCGCCTCCGGAACGATCAGGCTCAGGCCGAACTGATGAAGCAGTCGCTCTGCAGCTCCATGCCAGCGGTGCTGATCGGCGCGAACCTGAATCAGTTCGCCCACGAAAGGCAGGTCATCATCAGGCACACCTAATGACTGGCACATCTGCCGCCGCAAATCCAGATTGCGACGCGGAATGTTGCTCTGGCGCGCAGCGAGCGATTGAACTTCGCTATCGAGTTCGTCGTGCTGCTCCTTTAACTTGCGAAAAGAAACCTCTGCGTCGACGTGCGTTACTTCAAGATGATTCCGCTGTTCCTTGAGGGCTTCGAAAGCGCTCTCGGTCTTGTTTCTGTTGGCATAGAATTGTTGATCATCGGCGGGCGGTGATAGCTCGAGTTGCTTGCACAATTGGGTGTACTTGTCGCACGATGTTTGGATTCGCCGGCGATGCTCGGTCAGGCGATCAACTTCGCGTGCGATCTCATCGAGTCGCCGGCCTCCATTGTCGCTGATGCTTTGGTGAAGCTTCGTTTCCTGGTCGCGCAAATGCTCAAGCGAGGCTCGTTGTTGAGTGAGTCGGTTCTGGACACGGGTGAACTCCTGTCTGCGCTCTTGAAGTCGAATGCGCAGCAACTGTGCCTTGATCTGGGCAAAGTAGGCGTGCAGCGCATCGCGGCATGTCTGCATGTGCTGTCGCTCGCCGTCCAACCGTTGGTGTTGCTCGGCGTCGGCCGCCAAAGGCGTGAGCATGGCGATCTGCCGCTTGGCTTGCAGCACCGCTTCGTGGGCTTGGTTCAGGTTGTCGAAGTTCCGGCAGATATCCCGGACCTTCTCCTCGAAGTCCCCGGGCTCAAGCATGTGGCTGCGCACAAATTCCGTGAGGTTTCCCACCGATTTCATCGACACCGTCTGGTAGAACAGATCCATCGCCTTGCTGTTGCCGATGCCCAGCTTTCGGCGGAATACCGCGGCATATTGGTTGAAACTCTCGAACAGTTCGACGGACGGTCGATCGCGCAGTCGGCGCTTGAGGTGGCGTATGTCGCCGGCGAAGTCGCCGAAGGCGTCCTTGATGCTCATGTCCGTATCCGCGACGAGGTGGAACCGTTCGGGCTGGCTCTTGCCCTCGCCGGTCCAGAACACCTGCGCCAAAGTCACGCATTGCCCGTAGCCCCGGTTGATGAAGTGCGCGAGCAGGACACTGTAGTGCCGATGGTCGCGCAGTGACACGGCCTTGGCGCTGAGACGTTCGCCATCCTTCTCGCTTTTGTAGTGGCCCATCACATACGATCGCAGGCTGCGCTCGCGGCTTTCAGCGCCGGCCGCTTTGTTGTAAGTGATCCGCTGTGGCGGTACGAGCAAGGTGGTCAGCGCATCAACGATGGTGGACTTCCCCGAACCGATGTCGCCGGTGAGCAGCGCGTTGTCGCCTTGCGGGGTGATCGTCCAGACGCGTTCATCGAAGGTTCCCCAGTTGAAGAACTCGAATCGCTCGAGGCGAAAGCCCGCGTGAGCATCGCTCTCAATAAAGTCAAGCCGGTTCTGCATGGCTTCGATATTCCTCAAGTTTGGTCTTCAGGTCCGCAAGCCAGTCGGCATCGACGAGAGCCTTGATGATGCGTCGCACCTCATAAGTATCGGGCTGGCTCTTGAGCGATCGCAAAAGGCCCAACTCAATGACTTTGTTGATGTGGGCGTCGATCTGCTCGATGATTCGCGCCTCGTTGCTCTGCTCAGGTAAAAACACCCGCAGCATCTCCACCACCTGCTCACGTGTGATGATCAAGCGCTGTTGGTCGCCGTCAGAATCGCTCTCGACAAGTTGTTTGCGCAACAGGACGCAGAGCAGGCTGACGGGGTAGCTCAGCGAACGCCGTTGAATCAGTCGGGGTAGTGCGGCTTCATCGCCATTGCCATCGCCATCCTCGTCACTGTCGCTGGCGCGCTGGCGCAAGAACGCGAATCCCTCGGCTTGATCGAGTTCGAGTTCCAGACCGATGATGCGCAGGTAATCGACAATCGGCGCCTGGTGTTGCACAAGGATTTGCCATTGATCCTCATGCTGATCGCGGTAGAGCACGCCGCGCATCAGGTATATCAGAACCGGACCGACACGTTGTGCAAGCGACTGGTCCATCATCTCTCAGTGTGTAAAAATGACCTTCGGGACCTCCACCGAATATTGCCAGCCACGATCGTCGTTCCATAGGACGTTTCCCTGGTGGTCCTGGCCGATGGTGGCCCGTGGATCGTTGCCGGCCATGCGCAGGTAGCACAAAACCTCGGCGAGCCCCTTTTGCACCGGATATCGTTCGCACAATTCGACCAGCGTGATCTGCGATCGATCGCGAAGCGCCTGTTCGATCTGGCTGCGCAGCATCGATTCGTCCACATGATGAATGGTGAAGAGGGCATCGGAATCGAACGTCGCTTTGCCATCCTGAAGCGTCACCTGCCCCAGTTGAAACGCCCTGTCGGGGCGAAACAGAGTCCGGGCGAGCGGCAGGTTGAATGTCACCCGCACATCATCAACCTGCATGAACACCCTGTCCGCCGGCGGCGCCTGATGAACCGCCACCGCATGGGTTTCAATCTGGCGCACCAAATCCATGATTCTCTTGTTGTCCAGCCAAACCTGATCATCGAGGAAGCGGCGAAGCTGATCAATCAACGAAGCGCTTGTCCGCTGCACCTTCTCGCCCGCTTCCAGAAGATGATCGTGAATCCGGGCGAGCAGCGTTTCCTGCTCACCGTCGGCAATGACATCCAGCGAGAACACACCTTTGAGCAACCGCGTCAATTCACCTTGCAGGCGCGGTGACATCAGCAGAGTCCAGAACGCGGCGAAGCTCTTGCCCTGATCAGAATCGGAAATCGCATCACGCTGACCAAACACCTCGTCGAGCAGCAGGCCCTTCGTCGAATCAGCGGTGGCGATCTTCTCGCGAACATTGCGATCGAGCTGGCGGAAGTTGTCTTCAATCTGGCGAAAGTCCGTGAGTAGGCGCCGTGCCGTGTCCTCAGCTTGAAAGAATCGCTCCTTGATCTGGCGTGGATCGCCGGGCGTGAAGCGACCTGCTTGCAGTTCCTGAATCTGGATGTCAATGTCCTGCCTGCGGCTTTCCAATTCGGCGAGTCGCTGCTTGGGATCGGTCTCGGCGACGCGCACCATATCGCGCAACAATTCGATGACCGTCAGCAGACGCGATTCGGTGCCGACGAAGTCGCGCTTCTCCAGACTCACGAGCCATTCGATCGCGCGCTCGCTCGCCGGGGTCAGGTCGTATTGAGGTTCGTCGCTGCGCTATCGGATAGTACTTGCGCAGAAAGGCGTGTTCGCCACCGGACCACTCCTCCAGATAGGCGGCTGGCGAACGGGGATAGCGATCATCGCCGCAGGTCTGCCTCAAGTGATGCAAGTAATCGTCAAGTTGCTCCTCAATGACGGGCTGCGCCAGAGCGCGGACATTCGGATAAACGAATGCGCGGTATAAGAAGGCAATGACGAATGGAGCATTGTTTGCGGCAAGCAACCGCCACGCCGGATGCTCGCGTCTAAGCGTCATAAGCAGGTCGTAATCCATCCCGGCATGCTCCTCGGAGACAGGCAGTATACCACGTTTCATCTAATCGATTGCTGCTACCAGCGAAAGCCTGACCGAAAACATCTATGAGGGCGACGTTGCCGGTGGCGGATCGAATGGAGCACAGATAGGAGCAGCGGTGTGCGCATACCATGCTTGGCTGCGCAAATACATGGTGACACGCCCGATCCGGACCGACTTTTGAGCAGACATGGGAACCCTCTCAGAGAATCCCTCCGCTACAAAGCGCTACAAATCGGCGGCTCTGAGACAGTCCCAGTAAAGCAAAAGCCCGTGTTGGCCAGGGTTGGCAAACACGGGCGACAAGATAAACGGAGAGGGAGGGATTCGAACCCTCGGTAAGTGAAATTCACCTACGACGATTTAGCAAACCGTTGCCTTCAGCCGCTCGGCCACCTCTCCGAAACATTGGCAGCGAGTGGAACGATAGCAGATCATTCGATACTTTTCCAACTCGATATCGAGGCGATTCATTTTATCGGCATGGGATGGCGTGGTCGCCATCCATAAAAATTGCCTTGGCCGGTGGCAAACGAGCGATAGACTTGAGGGGCTTCTGAATAACCCGCCGATGTGCCGTGAGCCGGGGATTGCTACGCCGCAAGCGGCTGGTTCTTCAGGAATCCTTAGAGATGATGTGTCAAGGTGGGTCTCACCAAGGTGACTCTCGGCAGGAGGCTGGTCGATTGAATGTCGGAATGCGAATCCTGTTTGCGGCCTTGATGGCGCCGGTGATGGTTCATCTGCACGGGCCTGCCTGCGCGTTGGCCGAGGGGGCCGGGCGGGCCGGGGGTGCGGAGGGGCGCGGCATTCTTTTTTATGAAAGCAAGATTCGCCCGCTGCTCATCGAGCAGTGTCACTCGTGTCATTCCAACGAGGCGGCAGGCAAGAAGAAACTCAAGGCGGGGCTGCGCGTCGATTCCTTGGCGGCGATGGTTGCCGGCGGCGACAGCGGGCCATCGGTGGTGTCCGGCAAGCCGGAGGAGAGTCTGCTCATCAAGGCGGTGCGTTACACGGACAGCGATCTGAAGATGCCGCCCAGGACGAAGCTGAGCGAGGCTCAGATTCTGCTGCTCGAACAGTGGGTGAAGATGGGCGCCCCGGCCCCGCCCCCGGTCCCGCCTCCGGCCCCGGATGATGAGGCCGATGCAGGGACGGCAAAACCGCAGGCGGGCATCGATCTGGAAACAGGGCGAAAGCACTGGGCGTATCAGCCGCTGGTCGATGCGCCGTTGCCTCGTGTGCGCGATGAGGCCTGGATCGCATCGGACATCGATCGCTTCATTCTGGCGAAGCTGGAATCGGCGAAGCTGGCCGGCGCAGCGAGGGCGGACGCGCGCACGCTGATTCGCCGGGCGACGTTTGACCTGACGGGGTTGCCGCCGACGGCGGAGGAAATCGAGGCGTTTGTGAAGGAGTGGGAAAAAGAAAGTTCCGGGTTCCGAGTTCAAAGTTCCGAGTTGAAAGACAAGGGGGAAGAAAGGCACGGAGGCACGGAGGCACGGAGGCACGAAGGGGGAGAAGGAAAGCGTGAAGTTGGAGCAGGTCAATCCGAAGTTCCTACAACTGGGAACTCGGAACTCGGAACTCGGAACTTACCCCCTCGGAACTCCTATGCCCGTCTCATCGATCGGCTGCTCGCTTCGCCGCGTTACGGGGAGCGATGGGGGCGGCACTGGCTGGATGTGGTGCGTTATGCCGACTCGAACGGGCTGGATGAAAACGTGGCCCACGGCAACGCCTGGCGGTACCGCGATTATGTCATCGATTCCTTCAACCGCGACAAGCCTTTCAATCGGTTCATCATCGAGCAGATTGCCGGTGATCTCTTGATCGATGTCGCTTCATCGGCCACGGCGGCGTCAACCGTCGCGGCGGCGGGTGAGGATGTCGTGCCTTCGCCGCGGCGCATCGAGCAGCTCACCGCCACGGGGTTTCTGGCGATGGGGCCCAAGGTGCTGGCCGAGGTGGACAAGATGAAGATGGAGATGGACATCATCGATGAGCAGATGGACACGCTGGGCCGGGCGTTTCTCGCCCAGACCATCGGCTGCGCCCGCTGCCACGATCACAAGTTCGATCCCATCAGCGCGAGCGATTACTACGCCCTGGCGGGGATATTCAAGAGCACCACGACGATGGCGGATTTCAAGACCGTCGCCAAGTGGTGGGAGCATCCGACGCCGACGGCGGAGGAACTGCGGGCGAAGCGGGAACATGGTGCGAAAGTCGAAACGCTGAAGAAGCGGATCGCGGCGGCGGTGAAGGCGGCGAACGAAGCGCTGTTGGCGCGCCTCGGTGCGGAAGCGAAACTGCCCGCCAAGCCGGAGGAGCGGTACGAGGCGGACGAGAAGGCGGCGATCAGGAAGCTGCGCGATGAACTGGCGCAGGTGGAGAAAACAGCGCCGGTGATTTCATCGGTGATGGGCGTGACCACCGGCAAGCCCACCGATCTGGCGATTCATATCCGAGGCAGCCATCAGTCGCTGGGGGCGATGATTCCGCGTCGATTTCCGCAGGTGTTTGGCGAATCATCCGTGAGCATCCCCGTCGGCAGCGGCGGCCGATTGGAACTGGCCCGCTGGATCGCTTCGGATGATCATCCGCTGACCGCCCGCGTCATCGTCAACCGCGTCTGGCGCTGGCACTTTGGGGCGGGTCTTTCCCGCAGCGTGGACAACTTCGGCAAGCTCGGCGAAGCCCCGACGCATCAGGAGCTTCTCGACTGGCTGGCGCTGCGGTTCATCGAGGATGGCTGGTCGATCAAGAAGCTGCACCGGCGGATCATGCTGTCGAGCACGTATCAGATGAGCAGCGATCATCGCGCGGATGCGGCGCTCGTTGACCCGGAAAATCGCCTCTGGTCCCGCGCCCCGGTTCGCAGGCTCGAAGCCGAGGCGATCCGCGATGCGGTGCTCTTCGTCAGCGGCCGGCTCGACGGGACGATGGGCGGGCCGGCCATCACCCATGTGAAAAACCGCGAGTTTCTTTTCGATCACACCTCCAGGGATGGCACGAGGTACGACAGCCTTCGACGATCGGTTTATCTGCCGGTGATTCGCAACCATCTGTACGACTTCTTCGAGCTTTTCGATTTTCCCGACTCGGCGGTGGTGCAGGGGGATCGTCCGACGACGACGGTCGCGCCGCAGGCTCTGCTGGCGATGAACAATCCGCTGATCTGGGAGAGTGCGGGGAAGCTGGCGGCGGTGATCGCATCCGATGATGATGAGGCTCTGGTCGCGCTGCATGAGAAGCTGCTGGGGCGGCCGCCGCGAAAGGCGGAACTGGACAGGCTTCGCCGATTCATGGATGAATCGCAGCGCGTTAAGGATGGTGATCCGTTAGACGATCGCAGGGCGGCGCGGTTGCGTGCCGCTCAGATGTTGGTGCAGGCGATGATGATTTCCAGTGAGTTTATTTATGTTCGATAACCGATTCATGTTTTATGCCGGTCGTCGCCGGTTGCTTCAGTGCAGCGCGGTGGGGTTTGGGCATTTGGCGCTGGCGGCGATGTTGGGGGAGGGGGCGGTGGCGGCGGATGGGGGAGCGAAGCCGCGAGCGGCGGGGGGAGCGAAGCCGCAAGCGGCACGGGGGTTGCCGCATTTTGCGCCGCGCGCCAGGCGGGTGATTTTTCTCTTTATGAAGGGGGGTCCCAGCCAGGTGGATACGTTTGATCCCAAGCCGCTGCTGACGCGCGATCACGGCAAGCCGCTGCCCTTCGCCAAGCCGCGCGTGCAGTTTGCGCCGACGAACAACCTGCTCGCGTCACCCTGGAAGTTTCACAAGCACGGCGAAAGCGGCATCGAGGTCAGCACGCTTTTCCCGCATGTCGCCCGTCACGTCGATGACCTGTGCATCATCAACTCCCTCCACGGCACCAACCCCGCGCATGGCGGGGCGCTCCTCAAACTCCACACCGGCAGCGACAACTTCGTCCGCCCCAGCATGGGCGCGTGGGTCAACTACGGACTGGGCAGCGAAAATCAAAACCTGCCCGGTTTCATCACCATCTGTCCCACGCTGGCGCACGGCGGGGTCAACAACTGGGGCGCCGCGTTTCTCCCCGCCGCCCATCAGGGCGTGCCGCTGGGCGTCGCCAGCAAACCCGCGAAGGAGGCCGCCGTCCGCCACATCCGACATGACGCGCTTTCGCGCGACGAGCAGCGGCGGCAACTGGCCCTGCTCGATGCGATGAACCGCGATCATCTCGATGAAACGGGCGCGCATCAGGAACTGGAAGGCCGCATCCAATCCTTCGAGCTGGCCTTCCGCATGCAGATGGCCATGCCCGAAGCGCAGGACATCACCGGCGAAAGCGAAGCGACGAAAAAACTCTACGGCCTGGATGATCCCGTCACCGAAAACTTCGGCAGGCAGTGCCTCATGGCCCGCCGGTTCGCCGAGCGCGGCGTGCGCTTCGTGCAGGTGACGCACAGCGATCCGTTCGTGCAATGGGATCAGCATGGCGACCTCAAGAAGGGTCACGAGAAAAACGCCCGCGAAGTCGATCAGCCCATCGCCGCGCTGCTCACCGACCTGAAGGCACGCGGGCTGCTGGAGGAAACGCTGGTGATCTGGGGCGGCGAGTTCGGCAGAACGCCCACGGCTCAGGGCAACGATGGCCGCGACCATAACCCCGAAGGTTTCACCATGTGGCTCGCCGGCGGCGGCGTCAAGGCGGGCTTCAAATATGGGGCGACCGATGACTACGGCTACTATGCGGTGCGGGACAAGGTCCACATCCACGACCTGCACGCCACCATGCTGCACCTGCTGGGCATCGATCACACGAAGCTGACCTATCGCTACGCCGGCCGCGATTTCCGCCTGACCGATGTGCACGGCCATGTGGCGACGGGCATCATGGCGTGAGTTTGGGATCGGAGCGAGCCGCGACGTAACACGTCACGGACGTGAGCGACAGGAGTGGCGTGACCATCGCGCAGCGGATCACGGGATGAGAAAGCGACCGGGCACTGATCGAGGCTGAAAGAAAAAGGTGCGATCGGCCACCCCTTCAGGCTGTTGATCTCCGCGACGTGTTACGTCGCGGCTCCTCAGATCCTCAGACTTTGAGCATCCCCGCCTGTCTGGCGTACTCGAACACGCCGCCGGCGTCGATGATCGGCTTGGCGTCGCCCAGGGGACGAAGTTGATACACCTTGCCGGTGGTTTGGTTGGTCAGCTTGCCGTGGTCGATATCGACTTCAACGATGTCATCGGTCTTGATTTCCTCGACGAGCCGGGTGATCGATTCGCAGGGGAGGAGGTATCCGCCGTTGACGCAGTTGCGGAAGAAGATTCGGGCGTAGAACTCGGCGACGACGACGGTGGCGCCGGCCTCGGCGATGGCGAGCGGGGCATGTTCGCGCGAGGAGCCGCAGCCGAAGTTTCTGCCGCCGATGACGATCCTGTAGTCGGTCTTGAACTCTCCTTCGGGCACGAATCGCATGTTGCCTTTGGGCAGGCCGCAGGTCTGGGGCGGGACGCCGGCCATGGCGTACATGCCGAAGTATTTTCGTTCTTCGGGATCGGCGGGATTGAAGGAGAGATATTCGGCGGGGATGATCTGATCGGTGTCGATGTCATCGCCCATGACGAACGCTTTGCCGGTGATGATCGTGCTCATGATGCGGAGAGTTTAGGGGGAAAAGGGGGGAAAGTCGATTTGGACCACTGAAAAACCGAATGGTCTCTTAGGAAAGCGGGAAAAGGCGATTATTTATTACTTAATACTTATTACTTAATGGTTATTTCGGAAAATGCCCGGACGATCCCGGCGATCTCGATGCCGCAAGGTTCAAAATAGCCATTAAGTAATAAGTATTAAGTAATAAGTATTACGTATTAAGCTCATTTCACGGAAACTGCGGCGTAGGCACAGGCGTCGTCGGCGCTTCCAGCGCCATCTTGATGCGCTGTTCGAGGATCGCGGTGCGCATCTCCACTTTCAGGTCCACCGGGCGCGGCAGCCTGGCGCGCAGGCGGGTGACGATCTGCGATGCCCGCTCGTGCTGTTGGGCGGTCAGGCACTGGTCGGCGGCGGTCAGCAGCAGCTCGATGATCTGCGATCGCAGCGCTTCAATCTCCTTGTCAGGCTGTTCGACGGCCAGGTACTTGCCCGCCTTGGCGAAGGCGCCGTCGATCTCGCCGCCGGTGATCAAGGCGTGGATGGTGGTGAGGGTCAGGCGTTGCTGCTGCTGATGGGAGAGGTCGATCTTCAGGGCGGTGACGCGATCCAGGTCGGCCAGGGCTGCCTTGCTGTCGCCGGAGCTGAGCCTGGCTTCGGATCGCGCGAGCAGAAGATCGGCCAGTTGCAGGGTGAAGATTTGTCGTTCCTCCGCGCCGAAGGTGTTGAATCCCACGGTGCCGACACGTCCGAGCAGCTTGTCGATGGCCGGGGAAAGGACCTGCAAGCGCAGGTCGGTCAGGTCGCCGTAGGCCGCCAGTTTTTGGTCGGTCTGCACCACGGCGTCGGGGCTCACGCGCGGCGACATGGCCACCAAGGCCCGGCCCCAGGCGGCGGCGATCTGCTCGTTCTCCGGGCGATGCGCCGCCAGGGCGAGCATCGTCTGGCGCGACATGCCACGCTCGGTGGCGGCGGGGATCACGATGATCTGCACGATCGGATCGCCCGCCCGCTGCGCCAGCGGTTCCAGGCTTTGCCCGCTGGCGACCCAGGCGCGGGCCGCCGCTTCGCGGACCGCATCGGAGGAATGATCCAGCCAGGCGCGGATGGTGCGGAAGTCATCCCGGTTGCCGGCCCGCGCCAGCAGTTCGATGAAGCGCGGCTCCGGGCTGCTTTCACGGGCCAGGGTGGTCCGCATCTGGTCGGCGATGCGGTCGGCCTGCTCCCGTCCGATCAGCGGAGGCCAATGGTCAAAGCCCGCCAGCAGCGCGCCCGCCGCCTCGCCGCGCACTTCGGGATCGTTGAGCAGGGTGACGGCCGGCCCCATCGCCGCCAGCCGGGGCTGACGGCGCATCAGCAGCAGGTAGGCCTTGAGCACCGAGGCGTGCCGTTCCAGATCATCCGCCAGTCGCTTGGCGACCAGGTCGGCCGCCGCCTCGCTTTTGAGGTCCCGCAGGATGAGGGCCGCGCCGCCGCGAACCGCCCACGAATGATCATCCAGCCGCGTCACCAGCGCCCTGGTCAGCTCCGCCCCGACCTTTTCACCGTTGACCAGTTCGCGGACCAGGTCCAGCGCCAGCTCGCGGACCGAATCCAGCGGGTCGGCAAGCATCGCGGTCAGCACCGGCTCGCGCTCCTCGCGGTCCAAGGCCCGGTACCGCTGCCTCATCGCCGTCATCAGCCGATCCTGCAAGGCGTCGCGCTGCCGCACCAGCCGCTCGGCGCGGCGGGTGATGTTGCCCAGCAGATGCGCCTGCCACGCTTCGGAAGACAGCCCCGCAACCTCCTTCCACCAGTCGCCCCAGGCGAGGGCGTCGCTGCCGCGATCGTCGATACCCGTCAGCCGCGCCAAGGCCCCGGCAGCCAGGGCCCGCTCCGTGTCATTCTCGGTGGCGGCCAGCAGCGACACCAGCAGCCCGGCGCCATCCTGCGTCCGGCGGTGGCCCAAAGCGATGATGGCAAGTTGCCGGGCCGCAGGCTTGGCGGCTTCGTTTCGTGCCAGTTTCATCACCGCCGGCCACTGGCCTTCGGGCAGGCTGCGGCCCATGATTTCCGCCGCGTCCTCCAGAACCGGGCCTTCCAGTTCCTCGGCCAGTTGCAGCAGCAGCTGCGCCGCCGCCGTCGGGGGTGATTTCGAATTGCGGATGCCCCAGAGGATCGCTCGCCGGGCGGAGGCGTCCGCCGGGTTCTTCAGGTTGTCCAGCAGCTTCCGCAAGGCGACGCCATCGCCACGGTCCACCAGAGTCGTCACCGAATCCCGGCGAAAGCGAATGTCCGCCTGCGGGTCCAGCACGATGCGAAACAGTTGGTCGTCCCCGGCGCTGAGCTTCTCCGTCTGCCCCGCAAGCGTGGCCGCCGCCGACAGCAGCACCGCCATCGACAGCCACATCACCCCGCGCCGCCGACGACCGGCGTCATCACAAGCACAGCCTGTCATGCGATTTTCACGCGGCATGGCGCAGCTCACAGACACGATATAAGATGAAGGCGACCGCACGACGCTTGACGACAGCCCCGATCTCATCGGCAATCTTATCGATCGGAAAGTTGACTGACCACGAAGTTCGAAGAAAATCGCGCAAGATTTTGAAATATTGATCCTCCCGCCGCCGGTTGACGGATAATGAAGAAGCAGCGGCAGGGGACAGGAGACAGGGAACAGGAGACAAGAGCCGCTTGCGGCTTCGCTCTGATTCCTGTCCCCTGTTCCCTCTTCCCCACTCCCCCGCGAGTCCTTATGAACGACTGGGTCAACGCCGAACAACATGCCGAGCGGGCCCGCACCTTTTTTCAGAACGGTGAATGGGACAAGGCGCTGGCCGAGCTGAGCCGGGCCGTCGCGCTCAACCCTGAGCAGGGCGAGTGGCACTTTGGCATGGGGCTGACGCTCGACGCCCTGCGTCGCTACCCCGAAGCGATCGCCAGTTACGAGCAGGCCCTGCAACTTCGCGGCGATGACCCGGAAGTCATGATGCACATCGGCATCGATGCGATCCGCCTGGGCCACTTCGATGTCGCCGTGGACTGGCTCGAACGATGCAACCGGATCAACCCGCAGTTCGAGCCGGGCTACTGCTACCGCGTCGCCGCCTACGCGAACCTGGGCGACCACGACAAGGCCGAGGAAATGTTCTACCTCGCCCGCCAGATTCAGGATGAATGCCCCAACTGCTTCGACCACATGGCCCACAGCCTCGAAGCCCGCGGCCAGCACGACAAGGCCATCTGGTGCTGGCAGCAGACCCTTCGCCTGGCGCCGGATCATGCCGACGTTCGCGCCAGCCTCGGCAGGGCCCACGCCCGCCGCGGACAGCTCGAACGCGCCAATGTCTTCTTCGAGCAGCAACTGACCCATCACCCCGATGACCTGGCCACCCGCCTCCACCTGGGCCGCCTCCAGATGGCCACCGACCGCTGGTCCGAGGCCGGCAAGACCTTCCGCAGCATCCTCGATGTGAACCCGGTCCACGCCGAGTCGCACAGCGCCCTGAGCGAAATCGCCCTCCGCGGCGGCCACCTCGATGAAGCCATCACCGAATGCGAACGGACCGCCCAGCTCGCGCCGGCCTACCCCGGCATCCACCACCGCTGGGCCCTGGCCTTGCTCCAGCGCGGCCAGTACGAGCGGGCCAAGGCGCTGCTCGCCATCGAACTGGACAAGCCCGATCATTCGCCGGCGCAGGCCATCGAAATTAGCCGCACGCTCATGGACTTGGGCATGATGGACCAGGCCATCGCCCTGCTGAGCCGGGTGATCGAAGAGGAAAAACCGGCCAGGCAGGGCGGCGAATCCCGGCAGCCCCGGAAAGCGGAAGACCATGCGGATGACCGGGAAGATGTCCTGGCCGCCATGCTGATTCACCGGGGCTACGCCCTGCTGGTCACCGGCCGCAGGGCGGCAGGCATCGCCGATTGCCGCCGCGCCTTGCGCTTCATGCCTGACAACGCCCTGACGCTGCACAACCTGGCGATGGCCTACCTGGAGGAAGGCAACCTCCGCCGCGCCGCCAGCTTCCACCGCCGGGCGGCGGCCCTGCGCCCCAAAGACCCGATGATCCGCCGCATGTCCCGCCGCATCCGCCGGTTGGCGGTGATGTCAAGGCTTGCAAAAATGTGGAACCGATTGCGCGGGTGAGTCCACCCATCGTTACCTTCAGCCCAGCCGCTCGCGGCTTCGCTCCCCCTTTTTCCCCGCTCAGTTGCTCGCCTTGAGCGCCTGCACGATGCCTGCGGCCAGGTGGTCGGCGATCAGGTCGTTGCCGGCGTCGCTGGGGTGGACGCCGTCGTAAGTCAGGACGCCGGCGTTTCGCATCACCAGTGAGCCATCGACGCGCAGCCTGGCGTTGTGGTTCTGGAGATAGGCTTTGAAGACGGTTCGCAGATCGACGAGCGTGGCGCCGGTTTCCTCGGCGACCTTGCGGGTCAACTGGGCGAATTGATCGCAGGCTTTGTCCTTGGGGTTGGTGCCGTCAGGCATCTCGCCGATGGAAGTGAGCGTGGCGAGAATGAGTCGGGTCTTGTTCTTTTTCGCGGCCTCAACGAGATCGTGCATCGCCTTCTCGAAATCCTCCGGCGAGGTGTTGCGCCACCAGACATCATTGATGCCGATGAGCACGACGGCGACGTCGGCTTTGTCCTTGGCGATGACCTGGGCGAAGGGCGCCTGCGGGCCGTCCTGATTTTGCGGGCTGACGTAGGCGGCTTTTTCGGAGCCGTCACGGATGGAGAGGACGCCGCCGCCGTTGATGCCGCGGTTGATGAGGTTGATCTTCCTGCCTTTGGTGGATTCACCCTGGGCGATGGCTCTGCCGATGCGGGAAATGTAGGCGTTTTGCCAGGTGATCGAGTCGCCGAAGAAGCTGATGGTCATGCCGTCGCGCAGCGGGGAATCTTTTCCGCCGATGTCCTTGCATCCGCTGCTCTCGTACAAGGCCCGGCGAGCTTCACGGGCATCATCGGAAACGTCAAACGGCGGATTCTTCGCCGACACGCGTTCACCAGGCACGAGTTCACCCTTGTCGGTGAGCTTCGCCGCATAAAGCCCGGCGGGAAGATCGGAAGGGTCCGCGAAGCCGATGCGTGCAAGCTGCCCGGCGGCCACACCGTCGCCGTTGTGGCCGAAGGTGATCTTGTCCTTCCCCTGGGTCCAGCGATCGATGGTGAGGGTTTTTTCGAGATCCCATTTCAACGACGAGCTGTCCGCGAACGCGAGGTGACTGTTGCCGTCGCCCAGGTCGATGGAGCCGTGGGATTGGAGATCGAGCTGGCCGACGGTTTCGGAGTGGCCCTGGGTCCAGATGCGGCCTTCGTGTTTTCCGGTGATGCGGACGGTGCAGTCGTCGGGGAGCTGGTGCGGGTTGTGAAGCGCGACGATGGCCTGGTTGGCGCCGCCGCCGAGGATGAGCAGCTTGCCGGAGAATGCGGGGATTTTCGGCGGTTTGGCGAGTGCGAGCGTTCCTCTTTCGATGGTGAGGGTGCCGGTGAAGGTGTTGGGTTTTTCGCCTTGGAGGAACGAGGGGCGTGTCTGCCATACATCGGAGCCGCCGCCGATCCAGCGGAGGTGTCCGTGGCCGGTGATGGCGCCGGTGAATCGTGTGACGTTGCCGCCGCCGGTGTCCATGAGGAGGGTGTGGCCGTTGAGATCGATGTCGCCGGCGACGATGCCGATTTTCCAGTCGAAGGTGGCGTCGGCGGTGAGCCGGTAATTCGTCGCCTGCCCGGTCTCCCTGGGATGAGCCTCGATTCGACCGGCCCGATCGACGGGGGAAGTGATGCAGAGCAGGGAGATGGCAGCGGTGATGTGAAGCATGGAATGACTCGCGGGGGAAGATGGAACAAGCGTTCGGGATAAGAGCCGCGACTCAACGAGTCGCGGACGTGAACAGCCTCAAGGAGTGGCCCAATGCACTTTTTCTTTCAGCCTCGATCGGCGTCCGATCGTTTTCGCGTCCGTGATCCGTTGCGCGACGGTCACGCCATTCTTGTCGCTTACGTCCGCGACGTGTCACGTCGCGGCTCGTTCGGGATAAGAGCCGCGACTCAACGAGTCGCGGACGTGAACAGCCTCAAGGGGTGGCCCAATGCACCTTTTTCTTTCAGCCTCGATCGGCGTCCGGTCGTTTTCGCATCTCGTGATCCGCTGCGCGACGGTCACGCCATTCTTGTCGCTCACGTCCGCGACGTGTCACGTCGCGGCTCACTGTTTTCGTTTCAGGTCTTCGCGGAAAGCTCCGGGGCTTTTTCCAAGTTTTTTGCGAAACACCCGGCCCATGTTCTCGACGTAGTTGAAGCCGGTGTGGTCGGCGATCTCGGTCATGGAGAGGTTGGTCTCGGTGATGAGCATGCGGGCGTGTTCGAGGCGGACGTGGATGATTTCCTCGTGAGGCGTCCGTCCGAAGGCTTCGCGCATGCGCCGGTCGAGCACGCTGCGGGAGACGGTCACATGATTGAGCACATCCTCGACATCGATGCCGTCGCAGGCATATTGCCGGATGAAGCGGATGGCCTTGGCGACCAGTTCATCCTTGGTGACCAGGACATCGGTGGATTGTCGGGTGACGATATGGGTGGGGGGGATGAGGATGGGCGCGGTCGGCGGCGGCTCGCCGTCCATGAGGCGGTTGAGCAGCGAGGCGGCCTCGAAGCCGATGCGCTCGGCGTTGGTGCGGACGCTCGAAAGCGGGGGTTCGCACATTTCGCAGTGAGGCAGTTCATCATCGACCCCCAGGACGCCGACCTCATCGGGCACGTGGATGGCCTGTTCATTGCAGGCGTCGATGATGTGCCTTCCGCGCACGTCGTGGATGGCGAGGATGCCCACCGGCTTGGGCAGTTCGCGGACCCACCGGGCCAGGGCGGCGCGGTCCTCGTCCAGGCCGATGCCGGCCTCGGGCGGCGGGCTGTACACGGGGCAGTCGAAGCCCGCTTCGTGAGCGGCGGCGGAGAAGTAGCGTTCGCGGACGAAGGAGTAACCCCCGGTGCCGCAGAAGGCGAATCGGCGAAAGCCCCGGTCGTAGAGATGATCGAACGCCAGCCGGCCGATGGCGCGTCCCTGATTGGAAACGTGAGGCACTTCGGGCAGTTCATCGGTGGTGGTGAGATTGACCATCGGGATGCCGCGCTCCAGCAGGGGCAGGGCGTGCTCGCGTTTGACGACATCGACAATCACCCCGTCGGCGCGCAGGGCTTCGGGCGGGATGCGGTGGTCGCCGACGATGGTGGGCTCGGCAAATATCTTCCACTGCCCGCTGACCCGGCGATAGCGAACAACCCCCAGGATCGCCCGGCGATGCCAGGCGCGGGTGCTGCCGATGAGGACTGCCACAAATCGCGTCTTTTTCATGGCGTGCAAACCTCACATCCCAGCCGCTTGCGGCGTAGCAACGTACATCGGGGGATTATTCGGAAACCCCGTGCGGAAAACCATCATCAAAATTTCCCTGAAACAGGCAAACCGGTTAACCCACGGCTTTGGTTATACCCGATTCATCGCATTTTATCCCAAAAAATCAATAATTTTCAACACCGCGATAAAGCGAAATATGTTCATCGGCATGGGAAATGCGCACTTGTCCAGTGCCGGATCGGTGAGATAATTGTAAAAGTGAGAAAGGCTCGCCACGCCTGCTGGGTTGTTTAATTCTCGGCACCCATTCTGTCGGAAGTTTCAAATGACAAACTTCAAACTCCAAACAAACTCCAGGAACAAAAACCGCAATCAAACGGAATCCCAATTCTGATCGGTTTCGCCCGGTTCGGCTCGCTTTCGAGTTGGTTTGAAATTTGAGATTTGTGATTTGGAGCTTTGGCTTCCGATGATGGAACGTAGAATGAAACGGCCCCGCCTGCTCCCCGGGGTCGCCCGTTGCTCACGGAGTGAATGTTATGCCGCGTGAACGATTGAAACTCACCGCCCGCCGGACTTTTCCGCTCCCGGCATCCGCGCGGGGATTTTCACTGGTGGAGATGCTCCTGGTCGTCGCCCTGATCGCCCTGCTCATTTCGCTGATGCTTCCTTCTTTAAGCCGGGCCCGCGAGAATGCCCGCCGCGCCTCCTGTGGTGTGCATCAACGTCAACTGGCCGGCGGCGTGCTCAGTTACGCCTCGTCCAACCGGGGCTTTCTCATCGGCGAAGGCGTCTATCCGCGACAGGGGCAGGACCCCAACTACTACAACAACATGGAATGGCGTCGCATGTGGCTGGGCTGGATCGGCGGGTACACCCTCGAACATGCCGCCGACATCTTCTACTGCCCCTCCATGGCCTTCGCCACCCCCGCCAAGGCCTGGCCCGTCCCCATGCCCTGGGGCGGCGAGTATCTCCTGGGCTACCTCTACCTGGGCCACTACCTCAACGAAAACAACGGCAAAGCCACCAACTGGGCCGGCACCCTCCCCTCCGCCCGCCGAACCGGCGCCAACCCCCGAACCCCGCTCTTCGCCGACTGGAACCGAGGCGACCTCCTCAACAAACGATGGGGCATCGTCGCCCATTCACCCACCGGCGGCCAAGGCCCCTTCGCCGACACTTACGGCGGACCCGTGCCCCATTACTCCGCACCACCCTCCAGCCCCTACGCCATGTTTGAAACACCGGCCATCGCCCCGGAAGGCGCCAACAACGCCCTGCTCGACGGCTCCGTGCAGTGGTTCCAGAGAGACACCTTCGAAGTCGCCGTCGCCAGCCACTTCCTCTGGGCCAAAACGAAGTGACGCGCCAGCCACCGGACACAGGTCTGGATGCCGATGCCATCAAACAAGGGGGACGAAAAATGTCCGAGAGTTCACCAAATATGTTCGTGCATTATCGCTGATTCACGGTATCTTCCATTCGGGGTTTTCTTGGGGCGAACCGTCAATGTTTCCCCCAACCCCATTCATTTCCCCTTGCAAGGAGAACAGACCATGACCGGATTCAAGAAGAAAATCGCCTGCACCCTGTTGGGCGCGGGCCTGATGGCCACGGTAACGGCCGCACCGGCACAGGCCGTGCTCGTCGGATGGAATTACATCAACCCCGGCACCGGTGATGTCGGCGTGGCGGAAATCCTGCCCGCCGAAGTAGCCGGAGCGCCCGGCTTCGAGCAGTCCAACTGGAACAACCACGCCGGCGTCGGCCAAGGCCCCGCCGACCCTGGTTCCCTGCCGTTCGCCCTGGTCAACAACAGCGGCGCACCATCGAGCGTTGCCGTCACCTCCTGGACCCAGACCTTGAACAATAGTTGGCATCTGGGCGACCACGACAGCCCCAACGCCAAACTCCTCGACGGCTTCGCCAATCAACAGGCGGCCATCACCTTCGACGGACTCGGCACCCAGTTCGCCGGCGGCTACGCCGTCGTTGTTTACTACTCGAACAACGAAGGCCCCACGACCTCCACATTGACCCTCACCGGCGGTCTCGATGACCTGGTCTCCCGCGACATCCGCACCGGCGATACCGCGCAGACCAGCTACAGCAACGTCGGCTTCATCCAAGGCACCGACGCCAACAGCGCCGCCGTCACCAACTACACCGTCTTCACCGGCCTCAACGACGCCTCCTTCACCGTCGCCATGACCGGCGGCGGCAACAACGGCATCGCCGGCGTCCAGATCGTCTCCAACGATGAGCTACCCCCCCCCC
>CAZYPK010000003.1:0-75347 GCA_964649195.1 uncultured Phycisphaeraceae bacterium
CCCGCTTTGGGGGCCTGAGCAAACGAAAATCGCGCGGCAGGCGAACCATCAGGCATGATCGCCGGCCGCGCGATTTTCGTTTGCTTCAGCCCGCGGACGGGCTTCGCAAACGAACGGCTCGGCGGGAGCCTCGCCCTCCCAGCGGAAACCTCGCCCTCCCAGCGGGAACCTCGCCCTCCCATATGCTTTTACCCTGACCCAGCCACCCGGACGGTTGCAGGTTATTCCCTGCCTGATAGAATGACGTGCTGCAAGGTGGGTCAGTGACTTTGCCGCTCTGCGCTCAGGGATGATCGCACGAGGTTTGAGATTTGACGGACGCCGACAGTCGGCGGCCGGTCTCTATTTTTATTTGGCGACCGCTTTGGCCACATTCCGGGGAGCCCGCAGATGACCGCTCACGGTCGTGGGCTTGGTGCAAGCAGGGGCAACCCGTCGCACACTGACTGTTCTCTTTTCAGGAGTCGCTCTCATGGCATCGCTCGTCAAAGACCTCGTTGAAGCCGGCATCCACTTCGGGCATCGCTGCACGAACTGGAATCCGAAAATGGCGCCGTACATCCACGGCAAGAAAAACAAGATCCACATCATCGATGTGAAGGCCACCGTCAAGGGCCTGCTGCTGGCCCGCAAGTTTCTGACCAGGGTCGTCGCCGACGGCAAGGATGTGCTCTTCGTGGGCACCAAGCGGCAGGCCCGGGGCATCCTCGAAAAGTTCGTCGGCGAAGCCGGGCAGCATTACGTCATCGAGCGATGGCTCGGCGGCACGCTCACCAACTTCCGCACCATCCGCGATCGCCTTAAGCGACTCGAGGAACTCGAAGCGATCGACGGCGCCGGTGACATGGCCACCAGCTACTCCAAGAAGATGGAATCGACCCTCCGCCGCGAGAAGGCGAAGATTCTTCGCAACCTCGCCGGCATTCGGAACATGACCAAGCTGCCGGGGGCGATGGTGGTGATCGATGTGAAGCGCGAGGCCAATGCCGTGAAAGAAGCCCGCAAGCTGGGCATTCCGACGGTGTGTCTGATCGACACCGACAGCGACCCGGACTTTGCCGACATTCCGATCCCCGGCAACGATGACGCGATGCGTTCGATCGAGGTCGTGGTGCAGAGCCTGGTGGCGGCGGTCAACGAAGGCAAGACCAGCCGGGCGACGATGGGCGAAGGCAAGGATGATGGCGGCGGCCAGGGCAACCGGGGCCAGGATCGCGGTCGTCGCAGCAGCCGGGCCAAGTTCCGCGCGGAAGAAAAGGAAACCGGCGGCGAAGCGGAAGCGGTCGCCCCGGCCGGCGGCGCGGCGCAAGGCTGATGATTGCAATCAACGTCGCACACCGCATCCATATGAATCGCATAACCACCCCCGGTCCCCCCGGCCCCCGGTCCCCCCGGCAAGCCGCCGGGGGCTATCGTCTAAGCGAGACCAAACATTGCCAAGGCCGTCGAATCAAGCCATTGGCAAACACCAATGGTCAACAGGCAATGTTCAATGTTCAATGATTTTTCTTTTCGTGGTCGGCTGAATGCTGAAAGCTGATTGCTGAAAGCTTTTCCCCTTTCCCGGAGATTTTCCCATGGCGATCGACGCCAAAACGGTCATGAAACTTCGCTCCCGCACCGGCCTGGGCATGATGGAATGCAAGGCGGCGCTGGAAGCCACCGGCGGCGACGAGGAAGCCGCCATCGCCAAGCTGCGCGAGGAGCTGGGCGCCAAGATGAACGAGCGCTCCGACCGCGCCGCCAGCGAAGGCGTCGTGGCCGTCGCCGCCGACGCTTCGAGCGTGGCGATGATCGTGCTCACCAGCGAAACCGACTTCGCCGCCAAGAACGACACCTTCCGCAGTGCCGCCCAGAAGATCGCCGAGTTTGCCCTCGCCGGTCCCGATGGCGAGCTGGCCGCGGCCCCGGCCGAGGGTCAGGCGCTGATCGACAACCTGCGCATCACCATCAAGGAGAACATCAGCTTCCAGAAGGGCATCAAGCTCACCGCCCCCAAGGTGGGCAGCTACGTTCACCACAACGGCAAGGTGGGCGTGGTGATCGCCGGCGAAGGCGACCTTTCCGATGACCTGCTCAAGGGGTTGTGCCAGCATCTCGTGGCCGCCGACGGCAAGGGTCAGTGGCCCGCGCCGGTGGCGATCGATGCGGCGGGCATCCCCGAGGACCGGCTCGCCCAGGCCAAGGCCGCCGCCGTCGCCGAGGCCGCCGCCAGCGGCAAGCCCGCGCAGCTCCTGGAGAAGATCGCCGAGGGCAAGATGCGCAAGTGGATCGACGACAACACCCTGATGGGGCAGATCTACATCCGCGAAATGGATGCGAAAAAACCGGTGCGCGATTACATCCCCAAAGGGGCGAAGATCATCGGGTTTCAGCGGTTTGAACTGTAGGAAAAGACAGTAAAGGCAGTAAAGGCTATTATTTAATACTTAATACTTAATAGTTATTGACGGAGAAGGCATGCCGCCTCGGTTCGATATAACCATTAAGTAATAAGTATTAAGTATTAAATAATAGCCTTTACTGTCTTTACTGTCTTTACTGTCTTTACATCTTCATCGGCAAAGCCATCGCTCCCGCCATCACCACCATCAGCCCGGCCAGGGCCATGAGGATCATCATGATCGTCGCGGTGCGCAGCGTCTCGATTTCCTTGAAGCCGGTCATTTTGGTGATGACCCAGAAGCCCGAGTCGTTCATCCACATGATCGGCTTGGAGCCGCAGCCGACGGCCAGGGCGAGATAGAGCGGGTGAAACGAAAGCGTGTCGCCTTCGACGATCGGGGCGAAGATCGCCGCCGCGGTGATCATGGCCACGGTCGCCGAGCCTTGCGCGGTGCGCACCAGTGCGGTCACCAGAAACGCCAGCGGCAGCACCGCGACGTGCCAGCCCTGGGCGAGGCCTTGAATTTCACCGGCAATCCCCGTCTGCCTGAGAACCGCGCCGAACGCGCCGCCCGCCGCGGTGATGAGAATCACCATCCCGCCGCCGGTCAGGGCGATGTTCACCGTCCTGCCCACCGCCCCTTTTTCGCCGCGCTTGTGCAGCGCCATCGTCACCATCGCGATCACCGCCGCGAGCAGGATGGCGATGTTCTTGTCGCCCAGCGTCCAGAGCGGCGGCCCGATCGCCTCGATCACCGCCGGCAGCGACTGGCCCTCCCCCAGCGACTTGCGCCACGTCTCCACCACCGCGCTGCCTGCAATCAGCGCCACCGGCAGCACGATCGGCAGCAACGACAACCACAGCGGCGGCAAGGAGGCGTCATCCTTTTGTGCATTGACCTGAAGATCGCCGACGCCTCCCTCCGCCGTGTCCCGCAGCGGAATGTCCCACCGCCGATCCGCCCACACGGCATACGCATATCCGACACACGCGGTGATGGCGCTCACCGCCAGCCCGCCCAGAATCATCACGCCCACATCCACCTTGAACGCGCTGGCGGCATACAGCGGGCCGGGCGTCGGCGGCACCAGCGAATGCGTCATCGTCGCCCCGGCCACGATGGTGAGCACATAAAGCAGATAGTGTTTGCCGGTCTTCATCCGCATCGCCTTGGCCAGCGGCACGAGCAGATAGAACACCGTGTCGAAAAAGACGGGAATGCCAAGCAGAAAACCGCTGCCCAGGAATGCGGAGGAAGCCCGCTTCTCACCGACGAGGCGAAGAATGGATCGCACGATGCGCTCGGCGGCGCCGCTGGCGAGCAGGCACTCGCCGATGATCGCCGCCAGCGCGATGAGGATCCCGATGTCGATGCAGGTCCTGCCGAAGCCCTCGGCGACGCGCTGGGCGATGTGGGGGATCGTCGGTGACAATGCCGCCTTGCGTTGTGCGGGGAAGATCAGAAGATTGCCGACCCGTTCATTAAGCCACTCCGGAGACATCGGAGGTTCCATATGGGGAAAGGTTCGGTAATAGTCGCTTACACGAAAACTGCCGATGATTTTGACGCGCTCGCGATCCGTTCCCGGTGTGATCGAATCGATGCGGAGCCCGCCAAAATCGAAATACCGACCATTCATTTTGTCCTTCTGCAGGATCGAAAGCAGGGTGTCGCGCTCAACGCCATCCATTTTCGAAATCGAAAGTTCCACTTCGTGAGTGGAATCCTTGAGGACGCGCACGATCTTTCCGATCGCCTGTCTTTCCGTGATTTCATTTTTCAGCGTCGTAGTCGGCGTCAGCGCCGCCACGATCATGGCCGCGATGATCAGGGCGAGAAAAGCGTGCAGCTTGAACACCAGCACCCCGCACAGGACGATCGCCATGCCGATGAGGACGAGCAGGAATGGACTCATGAGGATTCGCCAGGCAAGGATGAGGGGATTGGGAACCGGGACCGGGACTGGGACCGGGGGGGGGGACGTATCGCACGAGGATAATGCATCGGTGCGCGAGGTGATGCAAGCAGCGTCCGCGTTCGGTCGAAGCCCCGCCCTTCCGGGAGCCCGAGAACTTTTGGGTGGCTGGGGCTTCGCGGACTCAGCCCCAGCCACCCGAAGCGGACTCACAACATCACCCGAAGCAGCCCCAGCCACCCAAAAGTTCTCAGGCTCCGGGGGCCGGGGGCCGGGCGGGGCTTATGCGCGTCTCACTCCTGCGCGTGATCGAAGAACGTGCTCAGGCCCGGACGGAAAACAACCTTGTCATCCACAACGATGAGCTTTTCATCAAGCGACATCTGCACCGCCTGGCTCAGCACGTTCGCTTCCAGTGACTGGCCCTTGCGTTTGACATCCTCCGCGGTGTCGCGGCCAACGTCGATGTGAAAGACATCCTGAAGGATGATCGGGCCTTCATCGAGCGTTTCGGTGACGAAGTGGGCGGTGCAGCCGGTGACGCGCACGCCGCTTTCCCAGGCCTGCCTGTAGGGATTGGCGCCGGGGAAATGAGGCAGCAGCGAAGGGTGGATGTTGATGATGCGATGGCGAAACGCGGCGACGATGTCGTGCGAAACGATCTGCATGTAGCGGGCGAGGACCACGAGATCGATGGGGCGTGCCACGAGCGTCTTGAGCAGCCACGCCATGTGGGCGGGTTTGTCGGTCGAAGGCATCCACTCGAAAGGGAGGCCGGCTTCCTTGGCGATGGGCTCCAGCGACGGGTGGTTGCCCAGCACGCAGTCGATCCTGCCCCGCTGTTTGTACCGGCCGCCGCGCTGATCCTCGATCAGCCGCTCCAGGCAGTGCGATTCCTTGCTGACGAGCAGCGCGACTTTCCGTTCGCGTCGCCGGCTGTGCAGGGCCACGCGCACGTTCATCTCGATCTGTCCGCCCTGCTCCTGCACGCCGCCGATCAGTTCATCGAGGCTCAGCGTCATGTCCGCCAGATCGACGAGCATGTCCATGATGAACCGGCCATGCACGACATGCTGCTCGATGTCCTCGATGTTGATGCCGTGGTTGGCCAGGTAGGTGGCGAAGCGCGCGACGACGCCTTTCTGGTCGCGGCCGATGACGCTGATGATGGCTTTGATCATGGGGAACTCGAATAAAGAGGAGACAGGGAACAGGAGACAGGGATTCGTAGCCGCAGCGTCCTCGCTGCGCGTCTGCGGAACAGGAGACAGGAAACAGAGGTCAGAGCGAAGCCGCAAGCGGCATTTATTGTTTTCTGTCCCCTGTCTCCTGTCCCCACCTATATTTCCCTCTTCACGATCACCCCCGTCACATCGTCCAACTGCGGGGCGTCGTTGCCGAAGGCGAGCAGGTGTCGCAGCAGGGCGTCGAGAATTTCCCTGGCGGATTCGTGGCGGTGCTGGTGGATGGCGTCGCCGATGCGGTCCTTGCCCATCATGCGGCCTTCCATGTTCTGATGCTCGTAGAAGCCGTCGGTGAGCAGGGCGAGGATGTCGCCCGGTCCCAGCTTCATCGGTGCGGGGATGTCGATGGGCGGGTCGTCCATGATGCCCATGGGCACGGTGGAGGCTTCGAGGAAATCGCACATGCCCGTCGCCGCGTGGTAGTGAATGATCGGCCCCTGCCCGCCGGAGATGTAGCGAATCTCGTGGGCCACGGGGTCGAGCATGCCCATGAAGGCGGTGACGAAGCGATCGGTGGAAAGGTCCATCACCAGTTGGCTGTTGATGTGCTCGAAGATCTGGGTGATCGAGGCGGAGAGCCGCAACCCCAGTCGGAGCATGGCCCGGACCTGGGTGACCGAAAGCGCCGGTCCCACGCCGTGGCCGGTGGCGTCGGCGAGCAGGAAGAACAGGCCCTTGGCGGGCATGATGAGGCTGCTGTCGCTTTCGAGATCGACGCTCCGGCTGACGTTGTTCTCATCGAGTTCGATGACATCGTAGATGTCCCCGCCGGTGGCGTCGGCGGGCTGGCTGTAGCCGGCCAGGTCGTAGCCGGGGCAGGTGGGCAAGGCGGCGGGCAAAACGCCCATCTGAATCTTGCGGGCCAGGTCCAGTTCGCGCTCCAGCTTCAGCCGCTCGAAGCGATCATCGTTGAGCTTCACGCGCTGGATCGCCGTCGCCGCCTGGCTGGCGATGAGCACGGCCATCTCCTCATCCTCGGCATCAAACCGCCCCGCCCTGGAGTTGAGCAGTTGCAGCACGCCCACCAGCTCGCTCTCCAGTCCGATCAGCGGAATGGTGATCAGGCAGTTGGTGCGGTAGCCCGTGGCCTTGTCGATGGCCTGGTTGAAGCGCGGGTCGGCATAGCAGTCGGGCACGTTGATGATGGCGCGGTTGCGGGCGCATTCGCCGGCGATGCCCTTGTCGATGCCGAAGCGGATCGACTGCACACCGTGGGCGACGACGGTGTAAAGCTCGCTGGTGGCGCGATCGAAAAGAAAGACGCTGCCCCGGTCGGCTTCGAGCAAGTCGCGGCCGGCATCGATGATCTGGGCAAGGAGATCGCGCAGCTCGAACGGGGCCGCCAGTTGCCGGGCAACCTCCAGAATTCGACGCAGGGACTCGGCTTCGCGTTGAGGATCACGAGGGGACATTGCGCTGCAAACCAGTATCGACCGATCGGGGGCAATGGTCAATGGTATCCGACGGACAGGGGAGGAAGACGGGGCCGGCGCATTTGGCCGTTCGCCCTGCCGAACGGAGTGTTGGATGGCTCTGTCCGAAAACGCCGTTCCAGCCGCGACGTAACACGTCGCGGAGATGTCCGGCGTGCAAGGGTGGCCGGCTGAACCTTTGATCTGCGGCGACGAACACCGTGTGGCGCATCGGTTGTGTCCGGCAATAAAAGCGGCCCCCTGGCGCGTTCGAGTTCTGATGACCAGGGTGTGCTTCACCACCCTTGAAGGCTGTGCACGTCCGCGACTCGTTGAGTCGCGGCTAAAAAAACAACCGGCTGACTCCAGGGGAAGAGTCAGCCGGTTGAAGGGGCCTGATGCGGTGAGGCATCAGGCCGGATACCGGGGACGGGAGGCGGGGGTTATTTGGATGTCGGATCAGAACAGGAGCTGGAACTGGAAGCGGAAGACGATGCTGTCCTCTTCGTGGATGTCAACAACGGAGAAGCCGTGGCCGGGGCTGGTGCCGACGCCGGCGCCGGCGCCGAGGTCGCTATCGACGATCCAGACCATGTCGGCGGTGAACTTGGCGTTGTGGCCCTTGAAGAAGTAGTTGAAGCCGAAGGTGAGGGCGAAGGCCTCGCCGTCAAGACCGGGGGTATCAATGTCAATGTATTCGAACCGGCCAAAGGGCTGAATCTTGTCATTGATGTTGTAGGAAACATCGAGGACAAGACCGTAGGAGTCGCCGTCCAGGGTGCCATCATCGAAGTGGGCGCCGAAAACGGAGCCCATGACGCCGAAGCCGTGGGTCTCGAACAGGGCATCGACAGTCCAGGCGAAGACGTTGGTATCGCTGAAGACGCCGCCGTTGGCGCCGTCACCGGCCTGGTAGTGGACCGCACCGCCGAGGAAGAGAGCGGTGGCTTCGCCCTGCCAGGAGGTGGAGTCAGCCGCCTGCTTCCAGTCACCCATGAGGCGGACATCAACGCGAGCGGTGAGGGCGATTTCGACCGAATCGGCGCCGATTTCGCTGTATTCGCTCTTGGCGCCGTCGCTGATCGAGCCACGGACCAGGAACAGGTCGCTCTTGTAGCCGATCTGAATCTGCTCGGCACGCTCGAGGCTGAAGACATCGTGAACCAGGGAGCGTTCGACGGCCAGGGATCGCTTGTAGCTGATCAGTTCTTCGCGGGAGAAGGGCAGCTTGAACTTGCCCGCATCCACGCGGATGTTGTCGGTGATCTGGGTGCCGACTTTGGCATCAATGATGCTGACCACGCCGAAGGTGGCGTCGGCGTCATCGTCCGCTCCCTGTTCGTGCGACAGGACCAGTTCGTAGTCCCAGCGACGACCGGCGGTGACGTGGCCGTCAAAGCCCAGGCGGACGCGGCGGACCTGGAAGCCTTCATCCTGGCCGTCCTGGCTGCCTTCGCCGTTCTCGATGTTGAGAAGGTAACGGAACTGGATGCCGCCGCTGAGATTGAGGCGGAAGCCGCCATCGGGGCTGGCGAGGAAGAAGTTCGTGCCGTTGTGGCCGGCGACCATGCCGTCGGCCATCAGGCTGGCGCGGGTGTCCGCATCGGCGAGGACTTCGCCGATGAGGGCTTTGACTTCTTCAGCGCGACGCTGATCGAGCCAGGACGAGTTTTGCTGGCCTTTGAGCTCGGCCACCTGCTGGCGGAGCTGCGCGACTTCCGAACGAAGAGCTTCGTCGGCATTGGCGACACCGGCGAGGCCCATCGCCAGAGCGCCGCCCATGGTAAGGGCAAACTTGCATCGATTCATGGACCGTCTCCTAATAAATAGGATCTACACTTTGAATGGGCCTACCCCTCGCCAACCAACGTGGTTGACTGTATGCCCATTCAGCCTGGCGGATAAACCAGGACTTGCGGCGTCAACACAACGCCGACGTTTTCGAAGAAGCTATCAGCCATCAGCTTTCAGCCGATCGTGGGTTCCATTCGTTGTCTGATTCACACGTCAAGCTGGGTAATCTCTGCGGATCGTGGTGGCTGACCGTCTGCCGCGCCAACCTGTCGCTTTCAGCCTGCCTGGATTCGGGTTGTCATTGGGTGAGTCGTGTGAACGGTCCTGGAAGTCCATCCCAGGATGCCCCAGTTGCAACACCTGACCGAATGCTGGAAGTTCCTCATTGACCGGCAGTCATTCTGCCTCATGCAGACCGCTTGTCAAGTTTCCGTTCAGTCATTGTGTGGATTTCATTCGCACTGTCAAGGCATCTGAAGCATCATCTTCGATTCACGCAGGGGGTTTCGCCCTGTAAAAACTTCGGATGTTTCACCCGCACAACCGTAAAAAATTTCCCGATCTTTATCGGAACTTCGTCCGCAGCCCCGTGGCCCAAGTCCCGCCCTTGGCCATCCTCACTTGAGGACGCATAGGTCCAACTCCTGAAAAATCGCCTCTGCTGCGCCAATAACGGCCCTTTTCCCGTTCCATCTTCAAACTCCGACGCCCCTTCGTTCCCCCAATCGGTCGCCCCATGAAGCCGGAATTCCACCACCCGTGTTTAAGGGGCGATAACCCAAATAAAACCATGAAATCAGGAAAGCAGAAAAACAGGAAAACAGAAACACACAAAAACACGAACTCAACGAGGGCACGCGATATTCCAGTCAGAGAATAAGGGAAGGCATTGAGGCACGAAGGCACGGAGGCACGGAGGGGGGAAAGTTCCGAGTTCCGGGTTCCGGGTTCCGAGTTGAAAGACAAGGGAACAGTTCCGGGTTCCGGGTTCCGAGTTCCGAGTTAAAAAAGACAGCGGAACCGATTCGAGCCTGCATCCCTCCGCAACTCGAAACTCGGAACTCGGAACTCGGAACTTTTCATCCCCTCCGTGCCTTTCTTCCCTCTTGCCTTTTAACTCGGAACTCGGAACTCGAAACTCGGAACTGTTCCTTTGTCTTTCAACTCGGAACTCGGAACCCGGAACTCGGAACTTTTCCTCCCCTCAACCGCCCTTCGTTTCCGGTCGATCTCCTTTCAATGGGCAGCACCGCTGAAATGGAGCAAGGCCAGGCGGCGGGCGATCCCCACGCCCGGTCACCGCTTCGCGTGCAGCCGCGGCATTCCCTGCAACGCAAGCTCGTGCTCTGGACGCTCATCATGGTGGGGGCGCCCATGTTGCTGTGCGCGGCGCTCTTCAACAGCCTGGCCCACCGCGCCCTGCGCGACACCCACGCCCGCAACGGCGAAATGCTTTCGCAGGCCGTGGCCGGCGCGCTGGTGGGCCGCCTCGATGAAGGCTGGTCGCCGCAGGCCCACGAAGTGCTCGACGCCCTGTTCCTCGAACGGAGGCTGGCGTTCGTCATCGTCACCGATGCCGGCGAGAACGTGCTCCATCGCCGGTCCATCGATTCGCAGGCCTGGGCCACCTTCACCGCCAAGGCCGGCGTGCCGGGCCTCAGCGGCGCCATCGAGGTCGATACCCCTTTCTTCGCCGGCGATGCCGATGAAATCGTCGTCCGCCGCACCCCGATCTGGAGCACCGCCGGCCGCTCCATTCATCCCCGCAAGCTCGAAGGCTTCGTCGTGCTGGGCCTGCACGAGCGGAGCCTGCCGGCAACCCTCCAGCGGCTGCGCCTGGCGCAGCTCGCCTCCGCCGCCGTGCTGGTGCTCATCGCCCTGCCCTTCATCTGGTCCATCGTGCGCCACTGGACCGCCCCGCTGCGGGCCTTGATGATCGCCACCGTCCGCCTGGGCGACGGCCAGGCCCCGCCCCCGGTGCAGGTGCGCACCCGCGACGAGGTGGGCCTGCTCAGCGAATCGTTCAACACGATGGCGCAGAAGCTGTACGCGGCCCAGCGGCAGCTCATCGCCGCCAATGAGGAACTCGAACGCAAGGTCGAGGCCCGCACCGCCGAGATAGGCCAGGTCAACGAGCGACTCGAAGCGGAGATCCGCGAGAAGAACGAGTTCCTCCGCGCCGTCAGCCACGACCTGGGCGCACCGCTGCGCAACATCGAAGGCATGGCCGGCATGTTGCTGGCCAAGTACCGCGCCTCGCTGGCCGAGGATGCCACGACCAAGCTCGAACGCATCAGCGCGAATGTGAAGGTGCAGATCGACCTGCTCAACGACCTGATGGAACTGAGCCGCATCAGGTCCCGGCCGGGCAGGCGCGAGCCGGTGGATTTGAACGCGCTGCTGGCCGAGCTGCGCGACAATCTGAGCTACGACCTGGAGGCCAGCCGCATCACGCTGACCATCGCCGGCGGCCTGCCCACGATCATCGGCGAGCGAAACCGCATGAGGCAGGTGTTTCAGAACCTGCTCGATAATGCCGTGAAATACATGCTCGACGCCAGGGACCGCCGCATCCATGTCAGCCATCGCACCGAAGGCGGACACCACCTGTTCACCATCGCCGACACCGGCTGCGGCATCGCGGCGGAGGATCAACCCAAGGTCTTCGATGTCTTCCGCAGAGCCATCCACTCCGGCTCGCACCACATCGCAGGCAAAGGCGTGGGCCTGGCCAGCGTCAAAGCCATCATCGAAACCTACGGCGGCCGCATCTGGCTCGAAAGCACCCCGGGCCAAGGCGCCAAGTTCCACTTCACCATCAGCGCCCAGGTACGGGAACTTCAAGCTCCCGTGCCTGATTCAAACTCCCGCGCCTGATTCAAACCCCTATCATTCCCCCATGCCCTCCGTCCTCCGCATCCTCGACGCCAACGCCAACCGCGCCCGCGAAGCCTTGCGCGTCATGGAAGAAGCCGCCCGCTTCATCCTCAATGATGAATCCCTCTGCACCGCTTTGAAAAACCTGCGCCACGATTTTTCACGGACGATCGCCGCCATCCCCGGCCTCGAAGCCAACCGCGACACCCCAGGCGATGTCGGCGCCACCATCAAAACCGTCAGCGAACAGAAGCGCGAATCGGTCGCCGATGTGGTGATCGCCGCCGGCAAGAGACTCAGCGAAGCCCTCCGCGCCGTCGAGGAATATGGCAAAACCCTGGGATCAACAAAAACCCCAAGCCCGATGGCGAGGTCGCTTCCGGGGGGCGAGCCGTCGGGGTATGAGCCGTCAGGGGGCGAACCGTCGAAGTATCCGTCAGGTGATCAAAGTGAAATCCTTTCTAGTTTCCCCGCCACCATCGAACGCCTGCGCTACCTCGGCTACGACATCGAAAAACGTCTCACCCGCGCGATGGGCTGCGGTATGCGAAAACAATGGCGCCTCTGCATCCTCCTCACCCGCGACCTCTGCAAACCCCACGACTGGTCGCACGTGCTCGACGAATGCCTCGCCGCCGGTGTCGATTGCATCCAAATCCGCGAAAAAACCCTCGACGCCGGCCCGCTCCTCGAACACGCCAAAGAAGTCGTCGCCCGCTGCCGGGGCAAGGCGAGCGTCATCATCAACGACCGCCCCGACATCGCCCTGCTCTCCGGCGCCGACGGCGTCCACCTGGGCCAGACCGACCTGCCTTGCACCGAAGTCCGCAAACTCACCGGCCGCCAACTCCTCATCGGCGTGTCCACCTCAACCCTCGACGAAGCCAAACGCGCCCTCCAGGACGGCGCCGACTACTGCGGCATCGGCCCGATGTTCCCGACGACGACCAAGAAGAAGGACCACATCGCCGGCCCTGCCTGCCTCCGCGAATACCTCGCATGGGACAAACTCCCCCACCTGGCCATCGGCGGCATCAACGCGGACAACCTGCCCGAACTCATCGCGGTGGGCGTGAAAGGCATCGCGGTGAGTGGAGCGGTGTGCGCGGCGGAGGATGTGAGGGAGGCGGCCACAGAGTTGATGGCGCGAAGGGGTGAAGCAGGCGCCTGACACCTTCTTCCCGATTTTATTTTGCAGTGTATGCTTGATCGGGTCGGTTTGGTTTGTCTGGGTAGCGCAGCCGCAACGCTCCTTCCGCAACCATTGGCTTAAGGAACCTGGCTCGAAGCGCAACCGGACTTCGATGAAGTAATTCACCAAGGTGTCCCGCCGTCAGAAACCGCTTTTGGCAGAGCTTCAGGATCAGTTGACGACTGTCGTGTGGAGAAAGCCTTTTCGACAATAGCGCAAGAAGGGCCGTGCTTTTCAGCGCCGCCAGTTCCACTTCGTCCATACGTCCCAGCGGCTGCGAGGAGTCCCATGCCTTATGTGTGGAGTCGTTGCTATGTGTGGAGTTGTCGGCCTTATGTGTGGAGTCATTGCTATGTGTGGAGTTGTCAGCCTTATGTGTGGACCCGTCCGGCTCCCGAACCGTGGTTCTCGGCAACTTGTAAGTCGCCCAACGTTTCTGCCCATCCTGTGTCAGATAGCCCTTGGAGACAAGGCTTTGCAGTGTCTTGGTCAAGTCCGAAGCGTGGTGCCTGGTGATTTCCCGCATTCGACTGTTTGAAACGACTCCTTCCAAATGTGCCGTGACGACGGCTTGCACTTCATCCTCGGACAGCTTTGCGAACTTTGCTCCGAACCGCACTCGCAACTGCTCCAACGCCGATTCTGGAAGAAGACTCACCATCGGCATGACCAGTCGTACTCTTGAAGGTTGGACTTTCTCTTGAAGACTCGGCAATCGCCAATGCTGCGAGCGCCAACCCTGGCGTATCTTGTCGATCCCTGATCCGGCTTTCTCTGCGGCTCCGATCATCAGGAACATGGTTTGAAGCGCCTTGTTCCTGCACTCACTCACGCCGCCTTTGAGCAACTGATCGAACGATATCAGCAGGGTTCCGGGATTCGACACTTCAAGCCGGTCCCGATATTTCTCGACGATGACGCCGCCTTCACCGCGATGGTCGGCGTGAATCAATCCGTTGACGAGCGCCTCGCGAATGGCTTCGTGAACGACTGTTTCCCCTCGGCGGAACAGGCCTTCATCCAGTTGGAATGGGAGTTTCAAATCCGTCGAAATACGTTGAATGACACGCTGGTAGAACTGGAAAAGATTCGCTTCCCAAGTGCCATCAATGGTCAAACGGTCAGTCCATCGGACGGCCGGATCGTCCGACAAGCGTTCCCGATAGTCCACTTGGTAGCTCGGCACCGCCTCGACGGACCGTATCGCGTCCACCTTGCCGAACATCAACAAGCCGGCGACGGTCAATCCATCCGTCCCGGTCGATCGATTGATTCGCCATGCTCCAAGTTTTGTCAAAAAGCCTTTGCTATCTTCGTTCAACCATGGATGACTCGGTGTCCGAGACGAAAATCGCTGACGGTATTGTTGCAGACTCGCTTCATCCAAGTCCGCCAGTCCGAATCCCGCGAGAATCATCGCGTCCGCCGGCTCATCAACCCGGTCGGCGAGCATCCGACCGACCTCCTGCTGTGAGCAGTGGTAATCCCCCTCGAAATTGCGCCGGTACGTTCCGGTGAGCGGATTCTGTCCGATGAACACCGGACGTTGACGGCGATCGGCCCGAGGAACATGGATGGAAAGAACCGCCTTATCACCGACATGATGTTCGGAGACGTCGGCATCAACGAGCAGATTAATGCTGACCTTTCCTTTGTTGTTGACAGCATCCCAGAACTGTTTGCGCATCGCGCCGGCATCGCCGAGCCCCGACACCTTGCCATCGTTCTCCACTCCGAGCAGAATTGTTCCTCCATCCGTATTGGCCAAGGCACTGTACGTTTCCCATAAACTGGCGGGTAATCCCCCTTTTGCGGATTTGAACTCCAAGTCATGATCTTCCTGAAGACCTAACGTTTCAATCAAGTTCTGAGTGGGCGTGGATCGACTCATGAAAAGTTCAACTCCTGCTAGTTCAGCTTACTTGTGACGCTGAACCATCAACAAAATGACCGCGAGAATAATGGACGGGTATTCCGAGTTTTCAATCAACAAAGGAACTACGTCAACCTTGCGAAATGATCCGCCCTCACCCCTCAATCACCTTCAGCCCCACCAGATCCTGCACGTCGATCAGCCCCACCGGCTTGCCCTCGGCATCGACCACCGGGATTTCGTCGATGCGGAACTCGCGCATCATCTGCACGGCGTTGCGCACCAGGGCTTCATCCGTCAGGCGGCGGGGGTTTTTGGTCATCACGTCGCTGATGCGGACTTCGGCGAATTGGCCTTCGTGGTCGGAGACGAGGCGGCGGAGGTCGCCGTCGGTGAAGATGCCGGCGAGTTTGCCGGCGGGGTCGCCGATGAGGATGGCGCCGGGGCGGCGGCCACCGGTGGCGGCGGCGTAGGATTTGGCGTCGGCCAGGGCCTGGCGGACGGGGAGGTCTTGAGGGATCAGCGGGAGGTTGAGGCCGATCTTCCAGCGCATGGCGTGGAGGACGGGGGTGAGCTGGCGACCCAGGCCGCCGCCGGGGTGGACTTTGCGGAAATCTTCGACGCCGAAGTTTCGACGCCGGCTGACGGTGAGGGCCAAGGCGTCACCCATCGCGAGCATCGCGGTGGTGCTGGCGGTGGGAGCGAGGTTGAGCGGGCAGGCTTCGGTGATATCGCCGATGCACAGGGCCTCGGTGGCGAGGCGGGCGAGGTCGCAGTCGCGTTTGCCGACGATGGAGATGACGGGGACGTTGTCCTGGCGAAGGAGCGTGGCGAGGGTGACGACTTCGTCGGTGTTGCCGCCGTAAGAGAGGAGGAGGACGACATCGTGTTTGCCGACGCGGCCCAGGTCGCCGTGCATGGCTTCGGTGGGGTGGAGGAAATGGCCGGGGGTGCCGGTGGAGGCGAAGGTGGCCGAGAGTTTGCGGCCGATGAGTCCGCTTTTGCCGATGCCGCCGACGACGATGGAGCCGTGGTGAGGGGCGGTGGTGGCGTGCAGGATCAGATCGACGGCCCGGTGGAAGGCGGCATCGATGACGATCCGGCTGATGGCGTCGGCCTCGGCGGCGAGGACGCGCCGGGCAAAGGCGGCCTGGTCGGCGAGGGGGTCTTGAAGTTGTTGGTCGGGGTTGGTCATGGCCGATAACAGTGTAAGCTAGGGGCGGGGATCGGGTGTCGGGGGTCGGGGGTCGGGGGTCGGGGGTCGGAAAAGGCATCTTGGGACTTCCGAATAACCCGCGATGTACGTTGCTACGCCGCAAGCGGCTTGGACGTGAGGTTCTTCAGAAGACTCCATTAAGATATACAGGATCAATGTAGAGACGATTTTTTGGAGCAGGGAGTCTTGCCATGATTCAGATCAATGACATCACCAAGCCTCGCGGTTCGTTTCCGCCCGCCTCGACATCAGGGGATCAGCGCATGTATGCCATCGCTTTCGACATGGACATCGAATCGCTTCGGGCCAACTATGGCGACCCTTATAACAACGCCTACATCGAGATTCGCAAGGTGCTTCAGAAGCATGGCTTCAACTGGCAGCAGGGCAGCGTTTATTTTGGTGGCGAAAGCATCAATGCCGTGACCTGCGTCATGGCGGCGATCGATCTGGCGAACCAACTGCCCTGGTTTTCCGCTTCGGTACGAGACATCCGCATGCTGCGCATCGAGGAACTCAACGATCTCATGCCGGCGATACAGGGAAGGTAAGGGCGGGTGTCGGGTGTCGGGTGTCGGGTGTCGGGTGTCGGAAAAGGCGTCAAGGCAGGAATGGTCATTGGGCATCAGGCATTGGTTAAGTTAATGTGGGCTTCTGAATAACCACCGATGTAGGTTGCTACGCCGCAAGCGGCTTGGGTGTGAGGTTATTCGGGATCCCCGCTTGACCACTTTCACGCCTTCTCCGAAACCCGGTACCCTACACCCGATACCCGGCTCATTGCGAAAGGATTCGCACCCGTGCAGACCTTGGAAGACTACCGCGTCGAACTCGATTACTATTCAGGTCCGCTGGACCTGCTGCTTTTTCTCGTCAAGAAGAACGAGATCGATCTGCATGACATTCCCATCGCCAGGCTGACCGATCAGTATCTGCATCATCTCGAATCCATTCAGCGGATCGATATCAATCTCGCTTCCGAGTTTCTGGTGATGGCGGCGACGCTGCTGGAGATCAAGAGCCAGATGTTCGTGCCGCGCGGCGAGACGGAGGAGGAAGGCGAAGAGTCATCGCAGAAAAACGGGCTGAGCGAGCTGGACCCGCGCTACGAGCTGGTCAAGCAACTGCTGGCCTACAAACGCTTCAAGGATGCCGCCAACACCTTGGAGGATCGGCAGGAGGAATGGGAAAATCGCTTTCCATTTCGCCCTGCGAAACTCGCCAAGGCTTCGCGCAGGCTTGAAGAGGATTACATCGAAGGCGAAGAGGATGCGGACAGCGAGCCGGTCGAAATCGATCTGGAAGATGTGAGCATCACCGATCTGTGCGAGGCGTTTGCGCGGATACTCGAATCGATCGGTCAGGCGGGCAAGGCGGTTCATGCGGTGACGTATGACGACACGCCGATCTCGCTGCATGCCGATGACATTCACGACAGGCTCAGGCGCGAAGGGCCGCTGACGTTGCAGGCGATTTTCATCGGCCGCAAGAGCAGGAGCGAAATGATCGGGTTGTTCCTGGCGACGCTCGAACTGGTTCGCCAGAAGCGCGTGAAGGTGAAACAGGAACGCATCGGCGGCGACATCGCCCTGGAAATCTGCACCGGCAAGGAGCAGCTCCAGGCCAGCGATGACCAGGCCACCGACTGGACCGATCCCGCCACCGGCGAGATGCAATACGAATGGCCCAGCGAAAACGCAAAGCTCCGCGCCGAGAAACGGGCGGCGCGAAAACTCGGCAGAACCTTCGGCAAACAGAACGAAGAGGACGATGAAGAAGGCGGATTCATCGAAATCAAACGCGAAACACTCGAAGAGATGATCGAAGCAAGGGAACAGGAGACAGGGGACAGGGAACAGGAATCAGGCACGGGAGCTTCAGCTCCCGTGGAGTCCGAACCAAATCCCAAACCCCCCGATTAGATCTCCCACATGGGCGGGCAGGATGCTCTCCCGTCAACGCAGGATGCATCGGAGGTGATGCGACACAAGCAACCTTTGGCCGTGTTTGGCGGTGAACTGCCCGGGTTGCTTCGCAATGAACCAACCTCATCGCTCGACCGGGCGGATGCTTCAATCCCGTCGCCCCGCCGGGGGGAACGCTTGGCCGTGCTGCTGATGCCTGATGCGATCGGGCGGCTGATTCAGCACCCGATTTTCACCATTCTCGCCGGCGCCGCGTTTGGTCTGCTTCTGCTTCGGTGGTTGTTGGGGAGTTGAGTTTCGGTTGGAGAGGGGGTTGGAGGTCGGAGGTCGGAGCGAAGCCGCAAGCGGCTGTGGGGTTCTTCCTGTCCTCTGACCCCTGACCTCTGACCTCTGACTTCTGACTTCTCACCTGTGCAGCACTGTGCCGTTGAGGTATTCCTTGACGGATTCGACGTGCCAGTCGAAGAAGAGGTAGTTGCGGGTGACGATGCTGCTGTTGTCAAAGCAATGGGTGGGGACGCGGGCGGTCTGTGCGACCCAGCCGGCGGTGGGTTCGCTGTATTGATCGATGTCCCTGACGGCCGGTTTGGAGGAAGGGTTTTTCACGACGGAGTAAGTGGAAGGGCCGTATTCCGCGGAACCTTCGAAGGCTGGATAGCCGAAGACCCTTTTGTTGGTGGCGGGGTTCTTTTCGCTCATGGCGCCGTAGATCACCGCGTTCTCCAGGGCGACTCCCGCCGGCTTCACGCGGAAGAAGCTGGGGCAGATGAATTCCCTGTTGATGTTCGCCGTGCCGCTGGCATGGGGGTAGCCCATGTAGGGCGCCAGCCACTGGGCCAGGGTTTTGCTGCTCGTGGTGTATTTGGCGCTCTGGCCATACCAGCTTGGGCCGGGGAGCATCCGGGTGTTGTCGGAGATGTGGTAGGCGGTGGCGCCGCCCATGGATTTGAGATGGCTCATGCAACTGAGCTTCTCCGCATGGCAGCGCGAGACGCTCAGGCCCGGCAGCAACAGGGAGATCAACAGAATGATCAGGCTGACCACCAGCAGCATCTCAATGAGCGTGAAACCACGCGGCATACGGTCATCGCCAAGGCGTGAAGAACGCATCGGAGAACCTTTGTGAAAAAGCCACACGCCCCAATCAAACGGAACCGGCGGAAGCCAACGAAAATGGCGGACCTGTCGGACGAATGATTATAGTCGTGTTTCTTGGGGAGTACCAGTCAGAAGTCAGAGGTCAGAGGTCGGAGGTCGGAGGTCGGAGGTCGGAGCGAAGCCGCAAGCGGCTGTGGGGTTCTTCCTGTCCCCTGACCTCTGACTTCTGACTTCTGACTTCTTCACTTGACGCGAACAGTTTTCGGTTCATAATGAAGGACTGGTGGAATCTCGCGGCAATCCAATTCGGATGGTGATGGCCCTGCTTGCGGTGGTCGTGCTGTCCGCTTTGTGTGCGGCTCAGGGGATCATGGCCGCCACGCCGCGCTGGGATCCGGCCTGCGTGGATGGGACGGCAAACTATTGGTCCGCCGGCCGCGACCGGGATGCCTCCCCTTCCCGTTCGGTGCGGGCTTCCGATGCCCGGCTGCACGATGAGCTGATCGACGATGCCGCCGACGGATCGGGCGGCGGGCACATCGCTTCGCTTGCGCTGCGCGCCGATGGCCGGTGGGAACCGGTCCGCATCATCACGGCTGACCGCGACCTTTTCATTTCATCGCTGTGCCGGCTCAGTCCGCATCGGTTGAATCTGCCTCCGCCGGCGGTTTGAACCTTTGGGACTTCCGAACAACCTCCGCCCCCCGATGTACCGTGAACCAGGGATTGCTACGCCGCAAGCGGCTTGGGCGTGAGTGGTCCATTCGTTCGTCCGCCAAGGCGGACGGCTAAATCTTTTCTCACAGGTTTCAACATGCAGCAGCAAAACTCCCCCTGGCGACCACTGATCATCTTCGCGGTGATCGGTCTTTGCATCCTGTTCCTCGTCCAGAAGGGCCTCAAGCCCGGCATGGATCTGGCGGGCGGCTTCGTGCTCACCTACGACGTGGAAGTGCCTGAAGGACAGGACGCTGCCGAGGCGGTCGAGCAGATCATCCAGGTGCTCAGCAACCGCGTCGATCCCACCGGGCAGCGCAACCTCGCCTGGCGCAGGCAGGGCGCCAACCGTCTGGAGGTTCAGTCCGCGCTGGCGCCTGAAAGGGTGCGCACCCTGCGCGAAGCCTACCTGACGGCCTTCGAGGCGCTCAAGACCGGCAACGTCTCCCGTTATCAGCTCGAAAGCTCGCTGCGCGATCCCGCCCAGCGGCAGAAAGACTTCGACGCTCTGGCTCAAGGCAACGAGTCGCGCGCCGGCCTGCTGAAGAACCTCGCCGCCGCTCATGATGCGATGGAAGCCGCCCGCGCCCCGTATGAAGAAGCGGTGAAGAACGCGGCCCAGGCGCAGGACAATCTCGAAAAGCTCCCGGCTGATGCGCCCCAGGAGCAGCGGTCGCAGATGATCGAGCACATCAAGACGATGACCTCCCTGCTGACGGAGAAGACCAAGGCCTACTTCGACGCCCGCAGCCGGTTTGAGCCGGCGATGAGCGCGGTGCTCTCGATGAACCTCAACGCCACGGAAGTGGAGCGGGTGCTCAACCTGCCCATTTCTCAGAAGACGCCCGATGGCAAAACCATCAACCCCCGCGAGGAAGGGCTGGGCAAACTCAAGTCGGAGCATCCCGACCGTGCGGCGCAGTTGCAGGCCGCGGCGGATACCCATGCCCGGTATGCCGCCGAGCGCGGTCCGCTGGATGACCCGGAGGATCTGATCTCGATGCTTCGCGGCAGCGGCCTGCTGGAGTTCCGCATCGCCCCGCGTCCCGGTGAGATGTTCACCAGCTACCGCGACCAGCTTCGTGAGAAGGGTCCCAACGCCGGCCGCGACCGCGATTACCTCTGGTTCCCCGTCGATGACATCACCGCCTTTGCGGACACGGCGGAGGAGATGCGGGAGCTGGAGGCCAGTCCCGCCGGCTACTTCGCGGGCCGTCGCAACCTGGTGGGTGAAAAGTATGGCGACAAGTATTACCTGCTGCTGAGCAACCGCAAGGGGCAGCGGATCAGCGCCGCCGAGCCGGGCTGGAAACTGGCCAACACGGCCCCTTCGCGGGATCGCACGGGTTTTCCTGCGATTTCGTTCAGCCTCAACACCGTCGGCGGTCAGTTGCTGGGCGAGATGACGGAGGCGAACCTGGGCGAGCTGATGACCATCGTGCTCGATGGCCGCGCCACCAACGCGGCAACGATTCAGTCGCGCATCGATGGCGAAGGCCAGCTCAGCAAGGGCAGCGGCGGCTACACGAAAAAGGAGATGGATTACCTGCTTCGCACGCTCAAGGCCGGCTCGCTCAAGGCGACGCTCAGCGAGCGCCCCAGCAGCATCAAGTTCTTCCAGGCCGAGGCCGGCGCGGACAACCTCAAGCGAGGCCAGGCCGCCTTCGTCATCGCCTTCATCATGGTGGCTCTCTTCCAGATCGGCTACTACTTCGGCTGGGGCGTCGTGGCCTTCGCCGCCGTCGTGCTCAACATCGTCATCATCCTCGGCATCATGGCCCTGCTCGAAGCGACCTTCACCATGGCGGGCATCGCCGGCGTCGTGCTGACCATCGGCATGGCGGTGGACGCCAACGTGCTCATCTTCGAGCGCATCCGCGAAGAGTTCGCCCGAGGCGCCGATGTGAAAACCGCCGTCCGACTCGGCTTCGACAAGGCCACCTCCACCATCTTCGATTCCAACATCACCACCCTCATCACCTGTCTGATCCTGGGCTACTTCGCCACCACCGATGTCCGGGGCTTCGCCGTCTCGCTGGGCATCGGCCTGGTCGCCAACGTCTTCACCGCGGTTTACTGCTCGCGATGGGTCATCGATCTCTGGATCAGGCTCAAGAACCCCGTCACCGGCCCCATGCTCCCGATCATCTTCCCCGCCGTGCAGAACATGCTCACCCCGACCTTCCAGTGGATGACCAAGCGGAAGCTGTTCTTCACCGTCAGCGGCGTGGCCTGCGTCCTGGGTATGACCCTCTTTTTCGCCCGGGGCGTCAACATGCTCGACATCGAGTTCCGGTCGGGCACGCAGGTGGGCATCAAGCTCGCCGGCGACCGGATGATCTCGCTCGACGAGGCCCGATCCCGTCTCAAAAAAGTCGCCGACGAACGCCAGATGCCCGAACTGGCCACGCCCATCGCCTCGCTGGTGCCCGTCGGCGACTTGACGCTCAAGCACGAGGCCCGCGAGTTCAACATCAGCGTGATCAACGAAGACAGCCTGAAGGTGAGCGATGCGATCAAGGAGGCGTTCAAGGATGTGCTCAATGTCGAACGCGCGATCCGCTTCAGGGGCGACGGCTTCGACAAGCCGGCGGAAACATCCGAAGATGAAACGTCCGCGGCGTCGGCCCGGCTGCCGGAGTTCATGTCGATCATCCGCAGCGAGGACCTGGGCGAAAACATCGGCCGGCCCACCAGCGTCAAGGTCCACGACTACATCGGCGGCGTCGCCATCGTGCTCGATGACCTCCAACCGGCCGCGACGGTCGAGCACCTGACCGAACGCATCAGGCGTCAGCGCTCAGGCCCCCTGGGCGAACAACTGGGCAACCGCGACTTCCAGGTCATCGGCCTGGACCGGGCCGCCGCGGAGGCCACCCCCCTGGAAGTTTCCACCGAACCGCTCTACGCCTCGGCCGTGGTGATCGTCACCGACCGGGCCACCAACTATGCCGAAAGCCCGGATATTTTCGCCACCGACATCACCGGACTGGCGGGGACCGAGTGGACCCTGGTCCGCGAGGCCCTGCTGCGCGATTCCAGCCTCGACAGCGTCTCCAACTTCTCCAGCCAGGTCTCGGCGACCATGCAGCGGCAGGCCATCGTCGCCCTGCTGCTGAGCATGTTGGCCATGGCGATCTACGTCTGGATCCGCTTCGGCTCCCTCCGCTTCGGCGCCGGCGCCATCGTCGCCCTCATGCACGATGTCGCCATCGCCCTGGGCTTCGTCGCCATCTCCGGCATCCTCTATGACACGCCCATCGGACCGCTGCTGGGACTGAGCGACTTCAAGATCAACCTCACCATGGTCGCCGCGATCCTCACCATCGTCGGCTACTCGCTCAACGACAAGATCGTCGTCTTCGACCGCATCCGCGAACTGCGCGGCAGGCTCACCACGGTCAACGAATCGCTGATCAACGACGCCATCAACCAGACCATCAGCCGCACCATCCTCACCGGCGGCACCACCCTGGTGGCCCTGCTGGTGCTCTACTTCCTGGGCGGCGAAGCGGTGCGCGGCTTCGCCTACGCCCTGTTCATCGGCATCCTCGCCGGAACCTACAGCTCCATCGCCATCGCCGCCCCGCTGCTGTTGGGCAAGAACCTGGGCGCCGCGGACGACAACGCCCCCCTCGCCAAACCCGCCGGTTCACCGACGGCGTGAGGCTTGGCCCTCACCTGTCTCAATCGCCCCGCTGCGCGGCGATTGAGACTGTCCTCTCCCTGGGGGAGAGGGCGAAGCGGCAGGCCGCGACGGCCCTGGCCTGCTTCTGCATTCCGCCCTGTCTGGGTATCATGGAAGTATCGGGGTTCGCCTTCCGCCTTCCGACAGGTCTGAAGTCAGGAGACACATCATGGCCATGTTCCATCGCTTCTCGTTGCTGGCGCTGCTTGTCGCATCCATGTCGATTGTCGCTCCGGTCCGGGGCGATGATGATGCGAAGATGAAGGAGGACAAGAAGGAAGGCAAGAAAGAGGAGAAGAAGGAAAAGGAGTGGTCCACGCTCTACACGGTGAGCAACGAGCCGGGCGGGTTCAAGCATTTTGATGTGGGCGAGAACAGCAAGGTGAAGTTTTCCTGGGTGACCGCCCCCGATGGAGGGGTGCCGCAGTTTCGCGTGACCGTGGCCAAGCTCAACCCCCGCAACGGCAGCTACCAGATCATCGGCACCATCGTCTCGACCAACACCGCCGCGAAAAGTTCATCCGGCATGGTGCTGGCCGCCGGGAAGTATCGCCTCTACGTCGCCACGAAGTTCATGAAGTACACGCTGACCGTCGAAGGCCAGCCGCTCAAGTAACGCATGGCCGGTGGCTGGGGCTCCGCCCGAGCCGCGACTCAACGAGTCGCGGACGTGAACAGCCTCAAGGGTGGTCAAGCAGACCTTCGACGGCGGAACTCGGCGGGTGGCTGGGGCTGGAGGCTTTGCGCAAGCCCCGGCCCAGCGACCATCGACTTTCAGTTGCGCCACCTTGCTTCGCGCATCTGGGCCGGGGCTTCGCGGACTCAGCCCCAGCCACCCGCCGCCGCGCGATCGACGCCGCCCATCAACCGCGCGATGGACACCCCTTCAGGCTGTTTGCGTCCGCGACTCGTTGAGTCGCGGCTCGGTGTTCACCCCGCGCATCGCTTCACGAAGGCTTCGTACTGTTCGGGCGTGTCGATGCCGTGGTGTCGCACCTGCGTCTTCACAACCGCGATGGCGTAGCCGTGCTCCAGGGCGCGGAGTTGTTCGAGCTGCTCCATCTGTTCCAGCGGCGTCGGGGCGAGCGTGACATACTTGAGCAGGAAATCCCGGCGATAAGCGTAGCAGCCCGGATGCTTCAGCGGCGGCGCCAGCCTGCGGTTGTCACGATCGTAAGGAATCAGCGAACGGGAAAAATACATCGCCCGCAGCCGGCCGTTCACATTCGCGGTCACCAGCTTGACGATGTTCGGATTCGTCGGGTCCTCATCCTCCGCAAAATCACCGGCGAGCGTGGCCATCGGGGCGTCGGAATCGATCATCAACCCGTCGATCAGCTCATCGATCACCCTCGGCTCGATGTCCGGCTCATCGCCCTGCACGTTGACCACAAGCTGTTCGTCGCGGACATGTTGCTCGATGTTGCGCACCACCTCGGCGATGCGGCTGGTGCCGTTGGGGTGGTCGCCGGTCATCATCGCCTCGCAACCGAAGGCCCGCACCGCCGAGAGGATGCGCTGATCATCCGTGGCGACGATGATGCGGCCGACCTGCCGCGCCAGCCGCACCCGTTCAACCACATGGCGGATCAGCGGCTTGCCCGTCGCATCGGCCAGCGGCTTGCCGGGAAACCGCGTGGAGGCGAACCGGGCGGGAATGACAACCAGTGCAGGCATCGCACGATTGTCGGGTGGGGAGGGGAAAAGTCAAAGACATCAGTTCTGAGTTCCGAGTTGGGATGATTTCGGATTGCGGATTGCGGATTGCGGATTTGAAATTTGAGATTTCAAATTTGAAATCCCCTTCATGTCTTTCCGCCGACTTGGAACTTGGAACTCGGAACTCAGAACTCAGAACTCAGAACTCGGAACTTACTCAAGGCATGACTTCCTGCCGCCAGGTGCCTGCGACCGGGAGCATGAGGCCGCTGCCGTTGGGCAGAAGCTGGACGGACTGGATGCGCACGGCTTTGCCGAAGGTGGCCTTGCCGTGGATTCGCACGGGGTCGGTGCTGTTGTTGCCGAGGTTGCCATCGGTTTCATCGACGAGCTTGAACGCGATGCTGCCGCCTTCGAAGCTCAGGTCGGCCGTCCAGGTGTCATGCTTGTAGTTGGATCGCCAACCGGCATCGCCGCGAATCAGGGTCCGCCCAAGCTCGATGGCCGCGTCGCAGGCGACCGCGGCCCGCATCGCGTTGTTGGCGTTGACGCTGATCCGGGCCTGGAGATTCACCGCGTACAGACCCGCCACGCCAAGGACGGAAATGATCATCGAAGCCCCCAGCACCGCCAGATAAACCCCGCCCCGGCAGCGCGCGGCGCCGCGTGCGGGGATGACTGTTTTGATCGAATGACATTTGGTAAATGGGTGCATGTTTAAGGTCTCTGTTGGAATGGGGATGAAAAGTTCCGGGTTCCGAGTTCCGAGTTCCGAGTTCCGGGTTGGGATGATTTCGGATTTCGGATTTGAGATTTGAGATTTCGAATTTGAAATCCCCTTCATGTCTTTCCGCCGACCTGGAACATGGAACATGGAACTCGGAACTTGCCTTCCCCCTTGCCTTTCAACTCGGAACCCGGAACCCGGAACTCGGAACTTTCCCCTCTAATCCACATTCCCTCGCAGCGTCACCATCGTGGCCACGACCTTCTTGCCCCGGCTGACGGTGATGGTGATGCGCTTGAGATTCGTCTCGCTGCTTCGGACGGATTTCAGATTGCGGGGATCGACCCATTCCACCATCACCGAGCGGGTCCAGCCATCGAAGCCCGCGATGATGCCGCCATCCTTTCGCTGCGGCGGGCTGGCGGACCATTTGTGGTAGTCATCGACATCGTTGAACAGCGAGCGGTTGCCGGTCACTTCCGGGCCGCCGGGTCCCAGTATGGCGCCGCCGCCCACCGGGTCCCAGTAAGGCAGCGGGGTGATCTCGGCGAGCAGTTGCTGCGCCAGCTCGTGGCCGCGCCGGTTGTCCGCCGTGATCGCCTCGGTGATGCGGGCGCTGCCCACCGTGTGCAGCGCCGCGACATACATCACCCCGACGATGCCGACGGAGACCACCGTTTCGATCAGCGTGAAGCCCGTGCGACGGTTTCGTCTCATGGCGCACCTCCCACGCGCACCTTCACGCGGTCGAACTCCGCGCCGTTTTCGAGCAGCGTGTTGAAGATGCGGATCATGCCGTCGCTCAGGTCGATCGAGCGGTTGTAGTTGTAGGAACCGTGAAAGACGCCGTTGGCGACCACGCCGACCGAGTCGTCCGCCGGGTTGATGTAGAGCTTGAGCTGCACCATGCCGGTGGGGAGATCGGGCAAGGTGAACAGCGTCTTGGGCAGCAGCAGGAGGTCGCGCGTCTGGAGCGTGAGGGTCTGGGTGTTGTTGTTCTGTCTGGCGACGTAGGCCTCGATGATGCCGTGGCCCAGGGCGGAGGCTTCGACGCGCATTTCGATGCCCGCCCCGCCGCCGCCGGCGGTGGTGTCGCGCATGGCCACTTCGACCGTGGTGAAATGATGGAAGCCGTTGGCGGGATTGGAACGGAGCGTGCGATCGGCGCGCCAGACGCCGTTACTGAGCCGTCCGGTGTCGAAACCGGTGGCGGAGGACCAATCGGGCAGGCCGTCCACATTCTGATCGGCCGTGGTGGGGTTGCTGCTGAAGTCGGTCTCCCACTGGGCGGCCAGGGCTTCGGGCTGGTTGGGAAGTCGGACGGCTGTTTCGATACGGCCGTGGGCTTCGCCGGTGGTCTGCAACGCGATGCGGACGGCGGTGATGTGGGTGCGGTTGACCGTTCGCCTGGAGACCTTGGAAACCCGGCCATAAGCCTGATGGCGCGTCGCCCGATTGGCGACATATCCGTAGCCGCCGTCACCCTGAAGCAACATGCCCACGCCGTTGTTGGAGGCATACTCGATGCGGCCGGCCTTGCCAAGACCCGCGGCATTGTCCGTGAGAAAACAGAGTTGCTGCTCCGGCTTCAGGTTGATCGCGGTGTTCACATTGATCTGAACCCAGTTGAAACTCGTGGACAGGGACGATTCACTCATGGTGCCCGACGCCAGCGCGCCACCTGAAGGCGTTTTGTCGTTGCCCGCCAGATGCAGCCGCAGCCCCACGGTGCCCAAGGGCAGCAGGGCGTTGTCGCGCTTGGCGCGGAAGAGGAAGCGGGTCAGACGCCAGGTGTAGGTGTCCGCAGGCAGTTCGGGTTTGATGAACTGCCCGATGCCCTTGCCTGCGTTCAGAATGTGCTCGGCACTGACGTAGTTGTTGGGATTGTGACTGGCCAGCAGCGTCTCGTTTTCCTCGATGATCGGGCCGGGATAAACCTCGGCGACGAGTTGCTCTTCAAAAACGAATTCCAACGAAGTGACCCCTTCGAGCAACGTCACCGCGCTGGTGCTGTTGTATTGCCGGGTCAAAGGCGCTTTTCCGACACCCGACCACGCATAGCGAATGATTTCCACTTTTCCATCGCCATCGCGATCAGGCACGGTGAAGCGGATCGACTTGTCGGTGCGCTCGGTGATCTGCAAGGCGAACCGCAGTTCCGCGGCCATCTTGTCCACCGCGTTGGCGGCGGTGAGGGTGGATGCGGCCACGCCGTCGGCCGATGGAAGGGCCCGGCCGGCCAGCACCATCGCCGAGCCGATGGCCAGCATCAGAATCGAGGTGATCGCCAGGCTGGTGACCACTTCGATCATCGTGAAACCGCAGGGAAGCCGGGGGAGCCGGGGGAGCCGGGGGAGCGGGGGGAGCGGGGAGAACTGAAGGGTGGCTGGGGCTGAGTTGTGATTCGGGTGGCTGGGGCTGAAGGCTTTGCGCAAGCCCCGGCCAGGCGACCATCGACTTTCAGTTGCGCCACCTTGCTTCGCGCATCCGGGCCGGGGCTTCGCGGACTCAGCCCCAGCCACCCTTCGCAGAGACTCAGCCCCAGTTCCCTTTCGCAGAGCCTCAGCTCCAGTTCCTCGGACGCTGGAACATGGGATCGTTGCCGATGAATGCTTCATTTCACACTCATCCTTCCCGTCACGCCATCGAGGGTGATGACCTTCCGGTCCGTGCCGTTGCGGAGTTGGATCGTGCCGGCGCCATTGGGTTTGCCGAAGCCGTCGAACTTGATCGGGTTGGATGCGTTGCCGGCGATGGAGGCGGCCAGGGCGCTGGTCTGGTAGGGGCCTTCGTTGAGCGAGACGGTGGAGATGACCACGTTGTCGCCGTTCTCATCCAGCCTGGAGATGGTGTACGTTCTGGCGAGGTAGTTGAAGGTCAGCGTGCGCGAGGAACTGGAGGCGATCGCCTCCTGCTGGGCGTACTCGATGTCACCGGTGAGGCGTCGGGCGGCGGCATCGAGCTTGTACCGCGTGGCGGAGTTGAAGAAGCGAGGCACGGCAATGGATGCGATGACCGCGGTGATCGCCACGACCATCGTCAGCTCCACCAGCGTGAAACCGGATGTTCGATGTGCAGCGTCGCCGCAAGACAATCCTCGTGATGGGTTTCCGTGCTTCTCCATGTTCGGATATCGGATATCGGATTTCGGATTTCGGATTTGAGATTCGGAGGCGGAAGCAGAATCTGAGATTTGAAATTTGAGATTTGAGATTTCAAATCCGCAATCCGAAATCCCAAATCCCAAATCCCAAATCCGAAATCCGAAATCCCAAATCCGAAATCCCTCCTCAACGACGATCCGCCCGGCGGTCCGTTCGTAAACGGTCAGCCGAGCGGATCACCTTTCGATTCACCTCGATTGTGCGAGCGGGCGGGTTCGGAAAGACTCATGGGTGACCTGAATAACCTCACGTCCAAGCCGCTTGCGGCGTAGCAATCCCTTGATGCACGGCAATCGGGGGTTATTCAGAAGTCCCTCATCCTTCGGCCCGCCTCGCGTCAGGGTCAAAAGTCCTTGAAGGGTTTGCCGGATTCGTCCTTTTCGGTGGCGGCGAGGTTGGCGGTGATTTCGCCGGTCGTCGCGTTGTAGGCCCAGCCGAAGCCGGCGGTGCCCAGGGTGTCGGTGATGCCGGCGTTGCCCTTGTTGGTGCCCACGGGCAGGGCGGGGATTTTGCGGATGTAGGGGCCGTAGATGAACCCGGCGGTCTTGCCGTCGCCGTCATCGACGGCGCCGTCCGCCTTGGTCAGCTTGGTGAGCTGATCGACGAACTTGGCCTGCGTCGGGAACGCCCCGCCATGCTCGGCGGCATAAAGATCGATGGCGTTGCGAAGCGTCGCCAGATCGCTGATCAGCGCCGACTCGGAAGCCCCGGTCGTGCCCCGGCTCATGCGGGGAATCGCAATCGCGCCGATGATGCCGATGATCACAACCACGATCACCAACTCGATCAAACTGAAACCCGCGTTGTTCTTTGTCATCTTGTTCATCGAACCGGCCTCCTTCAATGGTGGATTGTTCATCCATGAGCCTCGGTCGTGTACCCACGAATCCGATGGCTACGATCTACTTCGTCGATCCCGAACCGAGGCTTGAGTCGTCCGCATCGCAAAACGAATTTTTTTTCCCGCATCGCCCCGATGTTGTCGTACACGTTCTCAGTCGCCCGCCTTCGTGAGCGATCCCGCCGGCGCCGGCAGCGACAGCTCGACCCGTCGGCCATCCTTCTCGAAGATCGCCGACCGCTTGGTGACTTCGATCAACGTGAAGCCATCGACCACCTTGCCCAGCACGACGGTCTGGTTGTTGATGATCGCCGCCCCGCCGTGGGCGTTGTTCACCAGCGCCAGCAGCTTGTGGGTGTTGGTGAACGCCTGCACCTCATCCACTTTCACCACCGGCCTGGCCTTGGGTTGCTCCTTTTTAAGCCAGCCCGAAGCGGGAAGAAAGGCGTCCTCCACCTGCGCCAAATCGAAGCTCTCGGATTCGGCGATCTTGTCCAGCCGACCCGCCAGCGTCATGGTGCGCGCGGTCGGCGAACCGGCGGAGGCCCCCGACGCACGGGCGGACCCCGGGGCGAACCCGGTGGTGGTTCCGGGGATGGTTCCGGGGGCGGGGGTGACTCCGGGGGTGGGCGTCGGCGACAGGCTCGCCTCGGTCTGGCTGGGCCCGGTCGCCCCGCCATCCAGAAGGATGCGATCGACCCCCAGCCCGCCCAGCGCCAGAGCCAGAATCACCACGTAGGCTTTGCGCTGCTTGGATGTGTTGTTGTTGGTGCTCATGACCTTCAAGCAAACGATATGAAAATATCCCCGGCAAGGTCTGGTTCGAGGTTATCTTCGACGAATCTTGGGGGAAGGCATAAAGGCACGAAGGCACGAAGGCACGGAGGGGGAAGGCAAGTTTCGGGTTCCAGGTCGGCGGAAAGACATGAAGGGGATTTCAAATTCGAAATCTCAAATCCGAAATCCGAAATCCGAAATCCGAAATCATCCCAACTCGGAACTCGGAACTCGAAACCCGGAACTTTTCCCCCTCCGCTCACATCATCTTCCACACCGGCAGCATCAGCCGCCAGATCGAGACCATCATCAGCACGATGAACGCCAGCCGGACTTGTCGCGTGGGCAGCACGTGGGTGAGCTTCGCCCCCAAGTGGCCGCCGATCCAGCAGGTGGGGGCGAGCAGGGCCGCCAACAGAAGGCTGACGCGGATGTCGTAGCCCAGATCGGACAGCGTGAGATTCTTGAAGATGGCGCCGATGACGGCGCTGATGCAGATGATCGCCGAGCTGTTGGCGATGCACGTTTTCAGCGGCAGCCTCAGCGCCACCTGCTGCAAGGGGACCGCCACCGCCCCGCCGCCGACGCCTGTCAGTCCGGCGATGATCCCCATCACCACGCCGACAAAAATGCAGCGCGGCAGGGTGATCCTCGCTTCGGCGCCATCCTCGCGCCGCTGCGCGGCAACGCCGAGCCGGCGTATGTTCACAACCGTCACGTATGACAACAGTCCCGCAAGCACCGCTCCGAGCCAGATGGCGCCATTCACCCCTTTGAACAAATTGCTCAGCCAGACGCCGACGATCACAAACAACGCCGCCGCCGGGAGCATCCAGCGGATCGCCTGAACGTGGATCGCCCCGGCCTTGTAATGCCTGCGGGCGGCAGGCACCGACACCGCAATGTTGGCGATCATCGCGGCGGCCTGATAGACGTGCTGGTTCAGGTGATCCCTCGCCGCCTGCCCGAACATCATCACCAACCCCGGCAACATGACCACGCTGCCGCCCACCCCCAGCAGACCGCCCAGCAGACCGCCCAGCAGACCGATCGAGGCGATACCCAGGATATGGAGCGTGTCCAGTTCGATCATCCCTGCACTTCCAGCCTCCGTTGCTCCCGCCGCATCATCGCCAGTGGTCGCACGGGAATCCAGGGCGTTCTTTGCCGCTGCTGCGCCAGCACCACCCGCCCTGCAAACCGCGCATCGCCGCTGAACACCTCGCGCACGATCTCCTCCGAATTGCACTGTTGACTGCGATGCAGAAGCACGATCCGCTGCGGATTGCCCGCCGGGCTTGCATCGGCGATCCGCCGGCAGGCTTCGAGCGATTGCTCGTTCGACAAATGACCATGACCGCCCATGATCCGCTGCTTCAAAAGCTCCGGGCGGTCGCTCGTCAGTTGCATCCGCGGATCGTAATTGCACTCGATGAGCAACACATCCACGCCCGCAAAGGCACGAATCATTTCATCAGGCACATGCCCCAGATCGGTCGCCAGCCCCACGCGACCGTGCGGCGAACTCAGGTGAAACGCACTGCTCCCCTTGGCGTCGTGCGGAAGGCGGACCGCGCTCACCGCCAGTTGCTCGTCCTCCTGTTCCGCCGTCCAGGGCGCGAACGGATCAGCCTCGAAGAATCGGACGAGATCGGCGCCATACAGCCGCTCGCTCCCTTTCACGCGATCCAGATCATCCCGATGCCAGCGGTGCAGATGGAGCGGGATGCGAAAGCCGATCATCGTGTCGATCCAGGCCGGTCGAAAGTGATCCTGATCCAGATGGGTGATGCAGATGGCGGCAAGATCGCCGACCTTCAGCCCGATCGGATCCAGCCGCCGGTCGGTGGCCACCGGACCAAAGCCCGCGTCGATGAGCATCGCCTTCGCACCGATGCGGACCACGGTGGAGTTGCCGCCCGAACCGGACCCGAGCACGCAAACCTGCATGGCATCCCGCAAGTGATCCGCCCGCACCGCAGCCGCCGCCCCGCCGACCGCCACAGGCGCCGCAGGCGAAGCCGCCACCTCGTCAAACAGCCTGTATTGATGTTTGAAAGACATCTTCATAATAACCCAAGGAAACTCCCGAATAACCCCACACCCCAGCCGCTTGCGGCGTGGCAAGATACATCGGTGTGTTATCCAAAAATCCCAGAAGTCCCCAAGGCCAATCTTATCACCATTTCGGAAAGGCCTCCGGGCCGTTTAATCCTCCGCCGCATCACCGGAAGCAAAAGCTCCAAATCGCAAACTCCAAATTGCAAACAAACTCGAAAGCGAGCCAAAGCGGGCAAAACCGATCCGAATCCGGATTCCGTTTGATTGTATTTTTTGTTCTTGGAGCTTGTTTGGAGTTTGAGATTTGTCATTTGGAACTTCCGACAAAGCGGGCGCCGAGAATTAAACGACCCTGTCGAGGGCCCCCGGGGGCCTCCGGGGGCCTCCGGTGGCCCGCGAATTGCCGCGCTCGCCGCAGATGCTACGCTGTTGGCCCGCCGTTTCGCACCCTTGATCCGCTTCGGCACGCCTACCGAGAAGTCCCATGCAATTTCGCTCCCTTGGCAGCACCGGCCTCAAGCTTTCCGCCCTCTCCTTCGGCGCCTCCTCCCTGGGCCAGGAGTTCCGCAAGGTCGATCTCACGCAGGCCATGCAGTCGGTCCATGTCGCCCTCGATCTGGGCATGAACTTCATCGACACCTCCCCCTTCTATGGCCGGGGCACCAGCGAATGTCTGCTCGGCTTCATCCTGCGCGACATCCCGCGCGACAAGTACCTCCTGGGCAGCAAGCTGGGCCGCTACGATGCCGACCACTTCGACTTCTCCGCCAGACGGGTGGCCGAGAGCGTGGATGTCAGCCTCAAACGCATGGGCGTGGACCATCTGGACATCATGCTCTGCCACGACATCGAGTTTGTCGAGATGTCGCAGATCGTCAATGAAACAATCCCCGCCCTTCGCAAAATACAGAAGGCGGGCAAGGTCAGACACATCGGCATCAGCGGCTACCCGATGAACATATTCAGGTATGTTCTGGACCGCACCGACCTGGATGTGGTTCTTTCATACAATCACTATACATTGCAGAACACCATGTTCGCCGACCTGACGCCCTACCTCAAGTCGAGGAACGTGGGCATCATGAATGCCGCCCCGTTCTCCGCCAGGCTGCTCACCAACGCCCCGCTTCCCGCCTGGCACAAGGCGACCCCGCAGGTCCGCGCAGTCGCCAAGGCCGCCGCCGACCACTGCGCCGCCAGGGGCGTGGATATCGCCCAGCTTGCCCTGCAATACGCCATCGCCAACGAGGACATGGCCACCTGCATCGTCGGCTCCGCCTCGCCGGACAACGTCCGCAAGTGGGTCCAGTGGGCCGACCAGCCGATCAACCAGACGCTGCTGAAGGAAGTGCTCGACATCCTCGAGCCCATACACAACTGGTTCTATATTGAAGGCAGGCCGAAGAATAATGACCGGACGCCGGTGTGAATTAAATGACCGAAGGCTTGACAATAGGGGCGCCTGAGAACACAGGATTATGTGTCATGCACCTTGTATATATCGATGAGTCCGGCAATACCGGAACCAATTTGGATGACCCGCAACAACCTGTGTTTGTTCTATGCGCCATGATCGTCGCTGAGGATCACTGGCAAAATCTTGAAACGGAACTTCGAACGGCACTCGATGAACTGCTTCCCCAATGGCGTGACATCGAAGGGTTCGAGGTGCATGCGGCGGACTTGCGCAACGGACGCGGATGCTTTGAAGGCGTCCGTGTGGATGATCGGATCTCACTAAGGGACACTTGGATGCGGATAGGCGCAAGGCACGGAGTCAAGCTTATCCACCGCCCGATCCACAAGAAGAGATTCGCCATGTGGCAGGCAAAGGAATTCAGCGGCGGATTGAAATTGAATCCACACGTACCTGCTTTCGCGCTCTTGTCACGATGTGTTGACAGTTACCTTAGATCGCTCCCCGGTTCGCCCAGAGGCATGCTGATCTCTGACGATAACAAGGAGATCGTGAAGGATGTTGAAAAGTCGATCCGGGCGCTGCGCGATTTCGATGGAAAGCTAAGATTGAACCAGATCATCGAGAAAGGCTTTTTCATCGATTCACAAACAAGCCTGCCACTTCAGTTGTGCGACCTGTTTGCACTCAGCCTGCGAAAAAAGGCTGAATCTGACGGCGGAAGCGAAATGAAACCCTTTGACAAACAAGGCATCGCCATCGCAGCCGGCCTTGTTCACGAAGACAAAACCGAAGAAATGGATGTGCTGACATGGTTCACGGAGCACCACACCAATAAAAAGAGCGGCCAGGGGGACTAACCCAGAGTCGACTGACGTCGGCCCATGACTGGTCGCTGCCCTATTATATCGACGGTCCGCTTGATTTGTAAAGCGAGATTTTGCTTTCCCTCCAACATTTTTGCACCTCATCGACCGATTGTGATGCAAAGCCAATGATTACACGATTTTAAGATTGTTCCCCATGATGATGAAAGCCCTCCTCCTCGAAGCCCCGCAAAGCTTCAAACATATAGAGATCGACGAACCCGCATCCCCCGCCGCCGGCGAAGCGATGGTGCGCGTCCATCGCGTCGGGGTCTGCGGCACCGATATCAGCGGCTACCTCGGCAAGATGCCCTTCTTCAGCTATCCGCGAATTCCCGGTCACGAACTGGGCGTTGAAGTGCTGGCCATCGGCGAGGGCGTCGCCAACATCAAGCCCGGCGACCGCTGCTCCGTCGAACCCTACATGAACTGCGGCAACTGCCTGGCCTGCCGCAAGGGGGCGGGCAACTGCTGTGCGAATCTCAAGGTGCTGGGCGTGATGATGGATGGCGGCCTGCGCGAGCGGTTCGTCCTGCCTGCACGCAAGCTGCATCCATCCTCCCGACTGCAATACGACCAACTGGCCCTCGTCGAAACCCTCGCCATCGGCTGCCACGCGGTCAACCGCTGCACACCGCAGCCCGGCGAGAATATACTGATCATCGGCGCCGGACCCATCGGCCTGGCGACCCTTGAGTTCGTCAAGCTCACCGGCGCACGCTCGATCATCCTCGACATGAACGAAACCCGCCTTCACTTCTGCAAGGAACAGATGGGCGCCGATGAAACCATCAAGCTTTCCGACAATGTGGAGAAGGACCTGCGCGACGCCACCGGCGGCGACCTGCCCGATGTCGTCATCGACGCCACCGGCAACAACAAGTCCATGTCCGACGCCTTCGGCTACATCGCCCCCACCGGCCGCCTGGTTTACGTCGGCATCACCACGCAGGAAGTCGCCTTCAAACACACCGTCTTCCATCGCCCCGAAGGCACCCTCCTGTGCAGCCGAAACGCGCTGCCCGCCGACTTCGCCCGCATCATCCAACTGATCGAGCAAGGCACGATCGACACCAAACCCTGGATCACCCACCGCACGCCGTTCGACAAGGTCATCGAAACATTCCCCGCCTACACAAAACCCGAAACCGGCGTGATCAAGGCGATCATCGAAGTCGCATGATCCGCATATTTGGCCGTTCGCCTTGGCGAACGGCGTATTGCTTCAATGTATTGTCCGAATGTATCCTCCGTATCCATATAACGATCCCGCAATGAGTCCATGTATGAAATCCGCCATCACCATCAGCCTGGTCCCCGAAGCGCGCGGCGGCCCCTTTGTCTATTGGGACGACCTCCCGACCGCCTGCCGCCGGGCGGCAACGCTGGGGTTCGATGCGGTGGAAATCTTCGCGCCCGGTCCCGAGGCGATCGACACAACCTTCGTGAAGATGCTCACCGGCGACCTGGGCCTGTCCGTCGCAGCCGTGGGCACGGGCGCGGGCTGGGTGAAACACAGGCTCCACCTCGTGCAACCGGACGAAGCCGCCCGTCGCCAGGCGATCGACTTCATCAAGTCGATCATCGACCTCGGCGCGCCGCTGAGCGCACCGGCCATCATCGGCTCCATGCAGGGCCGCTGGGGCGAAGGCGTTGACAAAGCCCGGGCTTTTGACTGGTTGCGCGAGGCTCTCAACGAGCTGGGCGAACATGCCCGCGAGGCCGGCACGCTTCTATTTTACGAGCCGCTGAATCGGTATGAAACAAACATGGTGAACACCGCCGCCGCCGGGGTTGAACTGCTTGATACACTGGCCACGCGAAACGTGAAGCTGCTCTCGGACCTGTTCCATATGAACATCGAGGAGACGGACATCGCCCAGGCTCTGCGACACGGCGGGGAGCACATCGGCCACATTCACTTCGTGGATTCCAACCGTCGCCCCGCCGGCTGCGGGCACATGAGCTACGAGCCGATCGTTGCCGCCCTTCGGGATGTTGCTTACTCAGGCTATCTTTCCGCCGAGGCTTTGCCCTGGCCTGATTCCGATGCGGCAGCCAAACAGACGATCGATGCGTACCGAAAGTACACTTCGCTTTCCTGATCGTTCATACACAATACTCAACCATACTCACGATGGATGATCCTGACATGGCAACGAAACTTCCCACCCCCGTGCCCCTGGGCCTTTCCCCTTCCTTCGGTTTTGGCGATCGCACCGGGCTGGCGACGCCCGGGCATGTCGCCGCGATGAAACGGGCGGGCAGAGGCATCAAGCCGATCTTTCCGCAACAGTCGATCCGCGAGATGGCCCGCACCGGCAGGCAGCCGATCGATGTCATGCGCGATTCGCTGCGCGGCATGGCGGCGGCAGGCTGGAAGGGCAAAACCGGCGCGGATGCCGACCATCTCAAAACCCCCGATGATGTCGATCGCACCGCCGCAGCGGGCTTCACCTTCTTCACCATCGACCCCTCCGGCCACGTCGATCGCCACGCGGACAACTACGACGAAGCCACGCTCCGCGCCAGATACGAACAAATCCAATCGCAGATTTCCTGGTTCGATCCATACAAAGACAAAACGATCAGGCTCAAGACGAAGACGCTCATCAGGCTCGACGAACAGACCCTGATGCGCTGCGCGGTGAAATACGGCATCGCCATCAACCAGGCGATTGTTCTGGCTTCGTATATTCGGCAGGTGGCCCAGCGGAACCGCAAGCCTTATGAAATCGAATTGAGCGTCGATGAAACCGATCAGCCCACCACGCCTGCCGAGCATTACATCATCGCCGACCAGTGCCTGCGTCATGGCATGAAGCTGGTGAGCCTGGCGCCGCGCTTCATCGGCGAGTTTGAAAAAGGGGTGGATTTCAAGGGTGATCTCAAGGCCCTTCGCAAATCGCTGGCGGATCATGCCGCGATCGCCGCCCTGCTGGGGCCTTACAAACTCAGCCTGCATTCGGGTTCCGACAAGCTTTCGATATACACCGATTTCGCCAAGGCAACCAAGGGCATGTTCCACGTCAAGACCGCGGGCACGAGCTATCTCGAAGCGGTTCGCGTGGCGGCCATACATGATGAGAAACTGTTCCGCGAGATCGTTCGCTTTTCGCGCGAGCGTTACGACATCGACAAGGCGACCTACCACGTCTCGGCCACGCTCAAATCCGCGCCGCCGGAGGAGGCCGTGGCGAGTGTTGTGGAGTTGGAGCAGCATTACCTTGAGCGCTGGCGCGACATCCGCTCGAAGAAGCCCGTCGGTTTCACCAACGGCGGCAGACAGATACTGCACTGCACCTTCGGCTCCGTGCTCACCCACCCGACGCTGGGCAGGGAACTCAAAAGCGTGCTCAAAACGCATCAGGACACCTACACAGAGGTTCTCGCCGAACACTTTGCCAAACATCTGGAGGCGCTGAAGGCGGGAATGTAAGGTCATGTTGCATATGCGTGGCGTTTGCAGGACGCCGTTCGCCGAGGCGAACGGCCAAATAAATGGGAATATACTTATGCTCAAATCGCAACTGATTCATCCGCAGATCCTCTCCGCGCTCGCCAAGGCGGGCCATCACGGGTCCATCCTGATCGCCGACGGCAATTACCCGGCGTCGTCGAAGAAAGGCCCCAACGCGGAACTGGTGCATCTGAACCTGATGCCGGGGCTGGTCACCTGCACCCAGGTTTTGCAGGCGATACTCTCGGCAATACCCATCGAGGAGATCAACACGATGATGTATGAAACCGAGGGACAGTACGCCCTGACGCAGGACCCGCCGGTGTGGGATGAGTATCGCGCGACGCTCAAGGCGGCGAAGTCGAAGCTGAAGCTCAAGCCGATCGAGAAGTGGGCGTTTTATGATGCGGTGGCCACGCCGGATCATATACTCACGGTGCAGACCGCCGATCAGCAGCGATATGCGAACATACTGTTGCACATCGGCGTGCGGATGGATTGATGGGGGTTCGGGTATCGGGTATCGGGTATCGGGTGTCGGAACGACACGGTGCGGAACAGGCACAAAACGAAATCCGAAATCCGAAATCCGACACCCGACACCCGACACCCGACCCCCCCGCCATGCACATCGATGCACACCAACACTTCTGGCAGCTTTCGATGCCGTTTCAATACGACTGGCTTCGCGGGCCGCGACATGCGCCGATCTGTCGGGATTATCTGCCGGGGGATTTGAAGCCGCATCTGGATGCGGCGGGGATTGAACGATCGGTTTTTGTGCAGACCCAACACAACATTGAAGAGAACCGCTGGGTGCTGGGTCTGGCGGAGCAACATTCGTTCATCGCGGGCGTCGTCGGCTGGGTTGATCTGGCGGGCGATGGTTGTGAAGGGCAGATTGAGGAGTTCAAACCGTTCCGCAAGTTCGTGGGCGTTCGCCATGTGGTGCAGGATGAGCCTGATGACGACTGGATCATCCGCCCGCAGGTGGTGCGCGGGTTGAAGCTGCTGGAGAAACACAACATTCCGTTTGATCTTCTGTTTTATGTCAAACATCTGAAACATGCGGCCACCCTGGGGCGGTTGCTTCCGAACCTGCCGATGGTGATCAATCATCTGGCGAAGCCCCGCATCCGCGAACAACATATCGATGGCTGGCGCGAAGACCTTGAAGCCGCCGCCGCTTATCCCAATCTATATTGCAAACTCTCCGGCCTGATCACCGAAGCCCACTGGCAACAGTGGAAACCTGCGGACCTGAAACCGTATGTCGATATCGCCCTGAACGCCTTCGGCGCGGATCGCTGCATGTTCGGCAGCGACTGGCCGGTGTGCGAACTGGCCGGCGACTATGGGCGGGCTCATCAGGCGATCATCGACGCCCTGGGGTCGGTCTCCGCATCCGAGAAAGCGGCGATCTTCGGCGGCACGGCAACACGTTTCTATCGGTTGCCTGACTGAGCCTGGCCATCGTCACATGGGAATCCTGAATAACCCCCGATGTACCGCGAACCGGGGGATTGCTACGCCGCAAGCGGCTTGGATGTGAGATTATTCAGGAGTCCCCCGGAGTCCCCCGGAGTCCCACCTGTAATCTTCGGGCCTTTCGGGTCAATCTTCAATTGCTTCGCCATTGCGTGTGGTGCTTGAATGGGGAGTGGGGCCAACTATGATTGGGTCGGAGGGCAGAGGTCGGAGGTCGGAGCGAAGCCGCAAGCGGCTGAGGGCTTTTTCCTGTCCCCTCACCTCTGACCATCGAGTGATGACACGATGACACGCCATTCATATTTAACTCTGTTGCTGATCGCGTTCGTGGCGGCGATGCCGCTGCGGGCCGAGGACAAGAAGCCGGCCGATCCCGCGCCGCAGCCGGCCAAGCCTCGCAAGCCGATCGAGGCCGGTTATGAGGATGAGGTTCGTCCGATTCTGGCTTCGCTGTGCTTCAACTGTCACGGCGACAAGCGGGCCCGCGCCGACTTGAATCTGGAGCAACTGGCCACGGGTGAATCGGCGTTGCTGCATGTGGAAATGTGGGACAAGGCGCTGGAGCGGATCAACGCCCACGAGATGCCGCCCGAAGGCAGTCGGCAGTTCAATGATGATCAGCGCAACAAGGTTCGCCGGTGGATCGAAAGGGTGCCGCGCGCTCCGGGGACCGATTGCACCAAACTGGCCACGGACAAGACGCAGAACTTCTACAAGGGCTACGTGATGAGCCGTCGGCTCAACCGCACGGAGTACGACAACTCCGTCCGCGATCTGCTGGGCGTGGACCTCAAGCCCGGCGCCATCTTCCCCGCCGACGGCTCGGGCGGCGAAGGGTTCGACAACAACGGCGACGCCCTGTTCACTTCGCCCATCCTGATGGAGAAATACCTGGAGGCGGCGGACCTGGTGATGAGCGCGGTGCTGCACGAGGGAAAGACGCCGCCTGATGCGGCAAAGCAGGCGATGATCCGCAACGGCATCACGCCGGCCGACATCGACAAGGCCCGGCAGCGACTGCTGGGCGTCAAGCCCGGCGACAGGCTTTCGCCGCGCGATGCGGCGAGGCAGGTTGTTTCAACCTTTGCCCGCCGCGCCTTCCGCAGACCGGTGGCCGAGGGTGAAATCGATCGCCTGCTTTCGATGTTTGATCATGCCCGCAAGCGAGGCGATTCGTATGAGGCTTCGCTGCGACTTTCGCTCAAGGCGGCGCTCATTTCGCCGAACTTTCTGTTCCTTGTCGAGCCGGAGCCTGAGCAGGAGGGCGTCTATCGTCTCGGTCATTTTCCGCTGGCATCGCGGCTTTCGTATTTCTTATGGGCATCGCCGCCGGATGAGGAACTGCTCTCCCTGGCGCAGAGCGGAAGGCTGCACGATCGCGGGGTGATGCGGTCGCAGATTCGCCGGATGCTGGCCGACCCGCGCGCCAGGGCGATGGGGGAAAGTTTTGCGATTCAGTGGCTGGGTCTGGAGCCGCTGGGCAACACCGTGAGGCCTGATCCGAAAAAGTATCCGCAGTTTGATGACGCCCTGCTGGCGGCGATGCGCGATGAGGCGATCCATCTGTTTCATGATGTGGTGAGCAACAACCGCAGTCTGATCACGCTGATCGACAGCGACCATACGTTCATGAACGAACGGCTGGCGGCCCACTACGGCGTGAAGGATGTCAAAGGCCCGGCGATGCGGCGGGTGAAGCTGGCCGACCGCAGCCGCGGGGGCGTGCTGGGTCTGGCGGCGGTGCATACGGTGACGAGCTATCCGCTGCGGACGAGTCCCGTGCTGCGCGGCAAGTGGGTGCTGGAGGATCTGCTGGGCAGCCGCGTGCCGCCCCCGCCGCCGGATGTGCCTTCGCTGCCCGCCGATGAAGAGAAACATGCCGGGCTGACGATGCGGCAGCAACTGGAGCAGCACCGCAAGAATCCCGAATGTGCCTCGTGCCATTCGCGGATGGACCCGCTGGGCTTCGGCCTGGAGAACTTCGACGCCATCGGCCAATACCGAACGCGGATTTCCGGCGAGATCATCGACAGCTCCGGCATCCTCCCCGGCGGCGAAAAGTTCGGCAATCCGCAGGAACTCAAGGGCGTTCTGCTGAAGAAGAAGGACGAGATTGTGCGGAACCTGTCGCGTAAAATGCTGGGCTACGCCCTGGGCAGGAGCCTGAACAAGTTCGACCAGTGCGTGATCGACGACGCGATGAAGGCCCTGAAAGCCGATGATTACAAGGCGGTCACGCTGATCGAAACGATCGTGCTGAGCCACCCGTTTCAGCACCGGTTTGCGAAGAAGTGAGGGTTCCAATGCTCAAAATAGTCCACCTATTGAAAAGGTGAACGATGAACTATCTCGTCATCATCGAACCCGCCGGCGATGGTCGTGGAAGCCGCGTGATCAAACGATGTGCGGCGATTGGAAATGGTTGAAGGATGGCCGATATTGCGCATATGCGTCGGAACTCGCGATCCTGGCGCGTCGCAGAGCGTGCGGAAATGAATCACGAAGGCGACTGATGGGATGTTACAACCTGCTCGACACTGACAATATGACGCAGGGCGATCAGGTGGTGGTCATCCACAATGTGGCTATCCGGCCGGTCGACGCGGAAAACGTAAAGGGCGAGCCGGTTGATGAACGCGAGGCCGGGATTGAAGACGTCGATCTTCCGTCCATCGGTCAGATGAAGCCGGAGCGGGACGAAGGGATCGCGGCTGAGCAGATGGTCGAGTTGCTGTTCGGTCATGATGAAAGTATAGCACTCCCGGTTTTTTGCACCAATAAGAGGTTGTAAAATGGCATCAAAACCCTGGCGAATCTCACGGCGTACCTTTCTCCGCGGCGCGGGCGTCTCCATCGCGCTGCCTTTGATGGATGCGATGGCGCCGGCCAAGGCGATCGCGTCCGAAGCTGCCGCTTCCGCGCCCAGCGGCGCGGTCGGCGCTGCGGCTTCCGCCGCCAGGCCGCCGGTCCGCATGGCGGCGCTGTTTTTCCCCAACGGCGTCTATGAGAAGAACTGGGTGCCCCAGCAGGAAGGCCCCGATTATCAACCGCCCTTCGCGCTCGAACCGCTGGGTGATCTCAAAAAGGAAGTGCTGGTCCTTTCCAACCTCGACAAGAAGTTCAGCCGTTCGGGCGACGGCCACTACGCCAAGACCGCCAACTTCCTCACCGGCCTTCAGGTTCACAAAACCGTCGGCAAGGAAATCTCCGCCGGCGGCATCTCCGTGGATCAACTCGCCGCCCGGAAAATCGGCGGCCTGACGCCGCTGCCTTCGATGGAACTGGGCATCGATCCCGTCATCTCCGGCATCGACAGCAACGTGGGCTATACCCGGCTCTACGGCTCCAACATCTCCTGGCGCAACGCGACCACCCCCGCCGCCAAGGAGATCAACCCGCGACTCGCCTATCAACGGCTCATGAGCGCCCAGGCCGGCGGCGCCGCCGACCTGCGCCGCCGCGCCGATGATCAAAGCCTGCTCGACCTGGCGATGGAGGACGCCAAACAGCTTCGCAAATCGCTGGGGCGCGATGACCAGTTCAAGCTCGATGAATATCTCGATTCGATTCGGGCCGTGGAAAAACGCATCGCGTTTTTCTCCCGCCCCGATCCGCGCACCTGGAAGCCTTCGCAAACCCCCGGCCAGGTCGCGCTGCCTGCCGCCGAGCGGCCGGACAATCATCTGGAACATGTCCGCCTGATGCTCGATCTGATCGTGCTCGGCTTCCAGACCGACTCGACGCGCATCAGCAGCTTCATGTTCGCCAACTGCGTCTCGGGCCGGAACTTCACCGGGCTGATCGATGGCGTCAAGGGCGGGCACCACGAGTTTTCGCACCACGAAGGCAAGCCGGAAAAGTACGAGCCTTACAGCAAGATCAACCGCTGGCACGTCGAGCAGTTCACCTACATGATCCGAAAGATGCAGTCGATCAAGGAAGGCCAGGGCACGCTGCTGGACAACAGCATGATCCTCTTCGGCTCAAGCATGTCCGATGGCAACCGCCACGACCCCAACAACCTGCCGATCCTCCTGGCCGGCCGCGCGGGAGGCGCCATCGACACCGGCCGCCACCTGCGCAGCGGCAAACATACGCCGCTGTGCAATCTCTACCTCTCCATGCTCGGCCGCATGGGCGTCCCCGCCGAGCGCTTCGGCGACAGCACCGGCGAATTGAAGCTGGCGTAGCGGGGGGGCGGAAAAGCCAAAAGAGCCAAAAGAGCCAAAAGAGCCGGAAGAGCTGGAAGAGCCGAAGGAGCCGTGGGTGGCTGGGACTCTGCGCAAGCCCCGGCCCAGATGCACGAAGCAAGGTGGCGCAACTGAAGACTGAAGACTGAAGGCTGAAGGCTGAAGGCTGAAGGTCGCCTGGGCCGGGGCTTGCGCAAAGCTTCAGTCCCAGCCACCCGACGAAAACTGAGTTTCGGCGCAAACCACCACTTTTCACGTCGCGGCGACGCCGCGCAAAAACTCTTCCGCATTTTTGCCCGTCTCCTTCATCGTCCGCATGTCGATCAACACGCGCCGGCGGCCGAACAGCCCTTCACGCACCGGCACCAGTTCGATCTCAGGAAAACCGTGCGAGCCGCGCAGCGATGCGTGCAGCTCCACCGGCTGAGGCTCCGACAGAACCTGGGGCAACGTCGCCGCCGCGATGCGGACCGTCGGCCAGTCTTCGTGATCGATGGCGATCTTGAATTTCGTCGTGTCCGGCTTGATCGGAAAACCCGTCAGCGGCTGCGGACGGGTGATCGCAACGCCGCCTTCCACATGGCGGGCCTGATCATCGAACAGATCGACCCACGCCGGCTGACCCTGCACCGTGGCCGCGATGCGCACGCGAGGCGGCTTTTCCAGATACGTCGGCACCGGCGCATCATCATCGCCCCGTTCTTTTCGCCGCAGAAAATCGCCATGCCAGCCCGCGCTTCGCGCCAGCAATCCCACGGGTTCGGTGACGCCTTCGATCATCACCCGCACCGGCCTGGGCCAGATTTTCAGCAGGTGATGCCGGCCGATCGAATCCTTGTCCAGCGGCATGTTCGCCATCGGACCGGTGATGATCGCCCCAAGATAACCCTCGGCAGGCGCATCGAGTTTCCGCCGGGCGAACCAGTCGCGGATGTCGGTGAACTGCGGCGTCTTGCCCAGGCATTGCCGCAGCAATCCCGCCACCGGCTCGACGGCGCGGAAGATGCGCTGCGTGGCCTGCCGGCATTGCTGCTTGAGAAACTCACCGGACCGCGCGTGCTTGGCCAGCGCGACGACCGAAGGAAACGGGACATCGCCATCGCTGAGCATCGAGATCGCCGCCTTGAGCCAGGGCGTACACCAGATCAGCTCCCACACGCGGGCCGCGCTCATCTGCTGGTAGGACATTTCGAGCGAGCGAATCGCCAGGCGATGCATCAGCTCGATGCCGAAGCTTGGCAGCGGCGCGATGGGGTTTCGTCTTCGCGCCGGAATGAATCGGAGCGCACCGCCGATGCGGCGCGGGATGATGTCCACCGTGGTCACCTCCCACATGTCCAGCCCCATGTGCATCACGAGGATGGAACCGACAGGCCGGTCGGGTTCCGCGCGATCCGCATCGAGTTCATTGGCATGTCGATCGCACCAGGCCATCGCCGCCGCGATCGGGCGGGGCAGGAGCGAAAGATTGAGATGATGCGCGCCGGCGGCATCAAGCAAATCCTGCTGCGCCGCGGTTGAAAGATGATCGGGAATGATCAGCGCACAAGGCTCGCGATCATTCGATTTCGACTGATTGTTCCGATGTTCCTTCGAGTCGGTTTTATGCGCGCGATTCGCCGGCTTCATCAATGTTTCAACCGCCTGGGCGATCGCCTGCGCCGCGGGGAGCTGCGTCAATCGGCCTTCGGTGTTCCACGACCAGGGCTCGCGCGCCTCAAGCATGTGCCAGGCATAGGCCAGCGGAAAACGGCCGCAGGTCTGCCCCGATTCAATGCGCGCCTCAGGGGGCCAGACCTCGCCCGTGCCGCGCGCCTGCGGCGGCCAGCGCAGATCCGCACGCAACGGTTCGCCTGCAAAACGCGGCAAAATCGCCGAGGGTGCGATCGCTTCATCGGGCGGCGCGATGATGCGCGGCAGCGCCGAGATCTTCGCCGCCGTCTTGGTCTCCGCCGCATCCGAAGCAGTGCTCCCAGATGATGCGGATGCGGTTGGCGCACCGGCTTTCACGGCAAATGGCGCGGCGACCGGCGCCGGCTGATGGGCGGATACCAGTTTCGGATTCACCGGTCGCTGATAGACCACGCGCGGCTTGCCGGCCGTTGAAGTTGTCATTGCCGCTCGCGCCGGCGTGGCGGCAACGGATGCAGACTCGCGCACCACGATGACGGATTCGCGCTTCTTCGTGCGGGCGGTCGCACCATCCTCCATGCAGCCATCGATCACTTCCACCAGTCGGGCCTGTGCCGCCTCGATCTCGATGCCCAGGGTGCGCTCCATCGAAGATGGCGACGCATCAGGGCGCGAATCCTTGTTCGCGCCCTGCACTTTCATCGGTTCCTTCGATGTGTTTGCCGTGGTGGTCATGCCGGTGTTTTCCGCGCTGTCGATGTTTCTTCATCCGCCAAGGCGGACGGCCGACTGTCATGCGATTTCCAATGCCTGGCGTAATACACGATCGAACACGCCCGACTGCGACTGCAACGGCAACGCCATGCGATATCCGCTGCAACGCTGCACCGTCGCCTCATCCACATGTCTGCTGCCGGCCGCGGTGCGCAGCTTCGGCTGCACGACGATGCCTTGCAGCTCGCTGTCGGATCGGATCATCCGCAGGCCCTGATCGATCTCCTTGCAGCGACCGCCCAGGTGATCCTCATCCAGATCGAAATCAAACAGCGACCAGAACGCGAGGATGCGCCTGGCCGGTTTGTCGGGCCGCTCGCCGTCGTAAATCACCACCGCCAGATCGGGCGCCAGTTGCGCAAGCTGCTCGGGGAACGGGGTGCAGGCACGATAGGCCGCGAACTGATGCTGCTCGACCACATGCACCCGCCAGCCGGGATCGATGCCGTCGGCACCGCTGAGACCGCGATAAATTTCGCACCGGCCAAACGCCGTGCGCTGATCGATGAACCGCCCTGCTTCCTGCTCGGCGCGAATCAGCGTGCCTGAGCGCATCGCTCCGCTGTGGGGCGCGATGTTGCCCAGCGCCGCAAGCACCGCCAGCGTCATCGCCTCCTGCCAGACACGATGCCGCCAGCGCCATGCCTGCTTGCGCTGAAGGTTCTGCTTCAGCAGCATGACATAAGCCTTCCAGAGCGGACGGTAACGCGGATCGCGCTGAAGCACGTAATTGGGATGCGGAATACCCGCCAGCGGTGTGACATTTCGCAAAGGCGACACGCGCCACAGATGATCGAGCTGCCGCTTGAACTCGCGCACCGAGGCCACGCGCTCATGCTCGGCATCGAGCGCGTTTTCGCTCAGATACCTTTCGCAGGCTTCCAGGGCATGGCGCATCAGCTCGCGGACGATGCGGTTTTCCAGCGTGTCGGCATGTTCGACACGATCGATGCCCAGCGCCTGCTGCTTCGCTCCGGCTTTTTCCGCGACGGTGCAGCCCGGTTGCCTGGCAAGCCAGCGCAGACATGTCGCATCAATCTCCTGCACGCGGCCGGCCTGCTGATAGCGGCGCTCGCGGGTCAGTTGCCTGCGAGGCATCAGCGAAACTTCATTGAGCAGCGGCGCGATGGTTGCCGCGAGTTTCACGATGAAGGCAGGCCTGGGCTCATCGCGCAGGGCCGCCAGCTTCCAGCCGTCGAGCACGCGCTCCAGAGGCCAGGCCGCGACGCCGCCGGCGGGACCGTCCCAGAAAACATCGCCATCCACATTCGCACTGTCATACAGATCGCCGACGAGATCGATGTGCTGATCGTAAAGCGCCTCGGCCACATCGCTGGCCATGCGGTAATGATGGGCGGGCAGATGCGACGCGGAGATGGAAACAGAATCGCCGCCGATGTGGCGGACATTGCGGGGCAGGCCGCCATCGAGAATCGCGCGGACGGACTGCGGCGCTTTGCCGGGCGTGTGCAGCTTGAGGCCGATGTCATCGCGGGCCGGGCCGGTGTCACTTTCGCTGAAAGTGGCCGGTAAATCCCACTTTTTCCAGTCCATTCGCCTTTCATCGGTGAACCGGGCCAGCAGCGGAAGTGATTCACCGGTGGCATCGACGATCACGCTCACGACCGAGGCCGGCGTCATCAGCGCAGGCCGACCGCCATGCCCGGCCGGTGAACCGATGTCTGGTCGCGTCGCCCACCGCTGCACGAGCGTGGCCTGCGGAACAACGGGTGATGCAAGCGTCAAGGCACGACTCCGACTGTCAAGCGTGAGCACCATGGCAAATCTCGCATTTACATCCCACCTCTGAAATCTCAAATTTCAAATCTCAAATCCAACGGCTTCAACAGCGGCCCATGCCGCCCAATCCCCAACCCCAAATCCGAAATCGCAAATCCGAAATCCGAAATCAACTTCAAACCCCCACTTCCGCCAGGTCCGCGCTGCGATCCACGCCGCGGAAGATGAACTGATGCTCGCGGGTGCCGTCGCGCCGGCTGCTTTCGATCGCGCTGATCAGGGCGCCGTCGCCCAGCTCATCAAGCAGGCCCACGATGCGATCCAGCGACCTGCCGACGTTTTCTTCATTGGGATCGAGGCCGCGGAACTTGGGCAGAATCTTCTGCTCGATCTGATCCGCCATCGCCAGGCTCAGGCCCTTGTCGCCCTGATCGGGATAGTTGGCGGCATAGGCGCGGATCGCCGCGTGAGTGCGGAACGCGAAGGGCCGGCGAATCATTTCCATCGCCTGGTTCATTTCTTCAATCCAGCGGTTGACCTGCGCGCCCGCGCCCGATTCCAGATCGCTTTCCTTGCGCAGCCACTGCTGCCACTGTTTGAAGGCGACGAATTTTTCGCTGTGGTGTCCGCCGCTGCCGTTGGTGTTGCCCGCCAGCATGCGCGGCATGTCGGTGAGCCTGGGCGGCCGGCCGAAGGCCATCACGTTGGATCGGTCAACGACTTTTTCCGAGAGCGTCTGCGTCGTTTCATCTTCATTGATGGTGCCCACGAAGAGCACGTTCGTATCGACGAACAGCCGCATCGTCGGATCGGTGGCGCCATGCATGCCCACTTCGAGCGTGATCTCCGCCTTGCGGCGATCGTTGGCGCTGCTCTTGCGGATGCCGCGGCGCGTTTCGAGGCGCGAGAGGAATTCGCTGAAGTAATACTCGACGCGGGCCAGGTTCATCTCATCGAGCAGCACGACGAGCATGCGATCGCTCAGGCCGTGGTCCCAGCCTTCGGGCGTCTGCCAACCGCGGCTGGAATCGTTGGCGAAGGGATCCATCTGCACCAGGGCGCGGGCCAGCTCGGTGGCGCGGTACTGGTTTTCGATGTAGTTGAAGAAGCCGAACATGTCCTGCGGCGAATCCCAGCGCGGCTGCACGGGCAGGTTCAAAAAGTGCATGCCCATGCCTTCCGCATAACGGCGCGCCAGTTCGCTCTTGCCCGTGCCGCTGATGCCGGCCAGCACGACCAGCGGCGAAACCTCGGCCACCTTGAGCGACGTGTGGAACGCATTGACCACGCGCGAGGGGAACCGCAGCCCCATGTTGCTCAGATATTTCTTGGTCTGCTTCAGGCAGCTTTGCTCATCATCACCGCGCGGCCCGGTGAACTCGCTCTTGAGCAGCGCGGGCTTCCAGAGCTCCGAGAGCGGCCCGGCATTGTTGCCTCTATAACCGGTCTGCAACCGCAGTTCCTTGAGCGTGTCGCTAACGACCTCGACCGTCTTTTCAAGTTGTTCGCGACGGGCCGCCAGACCGGAGACCTCTTCGGAAAGCTGGTCGTGGCGTTTTTTCGTTTCATCGAGAACCTTCGATTTCTGCTGGAGATTCTGCACCAGCTCGCGCAGCCGGCTGCCCAGTGTCTCCGATTCCTCCCGGCGCGAATGCGAGAGGACGGACAACTCGGAGACTTCCGCCTTGAGCGATGCGTGCTGCTCGCGGAGGGCGTCGTAATCGCCGCGAACCTCTTCGAGCGTTTTCGTGCGCCGGGCCAGTTCCTCGGCCAGCGAGCCGGCCCGCTCGGAGGCTTCGCTCTTTTTCACATCCAGCGAGGCGACTTCGATCTGGAGCCTGGCGTTCTTCTGCGTCAGATCGCTGACGGCATTCTTCATCTGCTGATAGGTTTCGCTGAGCTTGGTGAGTTCGGAAACTTCCGCCTTGAGTCCGCCCCTGACCTCGCGGAGCAGGTCGATCTCCGTCCGGCCTTCCTTGAGGGTGTCTTCGTGTTCCTTGATCTGCTTCGTGATGGTGTCGAGCTTCTCCTGCAACTGCGTGCGACGCATCTGGCCTGAGCCGACTTCGTGGGCCAGCTCCTTGGCCTGTTCGGAAAGATCGGCAATCTGCTCTTCAAGTTCACGATGCCGCGTGGCGAGGGCTTCGAGATCCGCCACTTCCGCGGTGAGCGCGTTGCGCTGAATCTTGAGCGCCTCGACCGCCTTGCCCGTCTCATCCATCGCCTTGCGACGCTCGGCAAGCTGCGAAGTGACCTCCGCCAGTTCGTTGTCGCGGTCCACCTTGCGCTGGCCGGCGGAGGTGAGCTGGGCGTCAAGCTCCGCATGCCTGGAAGTCAGCGATGCGACTTCGTTTTCCAGTTTCGCATGACGCTCGGCGAGCACGGTCAGCTCGGAAACCTGCGTGCGAAGCGACGCCACCTGCTGCGTGAGTTCCTGGTGGAGGGCCTTGGTTTCATCGAGCGTCCGTGTGCGATCTTCAAGCTGTTCATGCAGCACGACAAGCTCGCGCTCGGCGGTCCCCTTCTGCACGTTGCAGGTCATCAGGGCCTGATCCAATTCACGTTTGGCGGCGGAAAGCTGATCGACGTGCTGCGTGAGCGTGGCATGTTTTTTCGCCAGCGCTTCCAGGTCCGCCACCTCCGCCCGCAGGCCGGCGCGGCGTTCCTGAAGGGAATCGACGGCAGCGCGGGTTTCCTCAAGGGCGTGCGTTTTCTCCTGCAATTCAGCGGTGGCCGTCGCCAGTTCTTCATCCAGCTTCACCTTGCGCGAATCCGCGACGGACACCTGCTTCGACAGTTCCGACTGCCGACCCGAGAGCGAGGTGACTTCGCTTTGCAGCGCGCGGAAGCGATTGGCCAGGGCGTCGAGCTCGGCCACTTCGGTCTTGAGCGAGGCCTGCCTGTCGCGCAGGTCGTGCCACGCGGCCTTGGTGGATTCGAGAGCCGAGCTCTTGTCGCCAAGCTCCGCGGTGATGGAAGCCAGTTGGTCTTCCAGTGAATCCTTCTGATGCGTGGCGGCGGCGACGTGATGCGAAAGCTCGGTATGCTGCGAGGTCAGCTCGCCGACCTGCGATTGCAGCGATCGCTGCCGCGCGGAGAGCACTTCAAGCTCCGCCACTTCCGCCTTCAGCGCCGCCTGTTTCTGCGCGAGCTGATCGACCGCTTCGCGCGTCTGCAACATGCTCTGCGTCTTGTGCGCCAACTCCTCGCTCAGCGGGGCGATCTGATCTTCAAGCTGTTGGCGACGGGCTTCATGATGCGACACGCTCGATGCCAGTTCGCGCTGTTGCTTGGTGAGGTCATCGACCTGAATCTGCAACGCCTTCTGGCGAGCCGACAGGGCTTCGAGCTCGGCGATTTCACCCTTGAGCGCCCCCTGCCGTTCGCGCATCGCTTCGACGGCGATGCGGGTGTCGTGGAGCAGACGGGTCTTCTCTTCGAGGTCGTGCCGCAGCGGGGCGATCTGGTTTTCGAGTTGCTGTTTTTCCGAGTGCAGCTGCCCAACGGCGGCGGTTGTCTCCGCATGACGATGCGACAGCATTTCCACCTGTTCACGGAGCCTGGCATCGCGCTGGGCCATGGCTTCGAGTTCGATGACCTGGGCCTTGAGCGTGCCCTGCCGTTCGCAGAGGGAATCGAAGGCCGTTCGCGATTCACCCAGGCGGGTGGAGGTTTCGTCGAACTCGATCCTGATGGTGAGCAGTTGTTCTTCGAGGGCGATTCGCTGCGAATCGTGGGCGGCGACGGTCGATGCCAGCTCGCGCTGCCGATCGCTCAGCGACGCGACTTCCTCACGCAGCGCCCGCTGCTGCTGGGCCAGGCTTTCGAGCTGAATCACCTCGGCCTTGAGCGAACCATGACGCTGGGCCAGCTCTTGCACCTCGCCGCGGGCTTCGCTGAGCCGGCTGCTGACATCGGCGAATTCGGCCTTGGCGGCGCTGATGCCTTCATCAAGCTGGGCCTTTTGATCGAGCCGCGAGGAGACGTTGATCGCCAGTTCGCGCTGCTGTTGGGTCAGGTGCTCGACCTGTTCGTGAAGCGTGCGCTGCTGCTGGGCCAGGGCCGCGTATTCCGCGACTTCCGCCTTGAGGCTGCCTTGCTTTTCACACAGCACATCAAACGCATGACGAGCCTCGGCAAGCTGCTGCGTGATGTTGTGATGATTGCCGGTGAGCGAAGCCAGTTCCTGTTCCAGTTGCTCCTTGCGCGATTGCTGATGAGCCAGCGTGGAGACAAGCTGATGCTGTTCCTGGGTGAGCGCTTCCACTTCGATGCGCAGGCCCTTTTGCTGCTGCGACAGACCTTCGAGTTCCGCGACCTCGGCCTTGAGCGCGCCTTGCCGTTCGCAGAGCGAATCGAATGCGTGGCGGGCTTCGTCGAGCCGCTGCGAGGTCTGCGAAAACTCCGACGCCATCGCGGAAATCTTCTGCTCCAGTTCCTGCTTGTGCATCTGCTGGTTGCTGACAACGCCCGCCAGTTCGCGCTGCTGCCGGGTGAGCGATTCGACTTCGACCTGAAGCGATTCCTGCCGCTTGAGCAGGCCATCGAGTTGGGCCACTTCCGCCTTGAGCAACCCCTGCCGTTCGCACAAGGCATCGAACGCGGCACGGGTCTGCTGGAGCAGCCGCGATTTTTCGGTCAGTTCGCTCGACAGCGGCGCGACCTGTTCCTCCAGTTGATGCTTGCGGGCCTCGGCGCCATGCACGACATTCGCCAGTTCGCGCTGCCGGGCTTGCAGCGATTCGACCTCTTCGCGCAGGGCCTGCTGCTGTTTGGAGAGCGATTCAAGCTCGGCCAATTCACCCTTGAGAACCCCCTGCCGCTCGCGCAGCGCATCGATGGCGGTCCGCATTTCGACGAGCGTCCGCGTGGCGTCCTCCACATCGCTGCGAAGCGGCGTCAGTTGCGACAGAAGCTGCTCCTTCTGCTGCCGGCTGTTGAGCGCCTCCTGATTCGTGTGGTCCCGCTGCGAAACGAGCGCGGCCAGTTCCTGCGACAGTTCCCGCTGCCGCCTGGAAAGCTCGGAAAACTCCGCCGTTTCCGCCTTGAGCTGCGACCGTTCCTCGCGCAGCGATTCGCAGGCGGTTCGCATCTCTTCCAATGCCTGCGCCTGTTCATCGAGGCCGGCATTGAGTTGCGACAGTTCCTGCGACAGTTCCTTGCGCCGGGCTTCCGATGAAGCGACCTCGCGGGCCAGTTCGCTTTTCTGTTGCAGCAGATGATCGACCTGCTGCGTCATCGCGTCGTGCTTCGCCGCCAGCCCTTCGTGTCGCGTGGCCAGCGCGGAAAGCTCGGCGACCTGGGCCTTGAGCATGGCGTGCTGATCGCTGACCGAAGTGAACGCGGTCTGCACCTGATCAAGCTGGGCGCTCTTGTGTTCGTATTCCTTGGTCAGCGTGGTCACCGTCTGGAAGAGGTGCGAACGCTTGAGCTCCGCCGCCTCCACTTCTTCATGAAGCGACCTGCGGCGATGGGTCAGTTCCTCCACTTCGCCATCGAGCCGCTTGTGCCGATCCGCCAGCACATCGAGCTCGGCCACTTCATTGCGAAGCTGCGAGCGGCGCTCCTGAAGCGATTCGACGACGCGCTGGGTCTCTTCAAGTTTCTTCGTTTTCTCCTGCAATTCACCGGCAGCGGCGCCGAGTTGCTCCCTGGCATGCGCCCGCCGGGCTTCCACGGCGGAACCGTCGCGCACCAGTTCGCGCTGCTCGGCGGTGAGCGCGGCCAGTTCCTGTTTGAGCGATTCCACCGCGGCGCGAATCTCGCGCTGTTCCAGCCGATCGCGTTCGATCGAGGCGATCTCCGGGCGGTTGAGCTCCAGCCATTCTTCCGCCTTGCGCTTGGCTTCGATCGCCTCGAGCGCATCGGAAAGCTGCGTGCCCTGTGAACGCATCTGAGCCTGGATGTCGCCCAGCCGTTTTTCCTCGGCGGCGACGCGGGCCTTGAGATCATCGAGCCTGGCCGCATCGGGCACGTTGGCTTCGAGCATCTGCGCCTTGTCGGCCTTCTCACGAAAGCGAACGTAAGACCAGACCAGAGCGCCAAGCAGCCCGGCACTGACAGCGAAGTAAAGAAGATAGGCGAATACCTGCATGGACCGGCCTCCGTACCTTGGAGTTCTTCCGTGAAACGAAACACAACAAACCATTTTCAAGCACGAAACATCGGCGCGCGATTGACCCGTCGGAATCGTGCGAATCGATCACTCGGCCTCCTCCGTTGAATCCGGCGATGGCTTCGGCTCGATCGGCGGCGGCTCGACGGATTTCTCTTTCTTCTCGCCCGGCTTCACGACGGGAACGGGCGGCGACTGCGCATCCGCCCGCGCGCCTTCGATGCCCTGACGCAATGTTTCAAGCTCCTTGCGCTTTCCGGCGATGTCCGCCTCAAGGGACAGACGCTGTTCCTCCAACGGTTTCAGTTCCGCCTGGAGATTGGCGATGCGGGTCTTGAGGACATCGTTTCGCGTCTGGGCGGCGGTGATCAGCGATTCCTCCGCGGCGGCGGCCCCTTGTTTTTCCGCCAGTGATTTCGCCGCCTTTGCCAGCTTCTCCCTGATCGAAGCCAGTTCCGTTTCGGCCGCGATGCGGCCTTCGCCTGCTTCCGTGGCCAGCTTCTTTTCCGCTTCGAGCGATGCTTTCAGTGAAGCCTGCTGCCTGCGAAGTTCATCGATGGAAGTGGCGGCCTGGGTGATTTCCTGTTCGAGCGATGCCAGCCTCACCTTGCCGGCCTCGGCCTCGGCGGCGGCTTTGGCGGCGAGCTTCACCGCCTCATCAAGCTGATCCTGCGCTTTAACCTGAGCCTCGCGCGACTGGCGGATCGCTTCGAGGGTCGCGGCAGCCTTGCCGTCGAGATCGTTCACATGCTGCCGGGCGCGGGCGACTTCGGCGCGGTGTTCATCAAGGGTCTTCTTTGATGTTGCGACCTCCCCGGCAAGTCGCTGGCGATCCGATTCGAGCTGCGTCACCAGCGCGGTCGTCGTGGCGTGGCGCGCGGCCAGTTCGCCGGTCTGCGTGGCGATGGCTTCATTCGCCTCGCGCAAGCGATTCGCTTCGTTGCTGGCGGCCCCCTGCTCGCGCTGGGCTTCGTCGCGCAGCTGATGCGTGAGCTTGAGCGTGGCCTGCACCTGGGCGAGCCGGCCCGATTCGTGATCGATCATGCCCTTGAGCGTGTGCAGTTCCCGCCGGGCTTCGATCTTCTGAACATCGAGCGAACGAAGTTCATCGAGCAGATGCTGCCGCTGTCCGCTGGCGGCATCCCACTTCTGCTTGTCTTCGTTGACCGCGACGAGGTTCGCCAAACCCACGCCCTGAATGAGCAGCGCCAGCGCCGCGATGCCGACCACCCAGCCGATGCCCGGCACCTGGGCCAGACGGGTCAGACCGATGCGGTCGGAAAAAGCCGCAAAACGCTGACGCGAAAACATCTCGCGCCACCGGGAAGGCTTGGGGTTGGATGGGCCTTGGGAAGGCGAGCCAGAACGAGAGGGGTCATGATCCATCATGTGAAGCTCCGGGGAATCCGTCCATGGGTCCGGCGATGCAACAGTATACCAAAGTCTGCACCGATGTGTCGATAGGCATTTGATGTGAAAAAGGCACGGCCACTTCAAGTGGCCGTGCCTATGAACCCCCGGATCCCCGAATCCCCAATCAAACTCAAGTCGATTCAAAAAGCTCATCCGCCCTGGGCAGCGTGATGTGAAACGTGGCCCCCTGATCGGGAACGCTTTGCACCGAGATGCTCCCCCCCGCGGCACGAACCAAATCCCGGCAGATGCACAGCCCCAGACCGGTGCCCTTGCGTTCGGTCGCTTCATCGAGACCCGACCGATCCGAAACATGTCGCTGCGTGACGAACGGCTCAAACAGCCTGGCGGTGATCGCGGCCGGGATGCCCGGCCCGGTGTCCGCCACCTCCAGATGAACCATCCGCCCTTCCACCCGGCCGCCGATGCGCAGCTTCCCGCCGCGCGGTCCCATCGCCTTCTTGGCGTTCAATATCAGATTGAGCAGCACCTGCTGAAGACTCAGCGGAGCGATGGCGACCTGCACATCAGGCACATCGATGCTCAGAACGATCCCATCCTTCTTCGGATCCCGGCTCAGACAGGCGATCGTTTCATCAATCGTCCGAATCAGCGGCGCGGCCAGCCGCTCATCGGCCTCACGCGAGAATCCCAAAAGCGATGAGCATATTCTTGCAGCCCGCTCGGCGCCCCCAAGCGAACGCTCCACCGCCTTGCGCATCAGCTCGTGATCATCAGGCCGGGCCAACGCAAGCTGGCCGTAGCTGATCATCGGGGTGAGGATGTTGTTGAACTCGTGGGCGATGATGCTGGCGATGGTGCCCAGGGTGGCCAGGCGATGGGAATGGGTCAGGCCTTCGCGCACCTGCTGAAGCTGCGCCTCAAGCTTGGCGAACTCCGCCAGGAGACTTTCGACCGTCTCCAGTTCGACCGCGCGGGCAGTCGTCGGCTGCGTCGAAGATGCGGTACCGGAGTGGATCGGATCGATCATGCGAAGCCTCCCTTTCGCTATCGGACAGGGCGAGTGGAAAACTTGATGAGATGGTGCGACGGTCGAGACATCTATATCATAACAATTGTATTGCAAAATGCTTACGATAAATGTTGCGTGGGTTTCCGATGCGACGTTGCCTGTTCAGGAGAAGTGACTCAGTAGCTGCGGAACATCTGTTGCCCGCTCGGAAAGGTGAGGCACCAGATGAATGATCGTTTCGATGCCTTGCGGGAGAACCGACAACCCCCCTGCTTTACCCAGCGCATCAATGGGAGCCCATATAAACTGGATGTGTTCTTCCTGGCTCACAAGCGATGCCGGGCTGAATGCCGAGGCTGTCGGCGGCAGCAACTGAAATACCAGGTTGATCTCATGATGGTGCCGGTTGCCATCGCCCTTCTTGCGTGGCTGATCGAAGGCGGATTCAAAGACCCCTAGGAATCGCCCAAGGGTCAACTCGATGCCCAATTCTTCCCGAACCTCACGGAGCAAGGCTGAACCGGTCGGTTCATTGAAATCGACATGGCCCCCCGGAAGGAAGCGATGTTCATGTTTGCGGTTCTGACAAAGCAGCACCTGTTGATTGTGAACCAGCACACCACGGGCAATGACTTCGATGGGTCGTGTTTCCATGAACGAGAGCCTACCGCCAATCGATGAATGTGGCAAGGGGAGAGATGATGTTCCACGTGGAACATGGTTGTGCGAACGATCTGCGACATGTTCCACGTGGAACATTGAAGTCGAAAAATCTCCTCAACCGCCCTTCCAAAATGAAATCGATGTTGGTAGGATGGCATCGCCCATTCACCCGAACATGGAGGTTCATCATGTCCAACGACAACAAACCACGTCCCGCCCGCCTCGGTCGCGGCTTGAGCAGCCTGATGAACGGGGCGACGTCCCCTGCCGGTCAAGCGGCTGAAACCGCGGAAAACAGTGCTGTGCCGCGAGCCAGGCTCGCCACGATCGCCCCGGCTGAAATGATGATCGGGGAATCATCGGATACCGACCCCCTGCCTGCCGCGATCGTCCGGTCGCTGGCGGTCACTTCCATTTCGCCCAACCCCTATCAGCCCCGCAAGCAGTTCGACCCCCACGCCCTGGAGCAACTGGCCGCCTCCATACGCCTCGATGGGGTCATGCAGCCGATCCTCGTGCGGGCCAGGCCGAACCATCCGGGCCAGTACGAACTGATCGCCGGTGAACGCCGGTGGAGGGCGGCCCAACTCGCGGACCTCACCGAAATCCCCGCGATCATTCGCAGCCTCGGCGATCAGGATACCGCCGAGTGGGCGCTGATCGAAAACCTTCAGCGCGAAGACCTCAACCCCATCGAGCGCGGCGAAGCCTTCCAGCAACTGGTGGATCGCTACCAGTTAAGCCACGAGCAGGTTGCCGACCGCGTCGGGGTGGATCGCTCGACCATCACCAACTCCCTGCGGCTGCTCTCCTTGCAGGGCGATGTCCAGCAGTTCATCCGTGATGGCCTGCTCTCGGCCGGCCAGGCCAAGGTGCTGGCGGGCGTTTCTGATGGCGAGGCTCAACGGGCCTTGGCGATTCGCGCGGTCAAGGAATCGTGGTCGGTTCGGCAGGTGGAACAGGCGGTCCGCGATGTTCTCGATGCCGCCGGTCCCGCCAGTGACAAAGGGGCCGCCAAAGCCAAACGGGCCCGGACCGCTCATACGGCTGATCTGGAAAAACAACTCACCCAACAGTTGGGAGCCAAGGTGCGTATCCACCAGGGGAAGAAGAAGGGCACCGGCACGCTGGCGATCGACTTCTACTCGCTGGAGCAGTTCGATGACCTGATCACCAGGTTGGGGGCGAAGCTGGAGGGGTGACCCCCCGGCCCCGGAGGGAAGGGGGGTTCAAATATAGGTGTTAACACGTACTGATTTTGGTCGTCTTTTGCACCGGTTTCACTTTTGCGGTTTTTGCGCGGGGCACCCACCCCACGGGAGTGGGTAGGCTTTGGGGGCGACGTGTTGAGTGAACGATGTTCAGTTGGCGCGAACGGTGTTCATAGGGAATGAACGGTGTTCATGCGATAACCGCTTTGGTGATGTTGCGGTGAACATCTGGTTCCGAATCACCTCCCGATGTACGTTGCCACGCCGCGAGCGGCTGGAGGGTGAGGGGTTGTCGGAAGGGGGCCAGTGGGCGCCGTCTTTTATCCATTTGGTCAGGTCGGCGATGATGGCATCGTCGAGTTTGGCTTTGGGAGGCATTTGGAGGTCTTCTTTGTCGTAGCGCAGGGCGATGATGAGGAGGCTTTTTTCGGGGTCGCCGGGGACGATGGCCGGGCCGATGTCGCCGCCTTTGGTGAGGGCTTGAAGGCTATCGACGCGCAGGTTGTTTTCGCTTTTTTTCTCGCCGTGGCATTTGAGGCAGTGGTCGAGGAGGACGGGGCGGATTCTCTTTTCAAAGAATTCGGTCTGCTCATCGGCGCGGGCGGCAGGGGAGAGCAGCAGGGCGGCGAGGATGAGGGTGAGGAGGGGGGAGCAGGGTTTTGGGGTTGAATTCATATACGCATTGGATAGTGGATTATTGTGGGTGGGGGAGCGAAGCCGCAAGCGGCTGGGGGCGGGTTACGGGCGGGTGTCCATGATTTTGTACCAGTTATGGTAGTCGAGTTTGGTGGGGGTGGAGGTGTTGATGGCGCGGTATTTTTCCAAGGGGGCGAAGGGGATCCAAGTGACGGAGTTGTCCTCGAAGAGGGCGTTGCTGCCTGAGCGGTTGTGGGGCGCCATGATCTTGCCGTTGATGATGCCGGCGCCGTTCCAGTGATCGACGCCGGTGAAGTCGGCATAGATGACGCGGTTGTGATAGTCCTTGATTTTCCACTGCAGGAGGCCGCCGCTGGTGCCTCGTTCGACTTCCAGGCTGCGGGCGGAATAGGAGGATCGGAGTCGATAGATGGAGTCGCCCTTGGAATCGTTCCAGGGGTTGTCGGGGCCGTTGTAGGAGAGTGCGGAGACCGGGTCGTTGGCCAGCGAGATGTCGTAGAAGGTGTGGGGATTGGGGACGTAGGTGAGGACGAGTCCGAGGTTGGCTCGGACCAGTTTGCCCAGGCTGTGCTGGTTCATCCAGTAGGTGGTGAAGGGGTGCGCTCCGCCGCCGAAATGGGTGGGGAGGAAACCGCGTTGGTCATCGGTGTAGGTGGTGACGCCGACGCCCAGTTGTCGCAACCCGGAGCCGCAGTGGACGCGATGGGCCACCTCGCGAGACTTGCCCAGGTTGGGCATGAGCAGGGCGATGAGCAGGGTGATGATGGAAATGACAACCAGCAGCTCCATGAGCGTGAAACCGCCGACGGGTCGGGTTGCCGTCCGAGAGGTCATGTGGGAACCACCGCAAGGATGCGGGCATTGTACCGAAGAAGGGAAAAATTGGGAAGAGAAATTTAGGGGAAGGGGAAGGCATGGGGAAAGCATCGCAGAGAGATCAGGGGACAGAGGTCAGGGGACAGGGGACAGGAATCAGAGCGAAGCCGCAAGCGGCTTGTCCCCTGTCCCCGGATGATTGGTTGTCTGTTCCGCCATTTTGCAATTTTCATTTTGCAATGGCTATTTTTCAATCTCTTGGGACTTCTGAATAATCCCCGATGTACCGATCGCGAAGCCGCAAGCGGCTTGGGCGTAAGGTTATTCAGGAAGCCCTTCACCCCCCTTCGTGCCTTCCCCCTTGCCTTTCAACTCGGAACTCGGAACTCAGAACTCAGAACTCAGAACTTCTCCCCCCTTCGTGCCTCAATCCCTTCCCAAAATCCCCCGCCTCTCCAGTTCATCGAGCAGCGCGGCGGTGAACCGGTGTGCATCGGCTTCGCCCAGGTGGGACCAGTCGGGGGTGGGGTAGCCGCGCAGGCCGGGCACATCGTCGTGGTGAATCGTTGTCGCGGAGATATGCTGGACGAACAGGTCCCAGTACCGTTGGCGGGGGAAGTCCAGGTCCATGCCGTGCCCGGTGGCGCCGGAGACCGGATAGCGGACGAAGACCACCTTGCCGCCGCGCGATTGAATGGTTTTCACATGCCGGTCAAACGCCGCCACATTCTCAAGCCACTGCGCCGTCCGATCCGCTTCCGGCACATCGGCGGTTGATGTCGCGGCAGCCTTGGCGCGGCGATTCCGCTTCGCATAACGGTCGCCAAGAATGATGTCACCCAGAAACATCCAGAGTTTCATCATGTCCGCCTTGCTGAAGTCCGCCAGGCGCGATCGGTCGGCATGAGTCACAAGATAGTTGGGAACGGATCGCCGGCCTTCGATCGCCCTGGTCAGCAATTCCCGAATACAGAGCGACGGATTGACCATCACCAGATTGCTCTGAATAACATTGGCGGTGCGTCGAACAATACGCTTGTCGAACCGCCAATCGGTATGGAAGTAACGAACATAAGGTTGTTGATTTTCCCACAGTTCCCTCATCACGCCCGGCTCCGTGATTTCGATGATGGCCACGCCTCGGAATGTTTCATCATTCGCCAGATCGCGCAATGTCGCATAAGGGGCAAGCCCTTCGATGCACAGATTGCCCAATGTATGGTTGGGATAGCGATCGTAGAAGACCTGCGTGGCGAAGCCCAGTTGAATGCGGGACATCCCCAGCAGGGCGACGGCCTGCCCGTCGCCGGTGGATAGCCGCTCGCGCTGAAGCGACCAGTTGTCCTTGTCATCGACCACCATCGGCGCCCGCTGTCCCTGGGCGCGCCAGCGGCTTTCCACGCCGGCCGCCAGCGCGACCGCCAGCAGCGCGGCGAGCAGCCATGTACGTCCCCAGGGGCCGTCGGGCAATCGATCGTTAGAACTGGAAATAGATGAAGGCACGGTCCTCTCCCGGCGACATCATGATCGCCACAATCATTACCGCCAGCAGCACGGCGCGAAGCCACCAGGGTGTTTTCGCCGCGGCGGCTTCGAGTGTTGTATCGCGCATCCGCCAGTGTATATACAGCATCGCCACGGTCACACAGCCGACGATGATCATCTGCGGCTGCTTCATCAGTTCGCCCTGATCGGCGGGATAACGTCCGAGCATCGAGCCGATCATCGAGAATGCCTTGTCGAACGTGCGGGCACGGAAGAAGACCCAGGTGACGCAGACGAGCAGAAAGGTGCCCAAAGCCGCGGCAATCCGCATCGGCACGCTGCGCCAGAAGTCGCCCGCGGGCCAGAGTTTCATGAGCATGCGTTCGCCGATGAGATAAAGCCCGTGCAGCCCGCCCCAGACGACGAAGGTCCATGCCGCCCCGTGCCACAGTCCGCCGATGAGCATGACGAGCATAAGGTTGATCTGCGTATGAACGTTGCTGACGCGGTTGCCGCCCAGGGGTATATATAGATAGTCGCGAAGGAAGGATGAAAGCGATATGTGCCAGCGCCGCCAGAAGTCGCTGAACCCGATGGCGGCATAGGGGAAACGGAAGTTGTCCATGATGCCGAAGCCCAGACACATGGCGATGCCGATGGCGCAGGTCGAGTAGCCCGCGAAGTCGCAGAATATCTGGCCGGCGAAGGCGAACGAGCCGAGCCATGCGCCCAGGAACCGCGTGCCCGCCGGGTTGTCGAAGACATCCTCCACCACCGACGCCAGCAGCCCGTCGGCGATCACCGCCTTTTCAAACAACCCGATCACCAGCAGGGTCAGACCCCAGCCCAGTTGCTTCGCACCGGCCCGGCGAGGCTCTTCGCATTGGTGGAGAAAATCATTGGCGCGGACGATCGGCCCGGCGACGAGCGGCGGAAAGAACGTCACATACAGACAATAGTCCAGGAACGAGTTCCACGCCTTGATCTTCCCGAAGTATATGTCGAATGTATAGGTGAGCGTCTGGAATGTATAGAACGAGATGCCGATGGGCAGGACGATGCTCCACTCCGGTGGAACATATTCAATTCCCATCCTGTTCACGGCCCAGGTGAAGTTTTCGAGCAGGAAGTTGCCGTATTTGAAGAATCCCAGGATGCCCAGGTTCGCCACCAGGCTGATGCCCAGCAGCGCCCGCCGTCTGGTGACGGACCCGGGCCGCGACAGGGCCTTGCCCACGAACCAGTCGATGAGCGTGGAGATGATCAGCAGCAGCACGAACGGCGGGTTCCACGCCATGTAAAACAGGTAGCTGGCCCACAACAGGTTGAACTTTCTGACGCGCCAAGGCAGCGGCAGATGGTGCAGCACCATCACGCCGGCGAAGAAGTAGAGAAAGGTCAGTGAGTTGAAGAGCATGGCATCGCCCCGCCTGCCGCCGCGCGGCGACAAGGCGTGTCAATCTGTATCGGTTGAAACGATTGGGGGGATAAATCAGGGGAAGGCAAGTTCCGAGTTCCGAGTTCCGGGTTCCGAGTTGAAAGGCAAGGGGGAAGGCACGAAGGCATTGAGGCACGAAGGCACGAAGGGGATGAAAAGTTTCAGGTTCCGAGTTGCGGAGGGATGCAGGCTCGAATCGGTTCGGCTGTCTTTTAACTCGGAACCCGGAACTCGGAACTCGGAACTCGGAACTTGCCTTCCGTCTTTTCAGGGCATCCTCGATGTTCGGATATTTCAATGGCAGTATAATTGTCGGACTCGGCTTGATGCGATGATGGATGTGCCGGTTCTTCGTATCGAAGTCGTGCCGTCCGTTTTGCGTTTTCGTTCGTGATGGAGCAATGAATCATGAGTGAAGAAACCCCGCCCCCGCCCCCGCCCCCGGAATCCCCGGAAGGTTCCCCGGAAGTTTCCTTGGAAGTTCCCCCGGAAACCTCCCCGGAAGAAATCCCGAAAAACCCCCCGGCAGAACCCCGCGAAGAACCCCAACCCGATGCCGCTTCGCTCGAACACCGTCGCTGTTTTCTCACCAAGGCGTCGGCGGTCGTCGTCGGCGGCATCGTGGGCATCGTGCCTGCGGCGGCCGGGCTGATGAGCGTGCTGGACCCGATCAGGCCCGGCAGGGAAAAAGCCGAAGGCGGCCTGCTCGTGCCCGTCACCACGCTTGATGCCCTGCCTGCCGACGGCAAGCCCAGGCAGTTCGTGATCCGCGCCGATCTCGTCGATGCCTGGAACAAGACGAGCAACGCCCGCATCGGCGCGGTCTATCTGGTACGCACCAGCGAGACCGATGTGAAATGCCTTTCGGTGATCTGCCCCCACGCCGGCTGCTTCGTCGCTTCGCAGAGCGATGGATCATTCAAATGCCCCTGCCACGACAGCGAGTTTGAAACCGATGGCAAGGTGCGTGAGAAAAACGCCCAGGGACAGACCACCGTCAGCCCGCGCGATCTGGACACGCTCGATGTCGAAATCAAGGATGGCCGGATTTTCGTGAAGTACGAACGCTTCCGTGCCGGCACGAGTGAGAAGATTCCGCAGACGTGAGGGGAAGGCAAGTTCCGAGTTCCGAGTTCCGAGTTGCGGAGGGATGCAGGCTCGAATCGGTTCGGCTGTCTTTCAACTCGGAACCCGGAACCCGAAACTCGGAACTTTTCTCCCCCTTCGTGCCTTAATGCCTCAATGCCTTCCCACTTGAGTTTCCCATGAACCGAATCCTCGACTGGCTTGATTCCCGCACCGGTTACCGCGGCATGGTCAAGGGCCTGCTCTACGAGCACATCCCCGGCGGCGCACGCTGGCGCTATGTCTGGGGCTCCACCCTCATGTTCTGCTTCATGACCCAGATCATCACCGGCCTGTTCCTCTGGATGTCCTACTCGCCCAGCTCGCAGACCGCGTGGGAGTCCGTCTATTACATTCAGAACGAACTCTGGGGCGGCTGGCTTCTTCGCGGCATCCACCACTTCACCGCACAGGCCATGATCGTGCTTCTCGCGCTGCACCTGTTGCAAGTCATCATCGACGGCGCCTACAAGGCGCCGCGCGAAATCAACTTCTGGATCGGCCTCATCCTCATGCAGATCGTGCTCGGTCTTTCGCTTACCGGCTACCTGCTCCCGTGGGACCAAAAGGGCTACTGGGCGACGAAGGTCGCCACGAGCCTGATCGAAGCAGTGCCGGTCGTCGGACCTTCGATTCAGAAAGTCGTCATCGGCGGCCACGACTACGGCCACCACACGCTCACACGCTTTTTCGCCCTGCACGCAGGCATTTTGCCCGGCGCGATGATCGTCATGATCGTCGCCCACATCTATGCCTTCCGTCGCCACGGCATCACCGCCAAGCTCGCCCCCGATCGCGCCGATTCCCACTTCTGGCCCGATCAGGTTTTGAAGGATGCGGTGGCCTGTCTTGCCGTGCTCGCGGCGGTGTTGTTCCTCACCTTCTATCTCGGCGCCCCGCTATCCGCTCCCGCCGACCCGACGCAGCAGTTCTCCGCCGCGCGACCGGAGTGGTACTTCCTCTTCCTCTTCCAGTTGCTCAAGTATTTCCCTGGCGAGCAGGAACTGATCGGAGCCGTCGTCATCCCCGGCGGCGTCATGGCGATCTTCTTCCTCATGCCGTTCATCGGCAAGGCGAAGGTCGGGCATGTTTTCAACATCATCTTCCTCTTCGCCCTCTTGGGCGGCGCGGGCTACCTGACTTACGAAGCGGTGAAACAGGACTCAGGCAACCCCGAGTTCATCGCCGCGGTGAAGCAGTCGAACATCGATGGTGAGCGCGCCGCCGCGCTGGCATCGGAAGGCATCCCCGAAACCGGGGCCAAGACGCTGATGCGAAATGATCCGAAAACGATGGGTCCCAGGCTGTTCGCGGCCAATTGCGCAAGCTGTCATCGTTACGATGGACACGATGGCATGGAAGGCGATCTGGTTCACATGCTCGGACTCACCCCGGCCATCAACCAGTCGCTGTACCGGCTCGACATCCGCACGATCCGCGATCTGCGTGCCGCCGATCCCTCGAAACTCGCCGGAATCAGCGAGGAAAACCGTGCCTCGATCGCGGCGGCGCTGAAGAAGGCTCTGCCCACCGCCGCCGACCTGGGCGGCTTCCACACCAAGCAGTGGCTCGCCGACTTCCTCGATCCGAAGAATGCCGACAGCCACCGCTTCTTCGCCGGCGCCAAATTCGCCGATGGCAAGATGGTCAAATTTATTAAGGATGACATCGCCGGGTATGACGAGGATCAGAAGAAGCAGCACGCGGAGATGATCGACCTCTTCGATGGCATCGCCAAGTACGAAGGCGATGATGCGGAGAAGATCACCGATGCCAACAAGGCGACGATTGAAAAACTCACCACCCTCATGGGCGATGAAGTCTTCTCCTGCCTCGACTGCCACAGGTTCTACGGCAAAGGCAGCAGGTCCGGGCCGGACCTGACCGGCTACCGCTCCAGGTCGTGGATCATCAAGATCATCACCGACCCGGCCCACGTGGGCTACAAAAACAAGACCGATGCGGATGGCAAAGTGGCCGACAAGGACAACCTCTACACCATGCCCGCCTTCGGCGCCTCCGGCCAGCTCGAAGCGAGTGAAATCGAACTGCTGGCGAAATGGCTGCACGGGCAGTGGTACGAACAGAAAGGAAGGCATTGAGGGGATGAAAAGTTCCGGGTTCCGAGTTCCGAGTTGAAAGGCAAGGGGGAAGGCACGAAGGGGGGTGAAGGGCTTCCTGAATAACCTTACGCCCAAGCCGCTTGCGGCTTCGCGATCGGTACATCGGGGATTATTCAGAAGTCCCAAGAGATTGAAAAATAGCCATTGCAAAATGAAAATTGCAAATTGACGGAAACGGAAGCGGTCCGTTTGTCGTTGCCTTTCATTTTGCCTTTTGCAATTTGCAATGGTCATTGGATATTTTCTTCCCTCCGTGCCTCCGTGCCTTTTTCCCCTGCCTTTCAACTCAGAACTCAGAACCCAGAACTCAGAACTTTTCCTCCCCTCCGTGCCTTCGTGCCTCATTGCCTTCCCTCTTCCCCTTCGCCGAGAACCGCAGCAGTCTGCCCAGCGGGACGAGTGAGAAGAGCAGGGTGAAGAACCAGTAGGGCAGGACGAGGCACCAGCCGGGGATGATGTGGTCGATGGCGGTGAGCTGCGTGTCGCGGAAGAACCAGAACCCGATGAAGGTGCGGTGGTGGCGTGCGCGGGCCAGTTCCTGTTTGGGGATGTCGATGGGGGTTGCCGATTGGAACGACCAGCCGTTTTCGATGGGGGTGGCAAAGGCGACGCCCGACCAGTCGTAGTTGAAGAGGGCGATGGCGCCTTGCGAGGAGAGGACGCCCTCGAAGCCGGCGGCGTCGCGGTGGCGAAGCATGTCCGCGACGGCGAAGCTGCGCACCCACATGAAGGCGGACAGGATGCACAGCAGCAGGCAGAGGACCGCGAAAATATCAGCCAGCACGCGACGCATGATCGCCCGATTCTAGCAATCCGTTGAAAAAGAGGCGGGGGGCGGAGGCAGGGATTCATAGCCGCAGCGTCCTCGAGGACGCTGCGGCTATGAATCCCCTGTCTCCTCTCCTCTTCACCGGGCATGTTGCACCGCGGCGCAGAAGGCGCGGATCTTCGCATGATCCTTGACGCCTCGCGCGGATTCCACGCCGCTGGAAACATCGACCGCAAAGGGATGAACCGTGGCGATGGCCTGCGCGACGTTCGATGATGTCAGCCCGCCCGCGAGAATGAGCGGCGGCAGCATCGCACGATCCAGCGACGCCAGCGCCGCCCAGTCAAACGGCTTCCCGCCGCCGCCGGTCAACCCCGCCGCCTGCGGCGTGGCATCGTCGGCAGGCGCATCAACCAATAATCCAACCACGGAACATGATTCGTAAGTCGCCCGCTCCAACCACATCTTCCGCCCTTCATCCCCGAAGTTGATCGCCTTGATCACGCGATACCCGCGCAGCGACCGGACATACGCCCGATCCTCATGCCCATGCAGTTGCACCGTGCGAATCCCCGTGGCGTCGCAGACCATTCGCACCTGCTCCGACGAGGCATCGGCAAAGAGCGCGACAGGCTCGACGAAGGCGGGAAGATGCTTCACGATGGCCGCGACCTGGGCCGCGGTCACGCAGCGCGGCGAGCGCTCGACAAACACAAACCCCGCCGCATCGGCGCCCGCATCGGCGGCGCAGAGCGCATCCTCGAGCGAACGAAGGCCGCAGATTTTGATGCGCGTGCGCGGCAAGGGGGAAACTCCGAAGAATAAATCTCAAATTTCAAATCGCAAATCTCAAACAAATCTCAAATCTCAAATTTCAAATGGGACTTCTGGATACCTCTCCGATGTACGTTGCTACGCCGCAAGCGGCTTGGGGGTGGGGTTGTTCGGGAATCTCGAATCTCAAATCTCAAATCTCAAATTTGAAATCCGAAATCCCCAATCCCCAATCCGAAATCCCAACTCCCCTCACCCCTTCTGCAAGTTCGCGTATTCCACGATCAGCGTTTTGACGCCGTGTACGTTGAACTGCACCTGGGCGCGGGTCTGCGCTCCGAAGCCGCGCACGGTGAGGATGCGGCCCTGGCCGAAGCGCGAGTGGCGGACGACATCCCCGGCGCTGAATCCGCACGGGTGCGGCCTGCCCGATGGTCCCGCATCATCATCCCCATCCATCACCAGCCTGCGCGATTCGCCGGCAAGCCCGGCCGCCGGCGAGTCCCATTCCTCGCGCGCCAGGTTGATCGCGTCCACCTCGCCGGCGGGAATTTCCTGCAAAAACCGGCTGGGAATCGTCGGTTCCGTCCTGCCGAACACGGTGCGATACCGGGCATGGGTCAGGAACAGATGTTTCTCGGCGCGGGTGATGCCCACGAAAGCGAGGCGGCGTTCCTCCTCCAGTTCACGATCATCGCTCTGTGCCCGCGCGTGTGGCAGCAGGCCTTCCTCCATGGCGATGATGGCGACGACGGGATACTCCAGCCCCTTGGCGGCATGCATGGTCATCAGCGTCACGGCGCCGTTGGCGGCGCTGACGCTGTCAACATCGGCGACGAGGCTGACCTGTTCGAGGTAGGTGTCGAGCTTGACGCGCAGCGGCTCGTCACCGGAGCGAGGCTGATCGAGCGTGGAGCCGTCGGTGTTGAAACGCAAAGCCGCGACGCCGATGAAGTCATCCTCGAACTGCTGGGCGGAGCTGACGAGTTCGCCGAGGTTGGCGAGTTTTTCGTTGTCGATGTCGCCGGTGTCGGCCTTGTAGAAGTCGTGCAGGCCGGATTCGAGGAGGACGCGATCGACGAAGGCGCGGAAGGAGGGCGCGGGTGTCGGGTGTCGGGTGTCGGGTGTCGGATCAGTGGAAACGCCTTCCACATCTGAGATTTGAAATTTCAGATTTGAGATTTGAGATTGCTCATCGTCGTGGTAGCCGGCGAGGGTGCGCCAGGATTCGAGGAGGTGGCCGAACTTCTGGCAGGCGGCGACGGCGCGGTTGTTGAGGCCGGGGACTTCGTGCGGTTTCTGGAGCAGGTTGTAGATCGACTGGCTGGTGGCGATGGCGTGGGCCTGGAGGTGTTTGACGGAGGCGTCGCTGATGCCTCTGGCCGGGGTGTTGATGATGCGCAGCAGGCTCACCTCGTCATCGGGATTGGAGATGACGCGCAGGAACGCCACCGCATCCTTGATTTCCTTGCGATCGTAGAAGGCGGTGCCTCGTGCGATCTGGTAGGGAATCGCATTGTTGCGCAGGGCGTCTTCCATCACCCGGCTGAGGCTGTTGATGCGATAGAGCACCGCCATGTCGCGCCAGGAGACATCGTGATCCTCGTGCAGGCGGCGGAACTGTTCGACGATCCATGCCGCCTCGTGCTGCTCCTCGCGCAGGGTGATGACCCGCACCTTGTCGCCTTCATCGTTGTCGGTCCACAGCGCCTTGTGCTTGCGATGTTTGTTCCGCTGAATCAGGTTGTCCGCGACGGCGAGGATGCGGCGGGTCGAACGATAATTCTGTTCCAACCGCACGACCTTCGCATCGGGATACTGCTCTTCGAATTCGAGAATGTTGCGGATGTCCGCCCCGCGCCAGCGATAGATCGACTGGTCGGGGTCGCCGGTGACGGAGAGATTGCGGCGCGGGGAAACGGGCAATGACGCGGGGATTTCAAAGGGATCGAAGTCGGGGGTGTTTGCGGGACGCGCAGCGAGGACGCTGCGGTTGGTAGGACGCGCAGCGAGGACGCTGCGGTTGGGATCACCTGCTCCTGCCGCTGCCGCTGCTCCCGACGCCAGTGTGTTGGCGATGACGAACTGGGCGTGGTTGGTGTCCTGATATTCATCGATGAGCAGATATTGGAATCGCTCGCGCAGCTGCTCGCGGGCTTCCACATCATTGCGCAGCAGCGTCACCGTCTTGAGCAGCAGGTCGTCGAAGTCCAGGGCGTTGTTCTTCGTGAGGATTCGCTGATAGGTCTTGTAAAGTTTGGCGACGTTGCGGGAGTAGAAATCGTTGGCGTTTTTCGCAAAAGCATCGGAGTCGATCAGCTCGTTCTTGGCCTGGCTGATGGCGTGAAGGACGCGGGCGGGGGGGAAGTTGGTCGAGTTGACTTCGACTTCGTTGATGGCCTGCTTCATGGCCCGCTGCTGGTCGTCGGTGTCGTAGATGGAGAAACTTTCGGGCAGATTCAGCCGCTGGGCGTAGGTGCGGAGGATGCGGGCGCAGAGGCTGTGGAAGGTGCAGACGGTGATGGCCCGAGCCTGTCTTTCCGAGACAAGCGAAGCGACGCGATCGCGCATTTCACCGGCGGCCTTGTTGGTGAAGGTGATGGCGAGGATGTTCCACGGTGCGATGCCCACGCGGCGGACGAGGTAGGCCACGCGGCGGGTGATGACGCGGGTCTTGCCCGAGCCGGGGCCGGCCAGGACGAGCATGGGGCCATCGACGTGGGCGACGGCGTCGCGCTGCGGGTCGGTCAGGCCTTCGAGGAGTTGATCGGTGGTGGCGTGAGGCATGAGCGGAAGCATCCGTGAACTTCCGCATTGTAGTGAACCCCAGGCACGGCGGTCAGGCACGGCGGCTTTAAGCCGCCGTGCCTACCAGGTCGGAGGCTTTGGCGTAAGGATTTTCGCTTTGATCGAGCAGGCGGGCGAGCAGGGCTTCGCGGCGGTAGGGGACCATGCGTTCGAGAATGGCTTCGAAGTTGGCGCGGCAGTGGGCCGCGAAGTCGCGCGGTGCGCAGCCGGTGGATTTGAGCAGCGCCCGGTGGTGCAGCGTGATGCCCTTGAAGGCGACGGCGAACATGGCTCGAAGACGCAGGCGGCGAAGGTTGCGGCGGATGAAGTTGAAGTCGGCGAACTCCGCGGTCAGGCGTTCGCAGTGAAATGAGAGGTGGCACTGGTGATCGTGAATGATCTGCGTCAGCAGGCCGCGCAAGGCTTCGTCCTTCACCTGGGGCAACAGCAAACGATTCATGGTGATGACGGCAATCTCGCTGAGCAGCAGGACCGAAAGCTCGAAGCGCAGCCCCAGCGGACGAATGATCGAGCGCATGGCGGCGCGGACCAGTCCGCCCGGCTGCATGGGCTGGCTGCGCGAGGCGAGGTATCGCTCGATGAGGATGGTGTGGTGCTGTTCCTCCTTGACGAACAGGCGGATGGACTGCACGTAGGCGGGGTCGCTGGCGCAGTCGGTGACGGCCCAGTCGATCAGCCGCTGCCGGGCGGGGCCGTTGGTCTGACTGATCCACGCCAGCCAGTGGCTCATCGCCTGGCGCAGGGGATCGCTCATGGCGTCATCGGCGGGGGCGTTCCACCGAATCTTCACCCGCTCGTGGCGGTTGTGAAGAAAATGGCAGAGCCAGTATCGACTTCGCGGCCATTGACGATCCTGCATGACAAGCTCCAGAATCCTGAGTTTCGCTTAAGCCCCGCCCGGAAGGGCGCGGGCCAAGGGGTGTTCGATTCGCGGCCTGTTGACGAATTAAAACTCGATTGCCGATTTAAATTCCCCTTGCCGGCTTTGAATCCGCTGTTGATTGGACGCCCCTTGGCCCGCGCCCTTCCGGGCGGGGCTTAGGCAGATGGCGCCAATTCCATATTTCTCATCGGACGAGTTCGGGGAGGGTCGTTAGAATCATTTCGCAGTTGCCGCGCATGGGTCTTCGCGTCGAGCGGTGCTCGATGGCTGGCGGCCCGTTGAAGAGGGCGGAGGGCGGCGCGAAGCCGCAAGCGGCTGTTCGAGCGGCGCTCGACGGCCGAACGGGGCGACTGGATTTGGACTTTCGTTCCTTCTCTTTCATGGAGTCTTTATGCCTGCTGATTATCGTTTCTCTTTCGGTCCCTGGAACATTTCCGAAGGCGCCGACCCGTTCGGTCCTACGGTGCGGCCCACCGTCGCGTTCGCCGACAAATTGAAGCTATATAAGAGGCTCGGCTTCGATGCCGTGCAGTTTCACGATGATGATGCCGTGCCTGACATTGAAGGCAAGAGCCCGGCGCAAATTCTGCGCGAGGCGAAGGAGATGAAGAAACTCCTCGCCGGCGAAGGGCTGATCGTGGAGCTTTTCGCCCCGCGCCTCTGGGAGGATGCCCGCGGCATCGACGGCGGGTTCACCGCCAACGATCCCAAGGTCCGCAAGTGGGCCATCGAACGATCGAAGAAGTCGATCGACGTGGGCCACGCCCTGGGCTGCAATCTCATGATCCTCTGGCTGGCGCGCGAAGGCACCTACATCCGCGAGGCGAAGAATTCCATCGACGCCACCAAACGGCTGGTCGAAACAGTCAACATCCTGCTCGACTACTCGAAGAAGGTGCAGATCGCCATCGAACCCAAGCCCAACGAGCCGATGGATCACGCCTATCTCCCGACCATCGGCCACGCTTTGGCGCTGGGCATGCAGACGAAGGACCCCAGGCGAGTCGGGGCCTTGATCGAAGTGGCCCACAGCCTGCTCGCGGGTCTCGACGCCTCCGATGACATGGGCTTCGCGCTGGCGGCCAACAAACTTTGGAGCGTGCATCTGAACGATCAGAACGGTTTGAAATACGATCAGGACAAATCGTTCGGCTCATCGAATCTGCGGGCTGCGTGGAATATCATTCGCGTGCTGGAAGCCGGCGGTTATCCCAGGAGCGGGCGGTATGTCGGGCTGGATGTGAAGGCGATGCGCACGCAGAAGGCGGAGGTGGCGCACAAGCACCTGAGCAACAGCCGGGCGATCTTCCTGGCCCTGGTCGAGAAGGTCCGCACGTGGGATGCGAAGTTCGAGAAGGAGTGCATCGCCAACCGCGACTACGAGGAACTGGAAATGGGTGTGATGCGACACCTGATGGGGATATGATTCAAAGCGGGTATCGGGTATCGGGTATCGGCGAAACAACCCCCCAATACGCGGGTTGTTCACCGAAACATTCCGCGATGGCCCGTGAAGTCGATCCGATACCCGAAACCCGAAACCCGACACCCGAGGTTTTCAATGCCCGTCCGCATGGAACTATCGCGCATCCTGATTCGAGAGAACGTGGATGCTCATGTCGTGGAGCTTCGCGAGGTCGATGGCGATCGCGTGTTTCCGATCGTCATCGGTCTCAACGAGGCGGCGGCGATCAACCGGCGGCTGATGGGCGAGGAGCCGCCGCGGCCGCAGACGCATGAACTGCTGGCCAGCATCATCGAGGAGCTGGGCTGGAACATCGATCACATCGTCATCGCCGACCTCAAGGAGCACACCTTCTTCGCCCGGCTGGTGCTCAGGAAAAACGGCGAAACAAAGGACATCGACTCGCGCCCCAGCGACGCGATCGCCCTGGGCATCGCGACGAACGTGCCGATCCTCGTCGAGGAACATGTGCTGGAGGAGGTTTGCAAGGAAGAGTGAAAGAAAAGTTCCGAGTTCCGAGTTCCGGGTTCCGAGTTGAAAGGCAGGGGGGAAGAAAGGCACGAAGGCATTGAGGCACGAAGGCATTGAGGCACGGAGGCACGGAGGGGGAGGGAAGAATGGCCAATGGCCATTGCAAATTGCAAAATGCAAATTGAGGAGAAGGAGACGTGCATCCCCGGATGATTGGGTTGTCTGCTCCGCCATTTTGCAATTTTCATTTTGCAATGGCTATTTTTCAATCTCTTCCCCCTCCGTGCCTCCGTGCCTCCGTGCCTCAATGCCTTCCTCCCCCTTGTCTTTTAACTCGGAACCCGGAACCCGGAACTCGGAACTTTTTCCCGCCTTTCCTGTTAATCTCCTGCGGTGAATCTTCGCTTCGTCCTGCGACAACTCGGTCTGCTGATGCTCGTGCTCGGCGGCGGCGTGCTGCTGGTGGGGCTGTGGGATCTGTTCGCCTGGAGCTTGGGCGATCAGCGGCAGAAGTTTGCCGCCATCGCCCAGCTTGCCTCCGCCGCGATCATCGCCACGCTTGGCGGCGGGCTGTTCCTCTGCACCCGAGGCGGGGATGACCGCCTGGGCCGCCGCGAAGCGCTGCTGCTGGTGGGCCTGAGCTGGCTCATCGGCGCGGCCCTCGCCTCGCTCCCGTACTTTCTCTGGGCACGCCTTGATCCGGCGGTGGATCCTCATCATCCCTTCCTCTCGCTGGTCGATTGCTATTTCGAATCGATGTCCGGCCTGACCACCACCGGCGCTTCCGTGCTGGGCGCGGCGCCCAACGACATCCAGTCGCTGCCGCCGGGCCTGCTGCTGTGGCGGGCCATGACGCAATGGATCGGCGGGCTGGGGATCGTGGTGCTCTTCGTCGCGGTGTTGCCCACGCTGGGCGTCGGCGGCAAAAAACTTTTCAACTTCGAATCGACCGGCCCGACCAAGGCCGGCGTCAAGCCCCGCATCCGCGAAACCGCCCGCATCCTCTGGCTCATCTACCTCGGCATGACCGCGCTGCTGATCATCATCCTCATGATCTGCGGCATGAGCCTCTTCGACGCCGTATGCCACACCTTCGCCACCCTCGCCACCGGCGGGTTCTCCACCCGCAACGGCTCCATCGGCGACCCGCAGTTCGGGCCGGCCACCTGCATCGTGCTCACCCTCTTCATGCTCGCCGCCGGCGCGAACTTCGGCCTCTATTACCGGCTCTTTCGAGGCAAGGCGGCCAGCGTGCTGCGCGATCCCGAACTTCGCGTCTATGTCGCCATCGTCGCCGGCGCCTCGATTCTTCTGACGATGAACCTCGTCAACATGCCCATCCACACCACCGGCGGCAAGTACATCGAAAGCGCCTCGTTGGGCGAAGCCTTGCAACACGCCACCTTTCAGGCCGCCTCCATTCAGACCACCACCGGCTTTGTCTCGGCGGACTTCAACCGCTGGCCCTTCGTCTCGCAGGCCACGCTCATCGTGCTCATGTTCTTCGGCGGCTGCGCGGGTTCCACGGCAGGGGGGATCAAGGTCATCCGCATCGTCATCGCCGTCAAGGTCATGCTCGCCTCCGTGGAGCGCATCTTCAGGCCCAACATCGTCAGGCCGATCAAGGTCGGCGCGATGCCGGTCGATCCCGATGTGCGGCTGGATACCGTCGTCTATGTGCTGGGCATCCTCGTGCTCGGCGCGGCGGGGGGCGTCATGATCATGATCTTCGAAGATGGCCGACCCAAAGGCGACATGCTCACCTGCTTCACCGCCGGCGTGGCCACGCTCAACAACATCGGCCCCGGCCTGCACCTGGTCGGCTCCGCCGAAAACTACGGCGGCTTCTCCACGCCCAGCAAACTGCTCATGACCCTGCTCATGGCCCTGGGGCGAATCGAGGTCTATGCCATCTTCGTGCTCTTCGTGCCGCGGTTCTGGCGAACGGAATAAATAAGTTCTGAGTTCCGGGTTCTGAGTTCTGAGTTGAAAGGCAGGGGGGGAAGGCACGAAGGCACGGAGGC
>CAZYPK010000004.1:0-72753 GCA_964649195.1 uncultured Phycisphaeraceae bacterium
TACCCCCGAAATACCCCGACGGCTCGCGGACTCGCCATCGGGCTTGGCGCCACATTCGGCACATGAGTTGAAGTTTCAAAACACCCCGGCACCGGCCGGGTTTTTTTGTGTGACGGAATGGGGATTTTTCCGAATATTCCGGTTGTGCCTCTTGTATCGGGGAAGTCCTTTTGATACCTTGCGCCCTGCTGCCACCGGTCCACCTTATTTATTCGGGTGCATGGCGGCACAGGAGAATCCGAGAGAGCAGCACTTCCAACGTGGTCGGGCGGCTTGGATTCCGAGAGGGTCATATCGTGAAATAGGAGAGTCACATGAAAAAGAGTTTGATGGTTGCAATGGCGGTGATGTTGCTGGTTGCCGTGCAGTCGCAGGCGGCGCTGCTTGCGCCCGGTTCGCTGGTTTCAAGCGACTTCGTGCTGGGGCCGACGACACCCGGCAAGTGGGGCAACCCGACGATGGGCACCTCCGGCGGCGTGGTGACGTGGAGCATCATGGGTCCGGGCCTCTCATTTGCTGCTGAGACTGGTTCTCCCGGCCTCTCGGTGGATCTGGCGACCATTTTCCCGGTCGGCTTCCATGCGGAAATCGAGGCGGCCTTCGCGGCTTGGTCTGCCGTGGCTGACATCACCTTCATTGAAGTGCCCGACAGCGGCCATGCCTTCGATGCCCCCGGTGCGTCCGGTGACATCCGCATCGGCGCCCACGCTTTTGACGGTGCCGGCAGCGTCCTGGCCCACGGCTACTACCCGCCCAACAACGGCACTTCGGCCGCCGGCGACATCCACTTCGACATTGCTGAAACATGGAAGATCGGCTTCGGCGGCGACGGCTTCGACATCTTCCAGGTGCTCGCCCACGAAATCGGCCACGCCATCGGCCTCAATCACACCGCCGTGCCAAACTCCCTGATGAACGCGTTCTACACCGAAGCGTTCGCCGGCCCGCAGGCCGATGACATCGCCGGCGCCCAGTTCATCTACGGTCCCGCGCAGTTGGATGGTGTGATCCCCGAACCGGCAACCCTGAGCCTCGCCGGTTTCGCCCTGCTGTCCCTGGCCGCCCGCCGCCGCCGCGCGGCCTGAACCACGGTCCTTACATCCATCCTGAATTTCCCCAAGCCCCGCCTGCGAGCGGGGCTTTTCTTTGGTTGGGTGGCTGGGGCTGAAGGCTCGGCGCAAGCCCCGGCCCAGCGACCATCGACTTTCAGTTGCGCCACCTTGTTTCGTGCATCCGGGCCGGGGCTTCGCAGACTCAGCCCCAGCCACCCGATGCCTCAGCTCACCCGAAGCCTCAGTTCATTCTCTTCACATCCTCGCGCGTGTAAGCCTCGGCGGCCTTGGCGGCGTCGGCCACGAGCTTGTCCGGGTCGTTCTTCAGCTTGGCGATGGTGCTCAGAATGCCGCGGTTGTTGCCCTTGCCGGCGCCGACCATGTATTTCGCCCGGCCAAGGGCCAGCGTCGCCTCCACACGCCAGGAGACATCCTTGTCCAACGTCGCATAGGCGATCAGATCGCCAATGGTCGCGCGAACGTCGGGGGTGTTCAGCCGCAGGGAATAGACCACTTCGGACTTGCCTTTCCAGTGGTTCTCGATGAGTTCGTTGATGGCGTCGGTCCACTTCTGCATGGTCTGGGCGAACTCGTTGCCTTCGCCGGACCAGTTGTAGAGCGGCGTTCCGCCGGAGGTCATGATGGCGATGCCCGTGGTGCGGATGGGCACGCGCCTGCTTTTTTCGAAGAGCGTCTGGCCCAGGGCGAAGGCCGCCTTGGCCGCCTTCATGGCCCGTTCCTTCTGCTCTTCGTTGCGCTGCCTCAGTTCCTCGGCGCGGTGCATGGCCACATCGGCGATCACCTGAAGCGCCCCGCCGAACTCCGGCGCGGCATTGGGCGCCAGCGGAATCTTGGCGTCGATGTAGCCGCTGGTGATCGTGCCCGCCTCATGAGCCTTGATGAGCAGGTCGATGGCCTTCTCGGACAGCTCGGTTTCCACGGCGTCGATGGTGTCGAGCGTGGCGCGGTATTCGTTGTAGAAGGCGATCATCTCGTCATAGGCCGCCGAGGCGTCGCCCGAACCGATCTCCACCAGCGCGGGCAGGCCGGAGAAGTTGCGAACCTCCAGCATCTTCGGCGCGGAGAAATCCGTGCGCTTGTCCACCTGGCCCCGCAGACCGATGGTCATGCCGACGATGATGATGGCGACGAGACAGGTGGAGATGAGAATCCCGATCTTCATGTGGCCGCTCCAGAGAAAAGAGATTGCCCGGACGAACGGGCCGATGCGCAGGCGAAAGACGACGCCGATGCGGGATGCATCATAACAACACGAGGTCAACTTCCCACGGCACGACGCTTCGCCCTCTCCCCTGGGGAGAGGACAGTCTCCATCGCCCGCGCAGTCTGGCGATGGAGACAGGTGAGGGCAGTTCGATGAAACAACAACCATCGCCCCCTCTCCCCCAGGCAGAGGCGGCGACCCCTCGCCACATGCGATGGCCCCGGGCTTGACGCGGTTCATCACCGGTCCTGAATCTTCACGCTACAATTCCGCGTCATGACTCAACCCACCGCCAAAAAACCCGTCCTCGAAACCGTCGAACCCATCGGCAAGCGCGTGCTCATCCGCAAGGATGAGGACAAGAAGCAGACCAAATCCGGCATCCATCTGCCTGACAAAATCGAAATCCCCACGCTCACCGGCCGCATCGTTTCCGTCTCCGTCGAAGTCGCCGCCGATTCCAACTATCCCATCGAACAGTACGACCGCGTGCTCTTCAATCCCAAGGAAGTGATCCCCGTCGATTTTGAAGGGGACAACCGCCTGTTCGTCGTGCCGGTGGAGAACATCGTCGCGGTGTTCAGAAAGACAAAGTAGCATTGGCAGGATGTTCAATTTGAAATTTCAAATCTCAAATTTGAAATCTCAAATCCCCAATCCGAAATCCCAAATCCCAAATCCCAAATCCCAAATCCCAAATCCCACCCCCTTGTCTGATTCCATCACCATTCAACCGACCCAGGCTTTCCGCGCCGCGGTGACGCCGCCGGGCAGCAAGAGCCTGACCAACCGCGCCCTGCTTTTGGCTGCGCTGGCGGAAGGGCCATCGACGCTCACGGGTGTGCTCTTCGCCGATGACAGTCGTCGCATGCTGGAAGCGATGAAGGCTCTGGGTTTTGAACTGACCATTGATGAAGCGGCGCATACCGTTCGCATCACCGGCCGGGGCGGGCGCATTCCTTCGCGCGACAGCCGCCTGAACCTGGGCAATGCAGGCACCGCCTACCGCTTTCTCACTGCCGCGTTATGCCTTGGCGAAGGCGCGTATGTGCTCGATGGCATCGAGCGCATGAGGCAACGACCCGTGGGTCAGCTCGTCAGCGCCTTGCGCGCCATCGGCGCCGACATCGATTACCTGATGACCGATGGCTGTCCGCCTTTGGAGATCACCGCGAAAGGTCATCTGCGCGGCGGCAGGCTCACCATGCCGCCCACGCTTTCCAGTCAATACATCAGTGCTTTATTGCAGATCGGCCCCTACTGCGACGAAGGCTTCACGCTGCACTTTGATGGCCCGGTCACATCGCGGCCTTATGTCGAAATGACGCTCGGCCTGATGCACACCTTCGGCATCACCGCCCAGGTCGATCAAGCCTTCACCACCATCGCGCTCGCCCCCGGCAAGTACCGCGCCACTGATTACGCCATCGAACCCGATGCCTCCAACGCCAGTTACTTTCTCGCTGCCGCCGCGATCACGCCGGGCAGTTCCTGCACCATCGAAAACCTCGGCAAACGCAGCCTGCAAGGCGACATCGGCTTCGCTGATCTGCTCCACCAGATGGGCGCCGGACTGACCTTCGGCGGCGACTTCATCACCGTCATCGCGCCACCGCAAGGCCAGTCGCTGCGCGCCATTGATGTCGATCTGAATCACATGCCCGACATGGCGCAGACGCTCGCTGTCACCGCCCTCTTCGCGCCAGGCACCACCACGATCCGCAACGTGGGCAACCTGCGCGTGAAGGAAACCGATCGCCTGGCAGCCCTGCGGAATGAGCTGACGAAGCTCGGCGCACTTGTCGAAATCGAAGGCGATGACATCTCCATCACCCCGCCCGCCGATGGCGTCATCAAACCTGCCGCGATCGACACCTACGACGATCACCGCATGGCGATGAGCTTCGCCATTGCGGGACTGCGCACCGGCGGCGTGGTGATCAATGATCCATCCTGCGTGAACAAGACCTTCCCCGATTATTTCAAACTCCTGCAGAGGATGTGCGACAGCCTCGCTTAAACACACTGCCCAGGGCAATCGCATGTAGATCGGGAGGGCGAGGCTCCCGCCGAGCCGATCCGTCGGCGAAGCCTGTCCGCAGGCTGAAGCTGACGGATACCCGCGCGGAAAACTCCCGGAATACATGACCCCCGCCGCGCGAGATTCTTCACTCGGCCTTTGAGGCCTCGTGAAGAACGGCTCAGCAGGAGCTTCGCCCTCCCCTATGACCTACATTGGATTGCACTGCACTGTTTAGGCGGCAACATTTCCGCCCGCCTGCGATCCACTACACTGGACCGACCGATGCAGAATCCGTTCTGGAAATCCGCCCGCATTCTCCTTCACTACAAGCGGCCGCTGCTGCTGGCGATGGCGGGGGCGCTCTTGTCCGCGCTCTGCTTTGGCGCAGGGCTGAGCATGATGCTCCCCTTCTTCCACCTGATGCTTCAGCAGGGACATACGGTGGCCGACCTGATTCGCGACTACCTGCTCAAGGAAAGCAATCCCGCCTTCGTTCACGCCATCGGCAACTGGCTGATCGCCATCGTGCCCACCGATCCGTTTCTGGCGTTCATCGCGGTGATGGCGGCGGTCGCGTTCTTCAGCATCGTCGGCAGCGTGGGGCGCTATTTCCACATGCTGCTGACCAACACCGTGGTGATTCACGCGGTGATGCGCTGGCGCCGCCGCATCTTTCGCAGGCTGATCCAGGCGCCCTTGATCGATGTGATGCGCGAAGGCACCGCCGACCGCATCAGCCGGTTTTCATCCGATGTGATGGTGATGGCGCAGGGCTATCGCTCCGTGCTGGGCAAGTCGGCCCATGCGGCGCTGCACGGCATCGTCGCGCTCATCTTCGCCGTCATCCTTAACTGGCAGCTCTTCCTGCTCGTCGTCGTCGGAGGCCTGGTGCTGGGCGTTCTTCTTCGCCAGTTCGGCAAGCGCATCCGCAAGGCCAGCAGACTCGCCATGCAAGGCCGGGGCAGGATGCTTGCGGCGCTCACCGAATCGCTTTCAGGCATTCGCGTGGTGAAGGTGCATGATGCCGAAGGCTACGAACGCCGCCGGTTTGCACGGGTGAATCGCGAGCTTTTCCGGCAGGAAATGAAGGCCCGTTCCATTCGCGCCCTGGCTTCACCGCTGGTCGAGGTGCTCGCGCTGCTGGGTGTGATGATCGTCGCCTGCATCGCCGCTTACATGATCTTCCGCGAAGGGCACAAGCCTGAGGAGTTCATGACCACGCTCATCATGCTCGTGGGCGGCGGCCTGAGTCTGAGGCCACTGACCGCACTGCACAACGAACTCAATGAAGCAGGTGCCGCAGCGCAGCGACTGATGGAACTGACCACGCTTTCCACCGAGCCCACGGGATTGGATACGCCTTGGGATGCGCCCAATCTCCCGCGACACCACCAATCGGTCATCTGCAAGGATGTCGAGTTTCGCTACTCCGCCAATCGCGATCCCGCGCTGAGCGGCGTGAGTTTCACCATTCCGCACGGCAGCATCGTCGCCATCGTCGGCCCCAACGGCTCCGGCAAAACCACCCTGCTTTCCATGCTCCCCCGTCTGATCACGCCCACCGCTGGCTCGATCGAAATCGACGGCCACAACATCGCTGATGTAAACCTGCGCAGCCTGCGCAAACAGATCGCAGTCGTCACACAGCAGACCGTGCTGTTCGAAGGCACCATCGCCCAAAACATCGCCTACGGCAGAAGGCACGAATCGCTCGACCGCATCGTCGAAGCCTCCAAAGCAAGCCACGCCCATGCCTTCATCGCCACCCTGCCCGATGGCTACAACACGCAACTGGGCGAAGGCGGCCTGGGCCTCTCCGGCGGGCAGATGCAGCGAATCGCCATCGCCAGGGCGGTGCTCCGCGACCCTGCGATCCTGATCCTCGATGAAGCGACCAGCCAGATCGATTCCGAATCCGAAGCCGAGATCGCCAAGGCGCTTTTGGAGATCAGCAAAGGCCGGACGACTTTTGTGATCGCCCATCGCCTGAGCACCGTCGTCAATTCCGACATCATCATGGTGATGCAGGATGGCAGGCTGATCGATCAAGGCAAACACCAGGAACTGATCGAACGATGCGACATCTACCGCACGCTGGTGCAGACGCAGTTGGTTTCGGCGGGATGAACGAGGAAAAACATGAAAGCGGGAAAGCAGGAAAGCAGGAAATGAAGGCGGGCGGATGATCGCCGCGCTGTTCCGGTTTTTCGCTTTGTCGCTGGCCCGCTTTTTCTCCCCCATTCTTCATTACACTTGCCGCATGTCCACGCGCACCGCCAGTCTGGGACCACGTTTCAAGTTGCTCGGCAAAGCCGCTTTTGCGGTCAGTCATGGCTTGGCCCGTCTGGCGGGGCGTCTGGCGAAGTTTCATTCGCCGCACAGTGCGTTTGCGCAGGAGCGCATCGCCTCCATGCGCGACAAGCTCGAGCGTGGCGAAACGGTTTATGTTTTGGGCATCGGTCCCGGCGGTCACAACGCAGGCGTCGGGCTTGTCTCCGCCTCGAAAGCAGATGGCATCCGCATCATCGGCAACCATGAAGAAGAACGCTTTCGTGCCGAGAAACATTTCCAGCGATACCCCGGCAAGAGCGTGGGCGTGCTGCTGGAACAGATGAAGCGGCTGAACATCGAGCCTTCGCGGATTCATGCCGCCTGCGCCAGTTGGGATTACCCGCTCTGGGCCGGCAAGGCGGTCGAAAGCGTCGTGCAGGAACTGCCCGGAAGCTGGCGGCTGCTCACGCGCGAAGCCTCGCCGCAGATGAACGCCCGCTGCCTGCTCGACGCCTTCACCGCGCCCAAACGGCTGGGCCGAAAGCTCAACGCCGATGGCAGACGCATGGGCGTGATCAACCTGCGCCACCACGACAACCACGCCTGGTTTTCCTGGGGTGTTTCTCCCTTTGCCAAAAGCGATCAGCCGACGATTGTGCTGGTGATCGATGGCGCCGGTGATGATGGCGCCATCTCTTCCTATGTCGCTCGCAATGGCAGACTCGAACTGCTCTACAAGAATGATTCGATCTGGGATTCGCTGGGCATGATGTATGGCATCATCAGCTCGTCGCAAGGCGGCTGGCCCCTGATGAGCAGCGAAGGGCGCTACATGGGCGCCGCGGCATGGGGTGATGCAAACCGTCTGACCAACCGCTACTACAGCCGGCTTCGTGATGTGTTCGTCTTTGAGAGCGAAGGCCGCATCTTTCTCAACCGCTCGCTGGCCAACTGGCATCGCGGCGGCTGCTCGGCCCCATACACCAAGCGACTTTCACAGATGATCGGTCAGCCGATCCTGCCCAAAGGCATGTGGCATCCCGATGCGGTGCTCAAGGTGGAAGACATCAGGCACGCACCGATCACCATCGATCGCGTCGATAAAGCCGCCGCGGTGCAGCTTGTTTTTGAAGACGCCCTCTTCCATATCGTGCAGCACCTGATCCGCACCACAGGCTCGACGCAACTCGTCATGACCGGCGGCACCGCGCTCAACTGCGTCGCCAACATGCGGCTGATGGAACAGTTCGATGGCGCGTGGTACGAGCGAAACCTGCATCAGAAGAATGCGAAACTGAATCTCTGGGTGCCGCCGATTCCAGGCGATGCGGGTGTCGCGGTCGGCGCCGCTTATCACTTTGCCTGCCTGGGCGGCGCGAAGCCGGGCGAAGCGCTGCAGCATGCTTTTTACTGCGGGCTGGAGCCGACGAAGAATGAGATTGAAGAGGCGCTGGCGACCGTGCCGGAAATCGCGCATCGGCAGGTGGGCAACATCTCCACGCCCGGTGAATGCGAAAAGCTCGCGGATCTGCTCGCGTTCATCATCAGCCATGATGGCGTGGTGGGCATCTATCAAGGCGCAGCCGAGACCGGCCCGCGTGCCCTGGGGCATCGTTCGATTCTGGCGAATCCGACGAATCCCAAGACCCTGGAGACGCTCAACAAGCTGGTGAAGTTCCGCGAGTTGATCCGTCCGCTGGCGCCGATGGCGACGCTGGAGGCGGCGCGGAAGTGGTTTGATTTATCGCAGGGCGCCGAGGCCGATGAGTTCAATGCGTATAACTACATGGTGCTGACCAGCCGGGCGAAGCCGGAGGCGAAGGAAGTGATCCCTGCGGTGATTCACTTCGACGGCACCTGCCGGGTGCAGATCGTGCGACAGCACGTCGATCCGTTCATCCATGCCTATCTCAAGGCGATGGGCAGGCGCGTCGGCGCGGAAGTCAGCGTCAACACGTCGCTCAACGTCGGCGCTCCCATCGCCCAGACCCCGGTGCAGGCATTGGAAACGCTCAAGAAAAGCAAAGGCATGCACGCCTTGTTCATGATCGCCGAGAGCGGTGAACTGTATGTGGTCTGGCACAACATCAGGAGCGAACATAAAGATGCGGGTGCAGTGCTGCTGCACTGGCTGGAGCGAGCCGGGGCGTGTCGCCCCGAAGATGATCCATTCGATTGAATCGATGGTGTCGGGCCGAATACGGCCCGGCTCGCTGCCTCACACCCGCGCCACTGCCGCGACCTGTTCGGCGGCGCGTTGGCGCAGCACATCGAGCATGCCCCGCACCTCCTCGGCCATCTTCGAGTTGGGGAACTCGCGGATGATCTGTTCGCCGACGCGGGCCGCGGCGGTCCATTCCTTGTCGTGTACGGCCAGCTTGAACTGCACGCCCAGGTTCTGCCGCTTCTTGCCGATGACGCCTCGCGCCGTTTCCAGGAACGGCGCCGCATCGCCTTCGGTGAGGTACTTGTCCAGTTCCTTCATCATTTCCATGGCGACCTCGATGTCATCGCGCCCTGCCGCATCGAGGAACTTGCGTTCGAGCTCATGCTTGTAGCGGTCCCTTGCATCGCGGACGCGCTTGCGCAGGTTCTGCACACGATCGCTCTCCGCATAGACGCGCTCGATGCGGCCCGCTTCGAGGATCGCCTTCTCGAACTCGTGACGGGCCACCATCTGGTCGATGGCGCGGATGGCGTCATCGATCTTCTTCTCCTGCTCGGCGGCGCGGGCCGCCTCGATCTCGCTGCGGAACTGCTCCGCTTCCAGGCGATAGCCATACACCTGGCTCATCTGGCTGACGAGGGTGAGGGCCGCTTCGTAATCGCGCTTGTCGATGTCCTCGCGAATGGCCTTTCGCAGGGCCTGCCGATCGCGTTCGCGGTAGAGGATGCGCTTGGCGGTGTCGGAGAGCATCAGCGCATCGCGCAGCGAGCCGAGGGAATCGCCGCCGCCCCCGCCGGAGGAGGGGCGATTGGCGAGTTTGTTCAATGCGGAGACAAGCAGGTGAAGCCCTGCGGTGAGGATGAGGGCGAGCACCCCCAGTCCCAGCAGGGTGCCGTCGTTGAATCTGGTGTGATTGAAGATGAGCGCGCCTTGCACGATCATCCAGACGCTGCCGCCGAACATGATGAGGAACACCAGCGCGGTGGCGCCATCGGTGGAGCCGCCGTTTGATGAAGTGTTTGAAGGGTGGCTTTCATTGTTTCCGGGGGTTCCGGGGGTTCCGGGGTTGTTGTTCTGGGCCATGATGTCCCTCGCTTTCAAGTGAAATGACTGACTGACGATTCATGACACGTTTATTCTAGCATCGGAACGGTGACTTGGAAGCGAAGCGGGCAGACCCACCCACAGGAGTGGGTGGGCGTTGTCTGTTCCTTGTTTCCCGTTCCCCGGCCCTCGATACAATCTCACGGCATGGCAGCGACAAAAACGCGACAACCCAAACCGCAGACCCGACTGCTGGCCGAGGAACTTTATCGCAGGCTCCTCGCGCTGTATCCCGATGCGAAGTGCGCATTGAACCATCGCAACGCCTTCGAACTGCTCATCGCCACGATTCTCTCGGCCCAGTGTACCGATGCCCGCGTCAACATGGTCACCCCCGCCCTCTTCAAACGGTTTCCCAAGCCCGCCGACTTTGCCAAGGCTTCGCTCGGCGAGATCGAAACGCTCATCCGTTCCACCGGCTTCTACCGCAACAAGGCCAAGTCGATTCAGGGCGCCTCCAAACTGCTCGTGGAAAAGTTCGACGGCCAGGTGCCTCGCACCATGGACGAACTGCTCGAACTGCCCGGCGTGGCGCGCAAGACCGCCAACGTCGTCCTCGGCAACGCCTTCGGCATCAACGTCGGCATGGTCGTGGACACCCACATCGGTCGCCTGTCGCGGCGGCTGGGCCTTTCAAAACACGATGACCCCGGCAAGGTCGAACGCGACCTGATGAACCTCTTCCCCAGCGAGAACTGGATGACGCTCGCCCACCTGCTCATCTATCACGGCAGGCAGGTGTGCGCAGCCCGCAAGCCGGCCTGCGAGCGCTGCACTTTATCGGATATCTGCCCCAGGAAGGGTGTCGCGCTTCGCAAAGTCACCGGATCATCCTGAACTCAATTGACGGGCGACTCCAAAGAAGAATGATGGGTGAATCTGTAGAGGGCGACAAAACGATCCTGCCATATGATCGTCAATCGCCCGCGAGATGACAGGGCTTCGTTCAGTTCGGCAAGTCCCTCGATGACCGCGCCGTGATGATGGCTCACAGCCAGGAGCACATCGCGGCGGGTGGACAATCCCATGAGGGGGATCAGTTCCTTGCCGGACGTGCCGACCGTGATCCACCCCGATTCCCGGATCGATCCTGCAATCGGACGCGGAGCCAACGCTTGGTTGATGCGTGCGGCCGGCATGAGCACAACGATGTCATCGTTGGTCGCAACCTCGGCGGTTCGGTCAAGCAGCTTATCCACCGAGGCCACCTCGTAGTCCGCACCGCCCGATTCGCGCCACACCACCGCAAGCAACAGAAGTGCGGGAATCAGGCCGGCCCAACGTGACATGAGACGGGCATTCCCCCCTTTGATCCATGCGTTGCATCTGCACAACAACCAATCGGCAAATTGAATGGGACCGAAAGCGGCGGCCAGATGCAACAGGACGAGCATGTGAACATTAACGCGCATATTCAACGGCCACACTTTGAACGTCGCGGCCGCCAACGTGATCATCACCACACTCAGGACACCCAATCCCGAAATCGGATCCTGGCGAATCCAAAAAACCAGGCCGACAATCGACAGCGAAAGAACGATGCCGCCGGACAGCGCTTCGTAGCGAAACCAACAGTTTTCGATGAGTGTCGCCAGGGATCGGAAGGCATGTGAAGGCCAGTTGAAATCCAGGGGCAGGTAATACTGATGCCAGAATCCTTCAATCGTGGCGCTGCCTGCGATGAGCCGATTGAATTGAGTGTGTATCACGCCCGCAATCACCGCCAGGGCGAACGCGAACAGCAACGCCCGCCTCAGTTGCGGATACTCGCGGGCTTTGATCAGTGAAAGACCGGCCACGAGACCGGTTCCCGCAACGCCGAACCACGCCGCAAACGTGCAGGAAATCGCAAGCAATGCGAGCAGAAACCAAATCCATGCGGCCCGGCCGCGCACGGCAGGCGGACCCGCAACCCAGGCTCGCATGGCCAGAAGCAATCCGAGCGTGATGGCGGCCTCAAAGACGTACTGTTTGATTTCCGTCGCATAGCGTTGAAACATGGGCATGAGCGCCAACACGGCCACCGCGGCAAGGGATGGAACAAGGTGGCGCGTGCCTCTGGACGCCAATCGCAACGCCATCAACACCACCACCCCGCCCGCCAGGGCCGATGCCACGCGAAATGCCGTGACTTCCAACGGAGCCAGTGTCGAAAACCAATGCATGAACGCCACATGGCCCAAAGGCGCCGGAGCGCTGTTGTGCAACAAGATCGCCCAGCCTTGCGATATGGCCGGCTGAATCGCGGCTTCGATCACCCACGCCTCGTCATAGAACGCGGAACGATTCAGATGCGGCCACAACGCCGCGACAATGGTCACGAACACAATCAAACAAAATATCCTGCTCGCCAAGCCTTCGCGAGAATGAGATGCTTCCTTGAGAATCATTGTCGCTTTTTATCGGTTCAAATGACTTTTTCCTTTATCGTCATATCAAGTTGGACGACCGCCCGTGGACCTTCCGGGCTTCTCTGGAATAGCGATGAATCCAAGTGCGGAATAACCATTTCCTGACAACCGCACTTCAAACGAACGGGAACGGCGGCGGCTTCGTAAGATCGATCGAGGCGCCGGGCCTGCCGCAGGAGCGGGCCGGGTTTTCAGCGCTGGAAGCGGACGCCAACACAAAACTCCCATCGTCACCACCGGCCGGATCGTCATGACCGGCACCCAACATGACGATAGTTAGCTTGACGGTCTGCGCGGCGAAGTTGTTCCCGCTGGAGGATCGCAGGCAAGGTACGGGTTATCGGTACAGACTCATGATGATTGCGGCCGTCAATCCGATCTCGTTCGAACTGCCTCATGCCCTGATGTTGATCTGGCTTTTGATTGGGGCCTTGGCCATATGGCTGGCCAAGCGGTTTCATCTGCCGCGCTATCAGTCCGTCTCCATTTTTCTGCCGATGGCGCTGGGGCTGGTCATCTTCGCTACCTACGTCACCACACGATTCAACTATGACTTTCTGATCGATGACATCGACATCGTGCGGAACAATCCCAACGTCGTCGAAGCCGATGGCTGGCGCACGCTCTGGGGCAGCGACTACTGGTACGGCCAATCGACGGATGACAATCTCTACCGCCCCGTCACCACGCTCAGTTACTGGATCAACGCCCGCCTGCCGCGGTGCGGCACCATCGTCGATGGCCGCGCGACGGAGATGTTTCCCCGGTACTTCCGCGGCGCGAACATCGTGCTGCTGACGGCGCTGGCCTGGCTGATCGCCGTGTGGCTGTCGCATTACGTGCAACTGACCGCGGCCTGGATCGTGGCGTTTCTCTTCGCGCTTCATGCGGCGCACGGCGAGATGGTCAACTACATCGTCTGCCGCGCCGACCTGCTGACGATGCTGGGCATCGTGGGGTTTCTTTACATGCAACGGCTGGCGATCGAGCAGGGCCGCTGGCGCTGGTGGCACGGGGCGCTGGCGATGCTCAGCGCGATCGTCGCCTTCGGCTCGAAGGAAACGGGGCTTATTCTGATTCCCGCGGCAGCGACGCAGGCGTGGATCGGGCCGCGCCATGCCAACACCGAAGTCACCGATGATCTGCCGGTCATCCCGCGTTCCGTTCATGCCGGCTGGCTGCTGCTGCTGCTGTTGCCGCTGGGCTTGTGGCTGGCGGCGCGGTTTGCGGTCGTCGGCACGGGCCTGGATTACACCGCTCAGTTCATGGATGACCTGCGCGACAATCCGCTGCGCCGCGTCACGCTGCTCGAACGCCTTCCCGCCGCCTTCGCCATCGCATGGTTTTACTTCAGCCAGATTTTTTCGCCCGACACGGCCTACTACCACCTGCCGACGGAACTGCCCACGTTTGCATCGCGCGAAGCGATACTGGGCGTCACGCTCGTCACCGTGCTCACCCTGACACTGATCCACACGATCCGGCGTCATCGCTGGGTGGCGATCGGCATTGTGATCGCCATGGGGCAGTACCTGATCGTGGGTAATCTGCTGATGCCCGTGGGGGTTTATGCAGCCAACCGGCTGATGCCGCCCTTCTCGCTGGGGGCGGCGATCATCGTTGCGGGCGGGCTGCATCGGTTCTGCCGCCATTCCACCCGTCGAAGAGCGGTGGCCATTCTGCCCAGCCTGGCCGCGCTGATCCTGATGGCGGTTCAGATTCAGAACGTGAACCACGTCTGGCGCACGGAGGCGCGATTGATGGGGCACGACCTGATGCTCAAGCCGGGCCATCCGGTCGCCCTCTACAACTTCGGCACGGTGCGGGCCCGCGAAGCGACATTGGCCGACCGCCACATTCGAGCCTTGACCCATGCCCTGGACATGGTCAGCCTCGCCAACCGAACCGTGCATTCCTCGGAGCCGCTGTCCAAAAGCGACCGCGCCAAAATCACCGACACCCTCGAACGCCTCCGGGCCGAAATGACCATCCTGCACGAAGGCATCATGAACCTCGAACAGACCCAGGCGCTGCGCGATGTCGTGGCCCTTGTGGACCGCACGCTCCTGAAAGACGGCCCGGCTCTGACCGCGCAGGACCTGACCGATGCGGAAAAGAAGCTCAACCTCGCGCTCGAGGAGAACCTTCGACTCTCGGCTCAATACTGGAGCGAATCGATGGCCATGCTCGGACAGGTCGTCACGCTTCGGCCTCAATCCCTCAGCGGATCGCTGGAGTTCGGACGGGCGATGGAGCTGCGAGGCATGAAGGCCCAGGCGCGCGACCAGTACCGCGACCTGGTCAACAAGGCCGCCGACGACACCGACCTGCGCGTCATCGAAGCCCGCGTGCGGTACGCCAAGCTGAGCATCGACCTGAGCCTGGACCCTGCCGGAGCCGAGCGAAGCGTGCTCATCGTCGCAAAGCTGCTCGATGTCATCCTGCACGAGAACGCCACGCTTGCGCCCGGCCTGCGAAATGATCTGGTCGCGCTGCATCGCAACGCGCTGCGATACCACGGCATCATCGCCTGGAAGGTCGGCGACATCCCCCTGGCCCTGCGACGTCACGGCGAACTGCTGCTGAAATATCCCGACTTCGACGAAGCCAGGACCGACCAGGCGCAGTGGATCGATCAGCTCACCCCGCACGACGCCCGGCGCGATGATCCCAGGCAACCCGCGGTGCATGGCGCACCGCAGCGATGAGGTTTGAACCGGAGCCGGGGGTGGGGGCGCCAAAGGCACGGCCCCTTCAAGGGGCCGTGCCCTTGGTCCCCGACTCTCCCTGACTCTCGCTTGTGCCTGCTCCGCTTCATCCCTATCCTCTGCTCCCCGCATTCAAGGAGCACTCCGATGTCCGACAAGCCCACCATCACCTACGACGATTTCGCCAAGATCGATCTCCGCGTGGCCACCATCACCCAGGCGGAGTTTCACCCCAATGCCGACCGGCTGTTCAAACTTCAGATCGACCTGGGCGACAGCCAACGGCAGATTTGCGCCGGCATCAAGGGCTACTACCAGCCGGAGGAACTCGTGGGCAAACAGATCATCGTGGTGACGAACCTGGAGCCGCGCAAAATCCGCGGCGAGGAAAGCAACGGCATGCTGCTGGCCGCCAGCGCGATGGAAGGCCAAGAGCTTCGGGATGTCGTTCTGCTCGCGCCCGGCAAGCCGGTGCCCAATGGTTCGGGCGTGAAGTGAGAAGCGAAGGGCCGCGCCTTGGCGGCCGCGCCTTAACCGATCGGTTTCGCGGGTACGCCGCCGACCTTCGCGCCGGGAGGCACGGGTTTCACCACGACCGCGCCGGCGCCGACGATGGCCCCTTCGCCCACATCGGCCATGATGATCGCCCCGGCGCCGAGCCAGGCCCCTTTGCCGATGGTGACCTGGCTGAAGGTCTGCTCGTTGTCGCGCAGGGTGGCGCTTTCGCTTGATTCGCTGCCGTGCTGATGCCGGCCCGAGAGAATCTGCACGCCGTCGGCGAGCATGGCATCATCACCGATCCGCGCCCAGCCGATGGTGCAGAAGCGACCGATATAGACGCGATCGCCCAGCGCGGCCTGCCGCTTGCTGAAGAGCGACATGAAGCCGAAGTGAACATCTTCGCCGACGTGGGCGAGCGTCCTTTTGTAGAACGATTGCCGCACGAAATTCCCCAGCGGCCCGGTCCAACCGGCGATGGATTCGCTGATGCAGATGAAGGCGCGTTCCGGTCCGAGCACGGCCTTCCACAAACCATGCCGGATGCGATAAGGCGCTGCGAAGAGCGACCCCAGAACACGCGCGATGGATTTGGCTTTGCTCACGGAAAATGTATCGGCTGGAGGAGGGAGAAAGGCGGAAAACAGGGAAGCAGAAAAACAGGAAAGCAGGAAATTCAAACCGGTTCACTGCGGCCGGGCGATGCCAATGCGTACTCCGTATTTTTCGCGTTCTCCTTGCCCAGCACCTTGTCGTAGATCGCCTCGATCTTCTCCATGCGGCGGGTGAAGCTGTATTGCCTTTCGATCAGCGTTCGGCCTTCTTCCGTCATGCGTTGCCGCAGCGGTTCATCGGTCACCGCCCGGCGCATCGCATCGGTCAGCGCATCCACATCGCCGATGTCCACCAGCAACCCGTTGACCCCGTCGGTGATCATCCCGGGCACGCCCGCCACCTTCGTCGAAACCACCGGCACGCGCATCGCCATCGACTCGAGCACCACGTTGGGCAACCCTTCGCGCAGGCTCGAAAGCACGAACAAATCCATCGCGTGATACAGGGCAAGCGTGTCGCTGACGAACCCGAGCAGCTTCACGCGGTCGGCCACCTTCAGGTGATCGATCAGTTTTTGAAGCTCAGGTTTCGCATCGCCATCACCTGCGATCCACAGTTCGATGTCATGCCCTTCACGGATGAGTTTGGCGGCGGCCTGGATGAGCAGATTGAAACCCTTTTCCGCACTGAGCCGCCCCACCGCACCAATCACCAGACGACTGCCGGGCGTGCCTTTGTCCAATCGCATCGGAGATTCGCCGGCGACGTGCCTGCGGCTGAAGGTTTTCTCATCGATCGCGTTATGCACCAGCGTGTGGCGATCTTCGGGAATCTTCAGTTCCTTCACCACCTCGAGCAGGTCTTCGGAGACGCAGATCACATGGTGATACCACTTGAGGCTCCAGCGATCGACGGCGTAATAGAGCGGCGTCCTGCTCGTGTGCTTCACCCAGCCATGCACGGTGGTCACCAGTTTCATCCTGTGAAACGGACGCAGCATCAGGCCGATGAGGTTCGATTTGTAATCGTGGCCATGCCATATCTTGACGTTGTACCGCTTGCAAAGACCGAGCATCCTGGCAAGCACCTTGCGATCCAGCGGCCCGCGATCAGGCACGCTGATGAGCGGGCTGCTCCAGTTTTTGGCGCGATCCTGAACCGTGGCGAAGCCCTTGTCCTCGGGCGGATGCATATACGCGGCCGCCAGCCAATAGTTGGAATGAGAAAGGAAAGGCGAAGAGAGCAGAATTGTTTTGTCAGGACCGCCGCCTGTTTCAGTGACCACACGGGTATGAAGCACGACATCGCGCCCAGGCGGCGCGATGGGCAGGCCTTGGTCGTCAAGTTTCAGGTGGTCGGCAGGTGTGTCCACGGATGGCCTCGGGAACAAGCGGACGAACAGGAAGAAGCGGCGGATGGCGATCTCATGAAACAATCGCCCGCATTGGCATCGTCGTCTGTTTACATGAGCGATAGCGATGGCGCCGGAGAATCAGGGATTATTTTCGATTAGTGGCCACGTATGACAACCATGCAGACTGTACGCAGGACATGATTGGAAAGGTCGAAAAAAACGGCCGTTCGATTTGGAGCCAGGGCGTGATAAGCAGAAAGGACTCCTAAATAACCTCGCGCCCAAGCCGCTTGCGGCGTAGCAATCCCCTGGTTCACGGTACATCGGGCGGTTATTCAGAAGTCCCGGAACTTTCTTCAAGCAAGTGGCCGGCGGGGTGGGCGGAGGTCTTCCGAACCTGAGTTCGATAAGAGCGAGCCACGACGTAACACGTCGCGGACATGAGCAGCCTCAAGGGTGGTCATGCACGCCTTGGACGGTGGAACTCGAAAACGCCAGGCATCGCATTCGCAGCCACGCGACAAACGGGCGCGTGCCGCTCATCCGCCGCGCGACGGATACCGCTCAGCCATCGCGCGATCGACACGCCTTCAGGTCGCACACGTCCGCGACTCGTTGAGTCGCGGCTCACTCTTACCTCCACGAATAGGGTTTTGCTCGCACCCGGTCATTGTCCTAACAAGAGAAACTCTTGTGTCAATAGCGACTTGCAGATAAAATGCGCGGAAGTGGTTGGATGCGTTATCCAATCTGTGGATAGACTAAACAATGGTTCGGCGTTGAAGCCCCGAGCTGCCGGAGGGCGTGGCGGTGGAGAAGCGGCGGGTCGTGACCAACACCAGCGATCGGCTCATGCTGGTGTTCACCGAGCCGGAGGCGCAGGACTACTGGCTGCGGCCCGGCGATTCGGTTGAGGTTCGGGCCGAGGTTGCGTCCCCGACCGACGACTTCGAGCTGGAGGACACCCGCGACGGCGTCACCGTCTGGCCGTCCAACGGCATGGGGTACATCAGCACTTGGGCTAGCGGCGTGGAACTGGCGTGCGGGTTCCAGCGGCCCGCCGACTGGGCGTGAGCTGCAGCCGCCGAACCAGGCGCTGCACCTGACCGGGCGAGCATGTAGGCTTTTCGTGACGTGTAGCTCTCCGTGCCCGCCGGGGAGGTTATGCTTATAATGGAGGCATCGAACCGAGGAAAGCGATGGCCGAGCGTGAGCGCGTTTACGTGGAAACCACCGTTGTCAGCTATCTGACTGCCCGGCCCAGCCGCGACCTGATCGTTGCGGGCCATCAGCAGATCACGCACGATTGGTGGGACACTCGGCGCGGAGATTATGAACTTTGCGTTTCCCAACTGGTTTTTCAAGAGGCGGGGGATGGCGATCCGCAAGCGGCTCAAGAACGGCTTGCCGTTTTGGCGACGATGACGCAGCTTGGAATCAAGGATGAGGCGGTGTCTCTGGCGGAAGAATTGGTTCGAGCGGGGGCGTTGCCGACGAAAGCAGAGAACGACGCCTTGCACATTGCGGTCGCGGCAGTGCATCTCGTCCCGTATCTGGTGACCTGGAATTGCCGGCATATGGCCAATGCCACCATGCGGGCCCGGATCGAAAGCGTGTGCGCAAGCAAGGGATTCAAGGCTCCGATCATCTGTACGCCGGAAGAAATGATGGAGGCAAAAACATGACCTGGTCAGACCCGATTGTGGATGAAGTCCGACGTTCGCGCGATGCTTATGCGGCACGATTCAACTATGACTTACGGGCGATCTTCCGCGATCTGAAAGAACAAGAAAGGCGTAGTGGCCGCAAGCTGGCTTCCTACGCCGAAAATGCCGGGCCGAACCAAACGCCGCAGCCGACCGGGACCGCCATTCCGGTTCTTCCTGACACTCAATCGTTGCAGGCGGCCCCGACGGCTGAGCTTTAGCGTTGGGCACGTGGCGAACCGTATCGGATAAGATGACGACTCTCGGTAGTGGGTTCAGTTTGAGGAGAAACTATGGGGTTGATGCCTAACCATGCAGATGCCGGGGTTGCGGTTATGATCTTCGGGCCGCTCCCTCGCGGCATCAAGAAGGCAGATATTGAAATCGGCGCGGAGGTCGTGCCGTGAAGAACCGGCATGGAATCCGTCTATCTGGAAACCTCGTTCATCAGCTACCTGGTCGCTCGGCCCAGTCGTGACGTGATCGTCGCGGGGCATCAGCAGACCACGCACGAATGGTGGGACGATCGACGGAGCCAGTTTGAGTGTTCGGTATCCCAGGTCGTCATTGACGAAGCCTCACTCGGCGATCCGGCGGAAATACAAAAGCGGCTCGCAGTCATCAACGAGCTGCCAACCCTTGATGTGACGGAAGACACAAAGGCCTTGGCGAAAGCCATCATGGCTGCCGGCATGCTTCCACCGCACGCTTTTCCTGATGCCGCACATGTTGCAGTGTCGGCGGTTCACGCGATCGATTATCTGCTCACATGGAATTGCAAGCACTTGGCAAACGCACAGATTGCGCGGAGAATAGCGGTGGTGTGCGAGAAGTTGGGCCACAAAACGCCCATTATCTGTACCCCCGAAGAACTCATGGGAGCCTAGCATCATGTGGGAAGACCCGATTGTCGCGGAAGTCCATCGTGCCCGCGAGAAACTGGCGGCGGACTGCAACTATGACATCGAGGCGTTTTTCGCCGGTGTTCGAAAGCGTCAGGCGTTGCTGGGTGACAGACTTGTTTTGCCAAAAAAACGAGCCGAACCAACGACTGAAGCCGACCGGGGCCGCCATTCCGGTTCTGAGGGGACGACATCATCCAAGGCGACCCCGGCAGCTTAGTCTTGACGTTCACCTACCTGCGATTGCCCTGCAAGCCGGGCCGTTTCATTCTTCCTCCCATCACCGGAAGCAAAAGTTCCAAATCGCAAATTCCAAATCTCAAACAAACTCGAAAGCGAGCCGAACCGAGGCAAAACCGATCCGAATCCGGATTCTGTTTGATTGCGTTTTTTGTTCTTTGGAGCTTGTTTGGAGTTTGAAGTTTGTCATTTGGAACTTCCGACAGCGTGGGTGCCGGGGATTAAACAACCCTGTAAGCCGGCTTCCAAACTTGCATCATTTCCCGGGTTGATTACGCTGTCTGCATCTTCGTTCGGGAATGTCAGGGGCGGCGGCTTGCCGTTGGGGTTTGTTGCTCGCTTGGTACCCATCTCTGATCAGGGAATCCGTTGCCGCGCACTCCTTGAGCAGCGAATGCCCCCGTTTTACGCGACATGCCTGTTTGTTAGGCATGACAGGTCGTTTCCCCCTTTCGGGTGGGAGTTCAAATGCGGGACAGTCTCTGTGCGGAATTCTGGATCATCCCACTCGACGGGAGCGGCAGCCAACAAGTTTTCAAGGAGTTACACATGCGAGTTCTGAGCATTGCGTCTGTTCTCTTGGTTGTTTCCCTCACCGGCTGTGGCGGCTCGGGCGCTGCCGCTGACAAGTACGATCAAGTGGCGGTCGGCATGACACCCGCCCAAGTCGAAGCAATCCTTGGCCCCGCGAGCAGCACCGTCGAGGAAATCTCAGGCGAGTTAAAGCTTTGGCTCATGGCTGATGGCACACAGGTCGCCATCTCCTTTGAAGATGGCAAGGTGAAGTCCAAAGATCGCGCGAAGCGATGATCGCCCAACCAACCGCTTGCAGTGGACGAGCTTGCGTGCGTGGTAAATTGTCATCGAGCCTTGTGCGTCCCCCGGAACCTGCCCCGCACGCGGCTCGCCACTGAGCGGCAGCGTTAGGTGCGTCATGAGTGACATCGATCCAGATGCCATCCTGAATCTTGACCAACTCGAATACAACGAGGAGTTGACACGCTACAAGGCGCAGCAGGACCGTACGGATCAGCAGCAGGATCGACTTGACCGCCAGAACGAACGCTTCGACCGTATCTTGGACAAATGGGAAGAGCAGCAACGGCGGATCGATGCGCTACTTGATCGCTTGGAGAAACGCACCTAACCAGGCGTTGCTGTTGAAACGCTGAACCGTTCACCTATCTGCGATTGCCCTGCAAACCGGGCCTTCCAAACTTGCATCATTTCCCGGGTTGATTACGCTGTCTGCATCTTCGTTCGGGAATGTCAGGGGCGGCGGCTTGCCGTTGGGGTTTGTTGCTCGCTTGGTACCCATCTCTGATCAGGGAATCCGTTGCCGCGCACTCCTTGAGCAGCGAATGCCCCCGTTTTACGCGACATGCCTGCTTGTTAGGCATGACAGGTCGTTTCCCCCTGCGACGCTCGGCGAGACATGATGAATAAACGAATCCATCATATGGCTTTACGTTCGCCGCCGCTGACCATCAGAGATGGCATGTTTTTTGCATCTGGAACTTTACAGCCAGGGCTGTGCCCGGCCATGCGTGTCGATTTTGTTCGCAACCCTTTTGGACAGGAGTGGTCCACCCATGAGTAATGCTCGTCAGGCCGCGATTGCCGCCATCACTGGTTACAAGTCAACGAATCAGGCTCTCAAGTACAAAGAGACGCCTGCTTCGACGATTTTCGGCACCAACGTTTTCGGTGATGCCGAGATGAAAAAGCGTCTTCCCAAGTCGGTCTATAAGACCTTGGCGAGGACGATCACCCGAGGCGAAAAACTCGACGCCAGTGTCGCCGACATCGTCGCCGCGGCGATGCGCGACTGGGCCATCGAAAAGGGCGCGACCCATTACGCCCACGTCTTTTTTCCCCTCACCGGCATCACCGCTGAAAAGCATGACTCCTTCCTCGACCCCCAGCCCGACGGCACGGTGCTCGCCGGTTTCTCCGGCAAGGTGCTGATCCAAGGCGAACCCGATGCCTCCTCGTTCCCTTCAGGCGGCATCCGCGCCACCTTCGAAGCCCGCGGCTACACCGCATGGGATGTCACCAGCCCTGCCTACATCCTCGAAAATCCCAACGGCACCACCCTGTGCATCCCCACCGCGTTCGTCTCCTGGACCGGCGAAGCGCTCGACAAGAAGACTCCCGTTCTCCGTTCCATGCAAGCCCTGGCCAAGCAGGCCGCCCGCATCATCAAGATCTTCGGCAACCCCGATCCCGGTTACATCTACTCCACCGCCGGCCCCGAGCAGGAATATTTCCTGATCGACCGCAATTTCTACTTCGCCCGGCCTGACCTGAACATCTGCGGACGATCGCTCTTTGGCGCCAAGCCGCCCAAGGGGCAGGAATTTGAGGATCAATACTTCGGCGCCATTCCCGAGCGCGTGCTGGCCTGCATGCTCGAAGTGGAACACGAATTGTTCAAACTCGGCGTGCCGGTGAAGACGCGCCATAACGAAGTCGCCCCGTCGCAGTATGAAATCGCCCCGGTGTTCGAGAACGCCAATGTCGCTGCCGATCATCAGCAGCTTGTCATGATCACGCTCAAGCGCGTCGCCGAGAAATACGGCATGGCCTGCCTGCTGCACGAAAAACCCTTCGCCGGGATCAACGGCTCAGGCAAGCACCTCAACTGGTCGCTGGGCGGGCCCAATGTCGGCAACCTGCTCGATCCGGGTGAGACCCCTCACGACAACATGCAGTTCCTCGTGTTCTGTGCCGCCGTCATCCGCGCCGTGCACAAATACTCGACGCTGCTTCGTGCCGCGATTGCTCACGCGGGCAACGATCATCGTCTGGGCGCCAACGAAGCTCCGCCGGCCATCGTTTCGATCTTCCTGGGCGACATGCTCACCGACATTTTCGAGAGCATCGAAAAGGGAAAGCTCAAGAGCGGCAAAAAAGCCGGCCACCTCACCGTCGGCGTGGACAGCCTCCCCCCGCTGCCCAAGGACTACGGCGATCGCAACCGCACCAGTCCGTTCGCCTTCACCGGCAACCGCTTCGAGTTCCGTGCCGTCGGTTCCTCGCAATCCATCAGCGGCCCATTGGTCGTGCTCAACACGATCGTCGCCGAGTCGCTCGATTACGTCGCCACCGAACTGGAAAAAGCCACCAAGGGCGACCCCAGAAAGCTCAACGACGCCGTTCAGAAAGTCATGCAGGGCATCTATAAGGAACACAAGGCCGTCATCTTCAACGGTGACGGCTACTCCGAAGCATGGCACAAGGAAGCCGCCAAACGCGGTCTCCCCAACCTGCCCAACTCCGTCGATGCGCTGGCGCAACTCATCAGCAAGGGAAACATCGCCCTGCTCGAGAAGTACGGCGTGCTTTCCGAGCGCGAAACCAAGAGCCGTTATGAAATCTACCTGGAACGCTACTGCAAGGATGTGGCGACCGAAGGCAGGCTCTGCCTCAACATCGCCAAGACGATGATCCTCCCCTCGGCCTACCGCTATCAGGGCGAACTGGCCACCACCGCCGCCGCCATCAAGACCGCCACCGGCTCGGCGGACACCTCCAGCCTTGATGAAGTCACCTCGCTGGTCTCCAAACTGGAGAAAGCCATCGCGGGCCTCAACCACGCCATCGCCCACGAAGCCGGCGGATCGGTGCTCGATCACGCCAAGCATTACCGCGATGAGGTCCTCCCGGCCATGCTTGAGGTTCGCGCCGTGGCCGACGCCCTCGAATCGATCGTCGCCGATGACCTGTGGCCCCTGCCCACCTACCGCGAGATGCTGTTCATTCGCTGATCGCTGGGAAAGGGCCTGGGGAAGAGGGCCTGGGGCCTAGGGGCGAACAAAGTTGCTCGCGTATGTAACAGACAAAGACTCTTGGGATTCCTGAATAACCGCACGCCCAAGCCGCTTGCGGTTTCGCGATCCCCTGGTTCACGGGCAATCGGGGGTTATTCAAGAAGTCCTCTTATCAACAGCCCGGCCCGAGGATTCAACTCCTCGGGCTTTTTCTTTGCCTCGCAGCAAGCCGCGACTCAACGAGTCGCGGACGTGAACAACCTGAAGCGGCGGAAATCGCGCAGTGACATAAGACCTCGAAAATCGTGACCCGTCGGAACGCGGCTTCCTGTCATCCGCGCCGCCTTGCGCGCTTTCAGGCTGTTCGCCTCCGCGACGTGTCACGTCGCGGCTGGAATCCCCCATTCAGGCTCGTTGCTCTCTGCTACCATTCCCGCCCCATGGCCATGCTTCTCAGTTGTCAATCTCTCAGCAAATCGTTCGGCCCGCGCCCGCTCTTTGAAGATGTTTCGATGGGCATCGAGGAAGGCGAACGCCTGGGCCTCATCGGGCCCAACGGCTCAGGCAAATCGACGTTGCTGAAAATTCTCGCCGGCATGGAGCAGCCTGACACGGGCGACTTCACATCCAGACGAAATCTGCGCGTCAGCTACGTTGCACAGCGCGATGAGTTCGAAGAAGGCGCCGCCGCCATGTCTGCCGTCGTCGCCGCGCTGGGCGGGCGCTTGCATGATGATCACGAACGCGAAGTCGCCGCCCGGCGTGTGCTTGAAAACGTCGGCTTCACCGACATGGATCAGCCGGTCGCCGCGATGTCCGGCGGTTGGCGCAAACGGCTGGCGGTCGCCCGCGCCCTGGTCACCGAGCCTGATCTGCTGCTGATGGATGAGCCGACGAATCATCTCGATCTGGAAGGCGTGCTCTGGCTCGAGGATTTTCTCGACGCCGCGCCGATGGCCATGATCGTGATCACGCACGATCGCTACTTTCTGGAGAACGTCTGCAACCGGGTGCTGGAACTGAGCAAGGCTTATCCGCAGGGCACCTTCACCGTGCAGGGACCCTACAGCGAATTTCTCCGGCGAAGAGCGGACCATCTTGCCGCCCAGCTCAAGGAACAACAATCTCTGGCCACGAAGGTGCGCGAGGATATCCGCTGGCTCGGCCGCGGCGCCCAGGCCCGGCGAACCAAGGCGAAAGGACGAATCGAAGAAGCCGGCCAGCGCATGGGGCAGCTCGATGACCTGAAGAATCGCAACGCGCCCAACCGCGCCGCCGACATCAGCTTCACCGCCACCGGCCGGCTCACGCGGAACCTCCTCGTCGCCAAAGACATCGGCAAATCACTGGGCGGGAAACCGCTGTTTTCACAGTTGGAAATCACGCTCTCGCCAGGCTCATGCCTGGGCCTGCTCGGACCCAACGGCAGCGGTAAGACCACGCTCATCAATGTCCTCACCGGCAAGCTCCCCAGCGACACCGGCGGCGTCAAGCTCGCAGACAACCTCCGCATCGTCACCTTCACGCAGCATCGCGAGGAACTCGATCCCAAGCAGTCGCTGCGCGAGGCCCTGTGTCCGGTCAGTGATGTGCTCTTCTTCCGCGACCAGCCGATTCATGTCAATACCTGGGCTTCTCGGTTTCTCTTCCGCGCCGATCAGATGAACACCTCCGTCGGCGATCTCAGCGGCGGCGAACAGGCCCGCATTCTCATCGCGCGGTTGATGCTGGAGCCGGCGGACCTGCTCATTCTCGATGAACCGACGAACGATCTGGACATCGCTTCGCTCGAGGTGCTCGAAGAAAGTCTCGCAAGCTTTCCAGGCGCCGTGCTGCTGGTGACGCACGATCGCTACATGCTGGCGCGGCTGTCGTCGCAGTTGCTCTCGCTTGACGGCCAGGGGAATGCGAAGTTCTTTCCCGATTACGAACAGTGGGAATCGTGGAAGGATCGGCAGGAGGAAGCGCGGGGGAAAGAGGCGGGGAAGCGGAAAGAGGCACGGACGCAGGGCGATGACGCTGCTACGCCGCAAGCGGCGGGGAAGGTGAAGCTCACCTACAAGGAGCAGCGCGACTGGGACACCATCGAGCAGCGCATCCTCGAAGCGGAAGAGGAAGTGAAGTCACTTGAAGCCCGCACCGCCGATCCCGCCATCCTGATCGATCATCGCAAACTCAACGAGGCCTACGAAGTGCTGGGCAAGGCACAGGCGAATGTCGCGGCGCTGTACGAACGATGGGCGGAGCTGGAGGCGAAGGTCAAGGCCATCTGAATAACACCACGAAATCAGGAAAGCAGGAAAACATGAAATGCAGATCATCCATTCCGTATGGTCCCGCCTGGTTTCCTGATTTCATGGTTTTATTTAGGGATGTTTTTATGTGCGGGCCACGGCCGCCTTCATTTTCGCCAGACCGGTTTTGGCGACTTCCAGCGGGTCCTGCTTCCAGTATTCGCGGTTGAAAAGCTCCAGGCTCAGCACGGCGGCGGAGCCGTTGCGGAGCATGCCGCGCAGGGTTTCGGTGATGGGGGCGATGCCGTCGCCGGGGTAGATGCGGTCGGCATCGGTGATCTTCTCGCGCGGCGGATCGGCGGGGTAGTCGTTCATGTGGAACACCTGCACGCAGCTTGACGAAAGCTGATTCATGCTCACGAATGATGAGCCGCCCTTGTGCAGATGATAAAAGTCAGGCAGGAGACAGGCGCGCGGATGGCCCGCTTCGAGGGCGACGAACATCGAGTCCGCGAGTTTGTTCAGGCACTTGGAAAATCCCCAGACTTCGACCATCGGTGAGATGCCCGCGGCATCGCCGACTTCGCAGAGTTCGCGGTAGCGCTGAGCGGCCTTGCGAAGATCGAGGTCGGCCTGATTGGTGGCACCGGCAGGCGGCGCGGCGATGCGTGTGCCGCCGAGCTGCGCGACCATGTCCATGTCGCGCCGGGCGGTTTCGAGGCCGCGCGCGCGCTTGGCGTCATCATCCACGATCCACTCCGCGAAGCCGATGGCGGATTCGACGGTGAGGTTCAGATCCTTGAGGCGTTTGGCCATATCCTTGAGCGAGCCGCCGCCGGTGACGTATTCGCTGATCGTGCCGATCCACGGTTCGACCGAGTCGTAACCGGCGGCGGCGGCGGTTTCGATTTCCTTGACGAGACCCAGCTTCTGCCCGCGAATCGTGGCCATGTTCAGGCAGTATTTGAAGGCGGGTGTCGGGTGGTTCCGGGAGTGGGTGGCTCCGGGGGCGGGTGTCGGCGTGGATTCAGCGGCGCGGAGATTGTTGGTGGTTGCCGCGAAGCCGCAGGCGGCCAGAGCGGAAGTCGAAAGAAAACGGCGGCGGTTCTGGTTCATGTTTCGCATGATAGCGGAGAGATGGGAAAAAGAGAGCGGAAACCCACGCACGGGAGTGCGTGGGCTTTTGCCGTTCTCTTCTGATACTTTATTTCCATGACGCCCAAGCAAGTCCTGCAACTGGTCAAGCGGAACAAGATCGAATTCGTCGATTGCCGGTTCATGGATTTCCCAGGCCTGTGGCAGCACACGACCTACCCGGCCGGTGAACTCAAGGAGGAGAGCTTCACCGTGGGCTTCGGCTTCGACGGTTCCTCCGTGCGCGGCTGGCAACGTGTCAACGAAACCGACATGCTGCTGGTGCCCGTGGCCCACACCGCCAAGGTCGATCCCTTCTTCGAGCATCCGACGCTTTCGATCATCTGCGACATCAAAGACCCGATCACCAAGAAAGCCTACTCGCGCGATCCGCGCTCCATCGCCCGCAAGGCGGCGGCTTATCTGACCCGGTGCGGCATTGCCGACACCGCCTACTTCAGCCCGGAGATGGAGTTCTTTGTCTTCGACAGCGTCTCCTACGATCAGCAGATCAACACCGCCGGCTATCACGTGGACAGCATCGAAGGCGTGTGGAATCGAGGCAGACAGGACCCGACCAATCTGGGAAATCAGGTGAGGCTTAAGGAAGGTTTCTTCCCGATGCCGCCGATGGATACGGGGCAGAACCTGCGCAGCGAGATGGTTGATGTGATGCTCAAGATGGGCATCGCCGTCGAGAGCCATCATCATGAAGTGGCGACAGGCGGGCAGGGTGAAATCGATCTTCGCCATCAGGATCTGGTCTCGATGGCGGACACCTGCATGTATTACAAGTACATCGTGAAGAACGTCGCGGCGCGTCACGGCAAGGTCGCCACGTTCATGCCCAAGCCGCTTTTCATGGACAACGGCTCAGGCATGCACACGCACTTTTCCCTGTGGAAAGAAGGCAAACCGCTCATGGCGGGCAGGCATTACGCGGGGTTGAGCCAGCTCGGCCTGCATGTGATCGGCGGACTGCTCAAACATGCCCGCAGCCTGATCGCGCTCACCAACCCGACCACCAACAGCTTCAAGCGGCTCGTGCCCGGCTACGAAGCGCCGACCTCCTTGGTCTATAGCTCGCGCAATCGCAGCGCGGCGATCCGCGTGCCGGTCTATCAGGATAATCCCAGGACCAAGCGCATCGAGTTCCGCTGCCCTGATTCATCATGCAATCCTTACCTCGCCTTCGCGGCGATGACCATGGCGGCCATCGACGGCGTCAGGAACCAGATCGACCCCGGCCCGCCGGTCGATCGGGAGTTCGACGAACTGGATCCGGCGGAACAGAAAGCGCTGGCCACGACGCCCGGCTCACTCAACGATGCGCTCGACGCCCTGGAATCCGATCACGCCTACCTGCTCGAAGGCGGCGTGTTCAACGAGGATGTGATCCGCTACTGGATTCAATACAAGCGCGAGAATGAAGTGATGGCCATGCGGGCAAGGCCGCATCCTTATGAGTTCTGCATGTATTTCGACGTGTGAAGGAAAAAAGACAAAGCCGATGGACTCCTGTCCATCGGTTCCCTGATTGAAAACGATGGAAGAACACGATGTTCAAAACCCGTCCCAGCCGCTGATCATGCGGTCCTACCGTCGTCATCGCAAGCAGGCGAAATGGGGAACGTGGTCGCTGTTCGTTCCGCCGGTGACTTTTCTTTGGGTGATCTTCTGGTACCTGATGATGAAGCAGCCGCCCCTGCCCGGCGGTCCTGCAACGGATGCCGCCTCATCGTGGCTGGTGCTGCTGATCGGCGCCATCGCGATCGAGGCGGTCGGCATCGCCCTGGCGATCACGGGGCTGCGCGACACCCACCACAAACACGCTCACGCCGCGGCAGGACTGGCCCTCAATGCGTTCATCCTTCTGGCGGCGATCATCGCGCTGGCCTTGCGAATCTTCTCGCAGTCGGTGGGCTGATCCGCGAGTGCATGGGCGGCAATGCGTCAAGCATAAAAAGAAGCCCGGCCACCGTCGGGCTGGTGGCCGGGTCTTCTCTGTCGGGCATGAATGGATCGATGCCGTCGAGCTTTCTCCCCTTCGCCTTCTGCTCCGCTGACAGGGCGGAGGAATAATGTCGAAGGTTCACGATGTTGCGGCGCCTGCCCCCACCCGCATCCTGCCGGGACTCGCCCCTCCGCGAATCCCGGCAGTAAGCGGGCCTTACGCCCCCATGATGATCAGCACACGCCATGCCAGTTGGCGGCTCACCACCGTTACCACCTGATATTCAGGGGTTTGGCACACGGAAAAACATCAACCGCCTCATGGCAATCCCCTATTTCGGGGAAAAAGCCCCGAATCGGCTCCCCACCATTGGGAACTGTTCCCCAGCGGAGTGGATGGGCCTCTGATGAATCGGCGTCGGACGAACATGCGGCCCCGCCGTCAAATCACTAAACTCTGAGCCATGAGCGACATCGAACTGGTCATCTCCAACTCCAAGAAACTCGAAGCCTTGCTGGAGAAACACTTCGGCGCCAACGGACGCGGGCTGCATGAGAAGATCGGCAGCGTCGAGGGCAGACTGTCCGGCAGCGTCGTCAAGCGGCTGCGCTTCATCGCCACCATCCGCAACAGGATCGTGCACGATGCCGGGTACGATCGCATCGACGACCGCAAGGGGTTTGTCGATGCCTGCGCCGCCGCTCATGCGGAGCTTCGCAAGCTGGCCGGCATTCGCACCGGCGGCGGCGCGTGGCGGTGGCTGGTGGGCGGCGCGCTGGTTGTCGCGGCGGCGGTCTTCATCTATTTCACATTCTTCCGCCCGTAAAAGAAGATGCCGGTCAACCGAGCGGTCCTGATACAATCCACTCCGCCTCATTTTTACGGCAGGCGCACGCAACGCATCAATGCACTCTCCACGAAAGGATCACGTATGGCCATGGGCATGTTCATGCTGTTCCCCATTCTTCTGCTCGGCGGCGGCATGGGCGGCGCCAACGAACTGATCGATTACCTTCAGACCGAGCATTACTGGAAGACGCGCAACATCACCCCCGATGTGGCCACCCTTTCCGCCATGCTCGTCACCGATCCCAAGGCCGAGGATATCTCCGCGCTGATCAGGCAACTGGGGCACGATGACTTCGACAAACGCGAGGCGGCCAGCGAAGCGATCGGCAGAAAAGGCCCGGGCGTCATCCCGCAACTGAAGGAAGCCGCCAAGTCCACGGACGCCGAGATCGCCGACCGGGCTTCGCGGCTGATCACTCATCTCTCCGGCGGCGACAGCGACCCCGCCATTCACAGGCTCATGATCATCCGCTCGCTGGGTGAAACCAAGGACAAGGCCGCCCTTGCGGCGCTCAAGACGCAGCTTGATTCGAAGGAGCCTTTCGCCGGCGAGTTTGCCCGCCGTGCGATCGCCAAAATCGAAGGCCTGCCTCATCAGCCGGCCACCACTTCGATCGAAAGCTACGAGAAGGATGTGTGGCTGCTGCCCAACGGCGTCAAGCTGGTGACGCAGATGACGATGACCTCCGGCGGTCCCGCCGACTGGGCCAGGATTCTGGCCAACGCCAAAAATCCCCTGGGAGAAGAGGTGCCCAAGGAGGACATGTTCAAGGAAGTACAATCCGGTGTGGCCATGGCGCTCAACACCGTGGGCAACATCCGCATCGACGGCTTCACGCTGGGCCTGTCGGACAGCCCCGGCCCCGACTCGGGCTTTGTCGTCATGCTGGTGCGCGGCCAATACAGCCGGGAGAAGCTCAAGAACCTGTTCAAGTCGAAGGGCATCGAGGTGACCCGGGAGGATGGCATCGATGCGGTGACGCCGCCGAATGCCAACATGAAATTGCTGTTCGTCTCCGATGAGCTGCTGCTGGTCATCGGCGGTCCGCGCGATGCGCAGGCCTGGCCGGTGAAGGAGATGACGGCGGCGATCAAGGCGGGCAAGGGCACCCTCGGCGAAGACGCGGCGATGGTGAAGCTGATCAACGCCGCCGACCGCAAATCAGGCGGCTGGGCCGCGATTCAGATGACGGAGACGTATCGCTCAGGCGGGCCGTGGATGAAATCGTTTGACACCGTCCTGGCCAGTCGCAAAAGCGAAAAGGGCAAAACATCCATCAAGGTCGTCGGCACGGGAAGCGATGCCGATGCGGTTCAACACTCGGTCAAGGAAATGAACACCGGCCTGGAGCAGATGCGGGGCAAGATGAATGAAATCGCCGGCATGATGCCCAAGCCTTTCATCGACTTCGCCAACAGCCTGAAGGTGGAAGCCGATGGCAAATCGGCCACGCTCACCGGCAGCATCGAAGGCGGCTTCGAGGACATCATCGGCTCCATGCTCTTCCCCATGATGATGCTGGGTGGCCCGGGCTTTTGAGAACCTGAGTTCGGGATACGAATGAGCCGCGACGTAACACGTCGCGGAGATGAACGGCAAGATGGCGTTGTCCATCATGCGAAGGATCATCGGACGCGAAAACGACCGGGACATGGTTTGAGGCTTGGCTTTTTCTGTCTCCTGTCTCCTGTCTCCTGTCCCCTGTCCCCTCTGACCTTCACCGACCCTTCCCATCGCCGCCCACCTTTTCGTACATCTTCGCCAGCCGGTGTGCGTGTTCATCGTAGGCCGCTTCGAAGAGGGCGGCGGCGCGTGCCGGTTCCATGATGCACGCGGCGGTGAGCACCTTGGGCGGCCGGCCCGCCTCGGTGAGCAGGGCGGCCACATGCGCCTTGATCGCGTTGATCAGCACGCAGCCGCCGACCGTCGATCCGGGCGCCACGGGTGATTCCAGACCCTCGATGCGCACCATCGAGTCGCCGGGCGGTGCGCCGGTGTCGAGCGCCAGGTCGGCAACGTCCGAAAGTTTGACGCCTTGCGGATGGCGGCTGGCGCTGACCTGGCTGTGACGCCGGCTGACGATGGCGACGACCTTCATGCCTGCCGCCTTGCAATGCTCGGCGAACTCGACGGGGACCACGTTGCAGCCGCCCGATGAAATGATGAGCGCCGCATCGCGCGGACTGATGTCGAAATTGCGCAGGATGCGGGCCGCCAGGCCGGTGACGTTTTCAAGGAACATCGCCTGCCGCTGGCCGTTGGCGCCGACGACGTTGTTGTGAAAGGTCAGCGAGAGCTCGACGATCGGATTGAATCCGGGAAACGAGCCGTAGCGCGGCCACATCTCCTCGACCATGATCCGGCTGTGCCCGCTGCCGAACACATGCACCATGCGGCCGGCCAGGATCGCGTCGGCGAACCACTGCGCCGCTTGGGTGATCTGCGTTTGCTGCTTCGCAATGGCATCGAGAAGATCGCGGCAATGCTCAAGATACTGTTGGGCTGGGGTCATGGCGCTGAAGATACCTTTTGTTTCCGCGTTCCGCAGCCGATGGTGCGTTTGCACGACTGTCACGCTATGCTTTCGCGCTTTGCAAACCGTAGGGATTTCCGAATAACCCCCGATGTACCGTGAACCAGGGGATCGCGATTTGCGAAGCCGCAAGCGGCTTGGGCGTGAGATTATTCAGGAATCTCAGCACCCAAAATCCGACATCCGACATCCCAAATCCGAAATTCATCCATGCACCTATTCCCCGCCATCGATCTCCGCAACAATCAGGTCGTTCGCCTTCAGCAGGGCGATTACGACAGGCAGACCACCTATGGTTTGGATCCTGTCGAACAGGCCCGCCTTTTTGCGGAGGCGGGGGCGACGTGGCTGCATGTGGTCGATCTGGATGGCGCACGCACCGGGCACATGGTGCATCTGGAGATCATCCGCCGCATCTGCAAGGAGACGAAGCTGAAGGTCGAAGTCGGCGGCGGGGTGCGCAGCGAAGCCTCCATCGATGCGCTGCTCAACGCCGGCGTCACCCGCGTCGTGCTGGGCACGGCTGCTCTTGAGCGATGGTCCTGGTTCGAGGGACTCATGGGCAACCCGACCTACCGCGGCCGGCTGGTGCTGGGCCTCGATGCCCGCGAAGGGATGCTGGCCGTCAGCGGCTGGGAGAAGACGACCAACGTCAGCGCCATCGACATTGCAAAAAAAGTCGGCGACTGGCCCGTCGCCGCGATCGTCTATACCGACATCGCCACCGATGGCACGATGAAAGGCCCCAACGTGGAGGCCACGCGGGAAATGGCCCAGGCCACGCATGTCCCCATCGTCGCCAGCGGCGGCGTGGGCACGCTGGCCCATCTGCGGGCCTTGCGCGAACTGCCCATCCAGGGCGCGATCATCGGCAGATCGCTGTACGAAGGGGCGTTCACCATCGAGGAAGCCTTGGAAGCGTTCGAGGGGGAGTGAAAGCTGTCAGCCATCAGCCATCAGCTTTCAGCTTCAAGGCATTCGTCGTTCACGCAGCCGCTTGCGGCGTAGCAATCCGCCGCCGCGAGCTTCTTCACCACGATTGATTTCATGCGGCCCATTCACCCTATGATGCCCTCTCCAAGCTGATAGCTGATAGCTGACCGCTGATAGCTTTTCCCATGCCTTTTGATCCGCATGACATCCTCGCGCCCGGCGGTCCCATCGCACGCAGGCTGGGCGGGCAGTACGAGCTGCGGCCGCAGCAGAGCGCGATGGTCGATGCGGTTTCGCGCACGCTCAGTGCCGGCGGCAAGCTGCTCGTCGAAGCGGGCACCGGCGTCGGCAAGTCGTTCGCCTACCTGCTGCCCGCGCTGGCGGCGGTCATCGGCGAAAGGGCCACGCATGAAAACCTGCCCACGCAGCGGCGAAAACGCATCGTCATCTCCACCCACACCATCGCGCTCCAGGAGCAACTGATCAGCAAGGACATTCCGCTGCTGCGGGCGGTCGTGCCTGATGAGTTCTCCGCGGTGCTGGTGAAGGGGCGCGGCAACTATGTCTCCCGTCGCCGGTTCAGACAGGCGTCGGAGAAGGCGTTCCAGCTTTTCGGCGAGCCGGAACAGATACGCTCGCTGGAGGTGGTGGCGAACTGGATCGGGAAGACCGAGGACGGCACGCTGGCCTCGATGCCGCCGCTTGAGAGGGCGGGCATCTGGGAGAAGATGCAGAGCGATTCGGGCAACTGCATGGGCAAGCGATGCCCGACCTACAGGAGCTGCTTCTATCAGAACGCCCGAAGGCGGATGGAGAATGCCGATGTGCTGATCACCAATCACGCCCTCTTTTTTTCCGACCTGGCGCTGCGGGCGGCAGGCGTCGGTTTTCTTCCCGCGTATGACTACGTGATTCTTGATGAAGCCCACACCGTCGAGGATGTCGCCAGCGATCACTTCGGGCTGCGCAGCAGCGAAGGGCAGATTCGCTTTCTCCTGCACGGTCTTTTTCAGCCTCGCAGCGGCAAGGGGTATCTGCCGACGCTGGAGCATCAGACCGATTCCGACTTTCTTTCGCGGGCCTGCGAAGCGGTGATGCAGGCGGAGAAGGCGACCAATCGCATGTTCGACGACCTGATCGACCATCAGGAGACGCGCGGCAGAAGCAACGGCCGCATCGGCGAACCGAATGTCGTCAGCAACCCGATCACCCCGGCGCTGCGCGAACTGGCGCTGTCACTGAAACTGCTCAAGGATCATTGCGACCGCGAATCGGATCAGTTCGAGCTGGCCGGCTACATCAATCGCTGCGAGGAGGCGGGCGCGGTGGTGGCGGCCCTGATCGAACAGACGATGATCGACTGCGTTTACTGGGCGGAAACGCGAACCGGCGGAAGACAGGGAACCCGCAGAAACGTCACGCTCACCTGCTCGCCCATCGATGTCGGCCCGCTGATGAAAGCCCGGCTGTTCGAGGCCCAAACAAGCCACGATGAACCGATGGCGGTCGTGCTCACCTCCGCCACCCTGGCGACCGATTCGCGCGGCGGGGCGGCCGCTTCAGGCGCGCGGCGCGGCGGCGGTGAGCAACGATATGTGCGCGATGGTGAAGAAGATGACGTGGAGACGGGGAGCGAAGCCGCAAGCGGCGGCAGGGCGTTTGTCCATATCGCACGCAGGCTTGGCTGCGATGATGCGGCGACGATGCAGCTTGGGTCGCCGTTTGATTATGAAAGCCAGGCGGAACTGATCATCGAAGCCGCGATGCCTGAGCCGATGGCGGGCGGTTATTTTGAGAGGCTGTGCCCGACGATCCTGATGCACATCGATCGCAGCGACGGCGGGGCGTTCGTGCTGTTCACCAGCTTCGATCTGCTTCGCCGGTGCGCCCAGTGGCTGCGCCAGCCCCTGGCGCAGCGGGGCATGCCGATGCTGGTGCATGGCGAAGGCGAACAGCGCACTCAGTTGCTCGAACGCTTCCGCGGCGATTCGCGCAGCGTGCTGCTGGGCGCCGACAGCTTCTGGCAGGGGGTCGATGTGCGAGGCGAGTCGCTTCGCAACGTGATCATCACCCGTCTGCCTTTCGCGGTGCCTGATCGTCCGCTGATTGAAGCGAGAATGGAACGGATCAAGGCGCGGGGCGGCAACCCGTTCGGCGAATACTCGCTGCCCGAGGCGATATTGAAATTCAAGCAGGGCTTTGGCCGGCTGATCCGATCGAAGTCCGATCGCGGCACGGTGGTGGTGCTCGACAGCCGCATCACCACGAAAACGTATGGCCATCAGTTCATCGCCGCACTGCCGAAGCTGCCGGTGAAGCGGGTGCGGTCTTGAGGGGGGAGGCAAGTTCCGGGTTCCGAGTTCCGAGTTCCGAGTTCCGAGTTGAAAGGCAAGGGGGAAGAGGGGAAGGCATTGAGGCACGGAGGGAAGAGAAGGGGGCCCGGCGACCTTCAGCCTTCAGCATTCAGCCTTCAGCATTCAGCATTCAGTCTTCAGTTGCTTCATCTGGCTTCGCGCACCTGGGCCGGGGCTTCGCGGACTCAGCCCCAGCCACCCGCCGTCGGAAGCAAAAATTCCAAATCACAAATTCCAAATCTCAAACAAACTCGAAAGCGAGCCGAACCGGGCAAAACCGATCAGAGACCGGATTCCGTTTGATTGCGTTTTTTTGTTTTTGGATCTTGTTTGGAGTTTGGGCATTTGTCATTTGGAACTTCCGGCAGGTGGCTTGGATACCGGGGGTACCGGGGGCGCCGGTCGCAGGCGATAGCGGTTGACCACGTACCAGTTTCGCAGCAGGTCAAGCTGAAAACGAGCCAGTTCGTTGTCGGCCCAGATCCACAGCCGCGGGGCGTCATCGGGCAGGTGGTTTTCCAGCACATACCACCAGCGATCGACATCGAGCATTCGCAGGAGCTCGGGTCGCTGGTCGCCGCGCGGGGTGAGCAGCCGTTCGAGCGCCAGCGGGTCGTTGCGGTGGAGCAGGGCGAGCAGGACGGTGCCGGCGGGCAGGTCTTCGCGGAGGAGAAACTGATGGGCCCGGGCGGTCATGTCGGCGATGGCGTGTACGGGCTGGTCCTGCATCCACAGGGCGAGCTGGATGATTTCGATGACGCCGGTGCGGCCGGCGAAGTCGTCGGCCATGCGATGCAGCAGGCCGACCTCGTTGCCGGTGAGGCCGATGAGCATCGCGGCGGAAAGCTTCGCCTCATCGTGATAGCGATAGACCGGTTTGAGCGGATCGCCCTTGAGGTCCAAGGGCGCCAGCAGGGTGCGAATGAGCCTGGCTGTTTCGTCGGCGGGCAGCCGCCTGGCGGCCAGCGAGACCGCCTGATCGCGGATCGCCGATTTCTCGCTGATGCACAGCGGCAGAAAATCCTCGCCGGCCGGCGCAGCCATCGCCCGCAGAATGGCCAGGTGAATCTGCTCATGCACATCCGGCGGCGGCTTGAGCGTCGAAAGCGGCGCACGCTTTTGGGCATGAGCTTCGGGGATGCCTTCGATGGTCGCCAGCCACGCGACGGGATCATCGGCGATGGTCACGATGTCGCTTTGCCTGATGGCCGCGTCGATGAGCAGCGTGCGATCTCGAAACAGGCAGGCCAGGATCAGGGGGCGAAGGTTGACGTTGTCATAATCCTCGCGCCTGCACTTGGCAAGGAAGCGCACCAGTGCCGTGTAACCCGGATCATCGCTTGCGGGCGGGGCCTGTCCCGGTTGAAGTTCACCGGATCGCGGCGCCAGGGGCAGCGCGAGGATCGCCCGCCAGAAAGCCACCTGGTTGTCATCGTTGACCGCGGCGGGGCCTTGATCGAGAAAGGCGATCAGCGCGGCCCGGGCTTCATCACCGGCTGCAAGGCCCAGGGCGTAGGCGGCCATGGCGCGAACGCGCGGCGAAGCGGCGGCATCGTTGAGCGCGGCAACGGCGGCGGCGCGGCTCTGCGATCGGTTACGCAGCGAGGCCCACAGCATGGCCTCGGCGACATCAGGATCGGTCAGGTGAGCGGGGGTTGACGGCGGCTTGATCGGCAGCCCGATCAGTTGCGAAAAAAGATACGCATGGCGGGCCACGATGGCGTGCGGATCATCGGTCAGGCACGAGAGCATCGATTCATAAACGGCGGCGGCCTGAAGGTTCCTCATGGCCACAGCGGAGCCGCGCATCTCGGCCAGGCAAACCAGGGCGTTGTACCGCACCGTCGGATCGACATCGGCGGCAAGCTGATAAAGGAGCGATTGCACACGCTCATCGCCGGCGTGTTCGGGCAGATCCGCGACAAGCTGCATGCCTCGTATCCGCTCTTCGGGATCAACATCGCGCACCACGATGCCCAGCCACCGCAGCCAATGGTCCGGCGGGATGCGATCGCGGGTCCAATAGCCCAGTTGGTCGAGCGTGATCAGCAACTCGTGGAAGATCGTTTCATCCTCCACCTTCAGCCTGGCAATGGCCCCTTCGACGACCGCGGGATCAGACTCGGCCCGGCGAAGCAGATAGGTCTGCCCGGCGGCGCGGATCGAGGCATCGTCGCTCTGGAGCTTGTTCAACTGCATCGCCCGATGCACCGGCGGCAGAATCACCCTGGCCAGCGGCACCGCCAGCGTCGTCACGATCAGAACGCTGGCGACGAAGAGGTGCCAGTTTCGCTTTTTGGGATGATGAGACATCGGAAATACACGCGGAGACACGACAAGGATAGCAGGCGGAGGATGACAGGGTAACGATTCCGGGCAAGCATAGTCCGATGGGAGAGGGGAAGGCACGAAGGCACAGAGGCACGAATGCTGAATGCTGAATGCTGAAGGGGGGGGAAATGGCCAATGACCATTGCAAATTGCAAAATGCAAATTGAAGAGAGGCAGACGCGCATCCCCAGGTGATCGGTTGCCCGCTCCGCCATTTTGCAATTTTCACTTTGCAATGGTCATTGGCCATTTTCCCCCCTTCAGCATTCAGCATTCAGCCTTCGTGCCTTCCCTCTTCCCCTGATCGCTCCGTCGGCTCAGGTCCGAACCCGGTTATTCCACGGAAGAAGGCGGGGCGCCGCGGGATTGGCAAATTGCGGGGGATATTTGGCCGATGACAGATTGGAATGTTGTCACCGGCGCGAACCCGTTTCGCCCGGGGGGCGTATCGTTGGGAACCACCTTGCAACACGTTTGGAGTCGAGAAGATGATGCCCTATGCCGCCACAAACTTGAATGCCTTGCTTCGTCGCCTCGTGATCCTGCCGCTGCTGGCGCTGGCCCTGCTGGCGCTGCCCGGCTGTTTCATTCTTCCGCTGGAGCCCAAGACCAAGGGCGCGGCGACGGATCAGTACCGGCTGGAGATGGAGTTCCTGCCCAACGCCCGCATGGTGCGTGAAGACACCAGCCCGTGGTGGGATCTGGGACGCATGGCGTTTGTCGAGGGCACCGATCGCATCATCATCCTTGGCCGCACGACCTCCTACGCGGACAAGGATGAGGATCACGAACCCATTCCCGACACGATGCGCGACCGCAAGCTCGAGCGCGTCTGGGTCACCATCCGCAGCGATATTCCGCTGGGCAAGGCTCAGAAACTGGAAGACATGGAAATCGAATTCCTCACGGGGTACGATGTGAACAACCTGGACTCCAAGGGCTTCTTCAACGGCCCGGCCCTGATGAAAGGTTTCATCAACCTGGTCGAGGAATCACCGGACAACGTCGTGGTGATATTCGACATGGAAGTTCGTCCCAACAAGCCGTTCCAGGCTGAGAACTGGAAGATCGAAGGCAAGCACACGATTCCGGTGATTCCCGAAGGGCGCATCGCCACCCGGGCGGTTACGCGCGATGTGACGCAGGCGGCGGAGCAGCCGGTCCCGGCCGTATCGGTGGCGAGTGTGCCCGCCACGCCGGTCGCCGCGCCGCTGGTGCCGCCTGCGATTGGCAACGGCAACGCGGGCGGCGATGCTCAGCCTGCCGCGGATGTCGGCAACACCACGCCCGTCGTCGCCAAGGAACTGCCGGTCAAGTCGGTCGTTGGCCGGTGGTCGTATGACACGCCGGGCTTCGACTATCGCTTTCAGTTCGAGGACAACGGGAAGTTCATCTACTCCAGCACGCGCGGCGATGGCGTCAATGACGGCTACGAAGCGATGATGGTGTCCGGTTCCTACGAAGTGAAACGCAACAAGACTTCCGAGTGGGTGGTGCTGGTGATCGATCGCGACACCTTCGGCGGCTTCAAAGGCGAGGATCGCACGGCGCTGCTGAGGCTCGAATGGAACGGGGACAATCCGATCCTCACCGGTGAACACACCATGACGCGCTCCAACAAGGCGGTCCGTTTCGCCTGCAAGCCGGGCGGATACCAGGACATGAACAAGGTGCTGCCCCCGCGCGGTCGCCGCAAGGACCTGCCCCCGGAGCCGAATCCCAAGCCGTTCTGGTGATCGAGGTTTTTTGAAGTCCAACGATCCAATAAGCCCCTAAGCCCCGCCCGGAAGGGCGCGGGCCAAGGGGTGCCCGATGAACATTTTGTTGACGATACACGCTGTGGATCGATCACCCCTTGGCCCGCGCCCTTCCGGGAGCCTGAGAACTTTTGGGTGGCTGGGGCTGAAGGCTCTGCGCAAGCCCCGGCCCAAGGGACCATCAGCGATCAGTTGCCTCACCTTGCTTTGTGCGCCTGGGCCGGGGCTTCGCGGACTCAGCCCCAGCCACCCGGACCCCCGGAATAAGTTCTCAGGCTCCGGGCGGGGCTTATTCGAAGTTCAGGCTCGGACATTGCCGTCACGGCTTCACCGGCACCGCCACGCACCGGGCCACCTCCCTGCCATCGTCGGTGTTCCATATCCGCACTTCACCATCGTGACCGCCTGATGCGGCGCGCCGCGTGGCCGGGTGCAGGGCGATCGCGTAAACGAAATCCTGATGGCCGTCGAACTGCTTCAGCGGCTTGCGGTCCCCGGCGTTGAACAGCCGCACCGATTTGTCGGCGGAGCAGGCCAGCAGCGCATCGCCATCGCGGATCAGTTCATAGACCTCGCCGCCCAGGCCCATGTCGCCGATGCGCTTGGAATCGCCCAGGTTCCAGAGCATGATCCGTCGGTCCCGTCCGCCGGAATAAACCTTGTCGCCGTCGGGATGAAACGCCACCGCATGCACCTGGTCGTTGTGGTCGAGGTAGCCTGCGATCATTTCGCCTTGCCTGGTGAGGTCGAAAGCCCTGGCGGTCTTGTCGCGGCTGGCGGAGGCGAGCTTCGTGCCGTCGTGACTGAAGGCCACGGCGCTGACCCAGTCGGAATGGTTGGAGATGGTGAGTGTGGGTTCGTAAGACTGTCCATCGAACAGGCGAATGACGCCATCGCCGCCGGCGGTGGCGATGTGCCTGCCATCCGGGCTGAACTTCACATCGAACACGACATCGGTCGCGGTGTGGAGCACGTGCTTCACCTTGCCGTCGGCCAGTTGGATCAGGCGGACCTCGCCCGATTCGCCGGGCGTTCCACCGGCGACGGCAAGCGTCCGGCCATCGGCGCTCAGCGCCAGCCCGTGGATGCGCTGGGGCATGTCGCCGATGCGGCGCTGAAGCGCGCCATCGGCGGGGCTGCGAAGAAGAAGCTCGTGGTAGCCGCCGATGATGAGCGTTGAACCGTCCGCGTTGAACAGCATCGCGGTCACAGGCAGCGGCCGGGCATAGCTTTCGGGCGCGGCGGGGTGTTCGACGCGGGGCAGAATCTCCATCAGCGGCAGCTTCACATCGCCGCCGTCGTATTTCGCCCCTTGCTCGATCCACTTCTTCACCCGTGCGATCTGATCCCTGGGCAGCGGATCGGCCTTCCTGGGCATGCGCTCATCCTGGTCATCGACGATGAGCAGACGATACAGCTCACTTGCATCAGGCTTGCCAGGAGTGACCGCCGGTTCCTCGCTGGAGCCGGGTTTGAGGAGATGCTCGAACGTGTCCAGCCGGTATTTGCTTTTTGCCTCCTTTGCACCGTGACAGCCCTGGCAATTCCTGACCAGCAGAGGTGCGATGTGACGGCGAAAGCTGATCGCATCCTCAGCGAAGGCGGGGGAAGGAAGAAGAAGACAAAGGAGAATGATCCATCGCATGTTGCGTACTCAAGTTGGCATGGATAAGAGCCGCGACTCAACGAGTCGCGGAGATGAACAGTCTGGACTTCCCCACTCCCGGTGGGCGCGGCGAAAGGACGGCATAATGCTGTCCTTTCGCCGCGCCCACCGGGAGTGGGGAAGTCCAATTGGTTATTATTTATTCGTTATTGCTTATTTCTTATTGAAGGGACGATGGACAGCGGCGAAGGCTGCTCCCCCAATAAGCAATAAGCAATCATCAATAAATAATAACCAATTGCCTTTCCTGTCCCCTGTTCCCTCCGACTTCCGACACCCTCAGCCCGTTGGCTACAATGCCGGGTGTCGCAGGAGTTGATTGTTCCTGCCTTGCAACTGAAAGGTGCTCGAATGTTTCATTTTCAGGTGTTGTTTTTCTTGCGCAGCTTCCTCATCGCGGGGCTGCTGCTGATCGCTTCCGGGTGCAGTCAAGCCGATGCGCCCAAAGTCGGCGGCCCCGTGGAAGGCAAGCGGCTCGATGGCGCGCAGGTCGCCGATGCGACGGCAGAAAAGAAAACCACCCCCCCGGAAGCCCCGGAAACCCCGGAAACCAACCTCCCCGAAAATGAGAAGAAGAAGCGCGACGAATGGCGCGACAAGAAGACCGGCAAGCCGGATGAAAATGATCCGATCGCCCAGGCGAACATCACCCTTCGCCCCAGCCTCGATCCCAACAAGCAGATCGACAAGAACGCCGCCGACCCCGCCGCGAAGAAGCCGGAGAATCCCACCGATCTGGTCAAGCCGCTGCTCGACCCCGACGCGGAGAATCCCTTCTTCGATCCGAACAACCCCGACTTCATTCCCGCCGACCGCAACCGGTACAAGACCTTCGACATCGGGAAGCTCGAAAAGAGCGGTGGCCATCTCGTCGTCCCTTTCATGGATCTCTCAGGCTTCCCGTACACCGGCATGGTCGGCGCCCCGGAGCCGGCCAAGGATGGCAAGGAACCGGCCAAGCCTGAGTTCACCATTCCCGACGCCATCAAGGCGCTCGACGGCAAGCAGGTGGTCATCGCAGGCTACATGATGCCCATCGATTTCGAGGACGGCGGCACGAACGAGTTCGTGCTCACGCGGCAGGTCCCCTCCTGTTTCTACTGCGTGCCTCCGCAACTCAACGACTGGGTGGAGGTGAAGATGAAGGACGGCAAGCGCGTGCCTTACGTCCCCGACGGGCTGATCGAACTCTACGGCGTCATCGAGGTCGGCGAAATGAAGGAGGACGGCTTCGTCGTCAACATGTACCGCATGACCGGCACCAAGATGATCGAATCAAAAAAGGAGTGAAGGCCCCCGGTCATCGCTCTCCTGCACCGGCGGTGCGATGCACTTTTCCCCTTCGTTTCGCGGGCTGTTCACGCAGGTCCCCACCGGTGTGGCCTGAAGCAGCGCCGCATCGCAAGGCTTGAGCAGGTCCAGCACATGGGCAGGCTCCTGCACCCTGGTGTCCAGCCAGCGGTCGTAATCGGCAGGCGAAAGAATCACCGGCATGCGATCGTGAATGGTCGCCATCAATTCGTTGGCCTGCGTGGTGAGGATCGTGCATGACTCGATCTCCTCGCCGCCGGGCCCCTGCCAGTGCTCCCACAAACCGGCGAAGGCGAACAGTTCATCGCACGCATGGCGAATGTAAATCGGCTGCCGGATGCGCGAACCCGTTACGTGTCGCCATTCATAAAAGCCCGTCGCGGGCGCCAGACAACGACGATACTTCATCGCACCCCGGTAGCCCGGTTTTTCAATGGCGGTTTCGCTGCGGGCGTTGATCATGCGGTGCGATATCGAAACATCCTTCGCCCAGCCGGGAATCAGCCCCCAGACCACATGGGTCAGTTCGCGCTGAAACGTGTGCGCGTTCCGGCGCACGATCACCATCGGCTGCGAAGGGGCGATGTTGTAGCGGGGGAACAGTTCAACCGGATCGCCGCTGAGCCGAAAGTGGCGGGCAAGCATGAGAGACGTGGCGTTGAGGGCGTATCGACCGCACATGAAACAAGTTCCGATTTTCGGGGACTGTGTTCCCGGCTACATCGGCGGACGCGCGGCGTGTCTGGGATCGATGCCCACGCGCGTGCCTTCGGCGGTGTGCTCGGTGGCCGGCGTTTCATGCGCCTTGTCGCGCTGAAGCGACTTTTTCCGCTCGTGGCAGACGCTGACAATCCTGATCGCTTCCTCGATGCTGTCGGTCACACTGAACAGGTCCATGTCCTGCGGCGAAATGCTGCCATACTTGCCGAGCATCGTTTTCTTGAGCCAGCCCACCAGGCCGTCCCAGTAGTCGTGCCCGATGCAGACGACGGGGAACGGATCGATTTTTCCGGTCTGGATCAGCGTCATGGATTCGAAGAATTCATCCATGGTGCCGAACCCGCCGGGGAAGATGATGAAGCCGCAGGCATACTTGACGAACATGACCTTGCGGACGAAAAAGTAGCGGAAGTCGAGGGAATAATCGCCGGACAGATACGGGTTGGCCTGCTGTTCCATCGGCAGGCTGATGTTCAGGCCGATGGATTTGCCGCCCGCCTTGTAGGCGCCCTTGTTGGCCGCCTCCATGATGCCCGGCCCGCCGCCGGTGATCACCGAGAAGCCGGCCTTGACCAGTTGCCTGCCGCAGTCCACCGCGCCTTTGTAGTACGGATCATCAGGCTTGGTGCGGGCGGACCCGAAGACCGAAACGGCCGGCCCCACCTTGTTGAGCTTCTCAAAGCCATCGACGAACTCCGAGAGAATGCGAAACATCCGCCAGGTGTCTTTGCTCAGACGCAGGTCATCTTCCAGGGACATGGTGAGATTCGCCTCAGGTGAAAAAGTTCGGACCAACGACAACCGCATCGTGAATACGGACGCTGCACGGATCATCGTGCATCGGCTTGCACGAGGCAAATGGAGGATGAGAAGAGCCGCGACTCAACGAGTCGCGGACGTGAACGGCCTGAAGGATGGTCAAACACACCTTCGACAGCAGAACTCGAACACGACAGACACCACACTTCGCAACCGGGAGACAACCGGGGGCAACCGGCGGCAACCGCGCGATCGACGCTGATCATCCGCCGCGCGAAGGACGCCTCTTCAGGCTGTTTACGTCCGCGACGTGTTACGTCGCGGCTCTTATTCCGTCCATTTCGCTACCATGCACGCGACTTCAAGGAGGCTTCACCATGCGTGCCATGACTGTCACCCAATACGGCGGCCACGAGGTGCTCCGACTTCAGGACCTGCCCAAGCCCGTGCCCGGCGACAATGATCTGCTTGTCGAAGTCATTCGCGCCGGCTTGAATCCCGTCGATTTCAAAATCCGATCGGCGCCGCGCTGGGGTGAAAGGAAGTTCCCCTTCATTCTCGGTTACGACGTGAGCGGCGTCGTTCGCGGCATGGGCGCCAACTGCACGGGCTTCTTCCACATCGGCGATGAAGTCATCGCGTCGCCCAGTCTCAAACGTGACGGCTCCAATGCCGAGTATGTCTGCGTCGATCACCGCTCGGCGGCGAAGAAGCCTGCCACGCTCGATCACGACCACGCAGCCGCCCTGCCGCTGGCGGGACTCACCGCGTGGGAATCGCTGCACAATCACGGGCGGATGATGCCCGGTGAGGCCGGGGGCTGGGTGCTCATTCACGCAGGTGCGGGCGGCGTGGGCCACTTCGCCATTCAGCTTGCAAAGATTCACGGCTGCAAGGTCATCACCACCGCCGGCCGGGAGGAGACCATCGCCGTCTGCAAGGCGCTGGGTGCCGATGAAGTGATCAACTACAAGACCGATGACATCGCGGCCCGCGTGACCGACATCACCGGCGGCAAACTCTGTCCGGTCGTCTTCGACACCGTCGGCGGCGAGACGTTCAATGTGTCGCTGCGCTGCGTCGGATACTACGGCCGCGTGGTCACCATCGTGCCCGGCATTCCGACCGATCACATCAACTCCCTCTTCGCCAAAAGCGCCTCGGTTCATCTGGAATACATGGGCATTCCCACGATGTTCGATGTCGATCCGCAAAGGCAGGGCGCGACCCTGGCGAAGATGGCCTCGCTGGTCGATGAGGGCAAACTCAAGCCGATCGTCAGCCATCGCGTGAAGCTGGAAAATCTCGCCGAGGCCCACCGCCTTCAGGAAACCGGCAGAACGATCGGCAAGATCGTCATCGAAGTGAAATGACCAAAGCCCACGGACTCCTCAAGGTCGTTTATTTCTCCGAAGCGCCTTTATCAGGAAACTCCAAATGACAAAGCTCAAGCTCCAAACAAGCTCCAAAATACGAACATGGAACAAACAAGGAATTCGGATCACGCAGTATTTCCGCCTTTTTTCTTTGGAATTGGAGCTTGTTTGAGATTTGGTGATTGCGATTTGTGATTTCAGACCGCACGTCAACCAAGAATTAACCGGCCCTGACGGACTCCCGTCCGTGGGTTGATTCCCGTTCATCATCCACTGTTGGAATTCGCCATCATGACCCGCCCCCGCTTTCCGCTTGAACCCCGGACCGTTCCGCAGATCAACACGAAACATCGCCGCATTGTCACGCCGATCCCCGCGCCGGGTTCCGTGCCGATCATTGAACGGCTGCGCACGTTTGAGCCGCGCTCGATGGGCGGGCAGCCGGTGGTGCTCTGGGATCGCGCCCAGGGTGTTCACGTCTTCGATCGCTTCGGCAACATGTGGCTCGACTGGTCCAGCGGCGTGCTCGTGACCAACGCGGGCCACAATCACCCGAAGGTGAAGCAGGCGATGCTCGACCAGATCGAGCATGGCCTGGTCCACAACTACTGCTTCCCCTCCGAAGCCCGCGCGAATCTCGTCGAAGCGCTGGCCGGCGTCGCACCGGAAGGACTGAAAAAAATCTTCCTGCTCACCACCGGAGCCGAGGCCACCGAGTGCGCCATCAAACTCGCCCGGACCTACGGCCGGCAGAAACATGGCCCCAAGAAGATCGGTCTCATCAGCTTTGAAAACGCCTTCCACGGCCGCACGCTCGGCTCGCAGATGGCCGGCGGAATCCCCGCCCTCAAGCAGTGGATCGTCAACCTCGACAAGGACATCACGCAGGTCCCCTTCCCCGACGAGTTCCGCAATCCTTCGCTGGATTTCAATGCGTTTCTGCGCGACCTCGAAACGAGAGGCATCACCCCGGATCGCATCGCGGGCGTGATGACCGAAACCTACCAGGGCGGCGACTCCGCCTTCGCGCCGCCTGCCTACATGCAACAGCTTCGCGCGTGGTGTACCGAACACGACATCCTGCTCATCTGCGATGAAGTGCAGGCCGGTTTCGGACGCACCGGCAGATTCTGGGGCTTCGAGCACTACGGCATCACCCCCGACATCATCTGCTGCGGCAAGGGCATCAGCAGCGGCATGCCCCTGAGCGCGGTCATCGGCCGCAACGATGTGATGGACCTCTACCCGCCCGGCTCGATGACCAGCACGCACACCGGCAACCCCGTCTGTGCCGTCGCGGCGCTGGCCAGCCTGCGGGCGATCATCGACGAAGGCATGGTCGAAAACGCGGCGAAGGTCGGCGAAGTGATGCAGGCCGGCCTGCGTGATATTCAAGTGAAACACAGCACATACATCGGAGCCGCGCTGGGCAAGGGACTGGTCGGCTCGCTGCACATCATCAAGCCCGGCACGACGGAGCCGGATGGCGACCGCGCCGCGGATATCGTCAAACGCTGCATCGAAAAAGGGCTGATGCTCTTCGCCCCCGTCGGTTTTGGCGGAGCGTGCGTGAAGGTCTCGCCGCCGTTGTGCATCGCGGAGGAAGCGGTGCGCGAGGGACTCGCGGTGCTGGAGGAAGCGGTGAGGGAATCACTGACGGGTGAAAACCCTGCGACATCGTGAAATCAATCGCGGCAATCGATGGCGCCGCTTTTCATAGGCCTGATGATCCGCCTACAATATGAAAGTCCAACGGTTCGGAGATATCCACATGCGAAAGCCCCCCACCGACGACATCAGGGATTCAATGCGGGAACGAGCGGAGTTGTTGTTTGAGCAACAAATTCGCGCGCAGGTTGACCAATCACGGCCAAACGATTTTGTTTTGATCGATGTCGAATCCGGCGACTACGAAGTCGATGCCGACGAAATGGCGGCTTCGGAGCGGTTGCGGTCGCGGCATCCGGATGCTTTGGTTTGGTGTCGCAAGGTCGGCTCTTCCCACTCCCGCCGATACCGCAGCTATCGGGGGTCAAGAACCGCATGATCTCCGGGGTTGTCAATAAAAATCTGGACCCGATTGTTCGTCTCCGGGTGATCGGGAGCAACGGTCGTGATGAACTGGTTGACTTTGTCGTGGATACCGGATTCACCGGAGTCCTCTCCGTTCCGACGGCTGTTGTCAAACGCCTGCAACTCTCGTGGTCGCATCGGGCGGAGGCGGTCCTTGCCGATGGAAGCGTCTGCCAGCACGATGTCTTTGAAGGCGCCATCGAATGGAACGGAAAAGTGATCAGGGTGCCGTTTGATGCCGCTGATTCAGATGCGCTCGTCGGCATGACGATGATGGAGAATCATCGTCTGGCGCTTGACGTCATTCCAGGAGGCGGCATCTCCATCGAACCATTGCCCTGAATACCCATGTCCACCCAGCTCACCATCCTCGGCGCAGGCATGATCGTTTACGATCAGGTTCTGCCATCCGTCTATCAGCTTCAGCGCGATGGGCTTGTCGATCAGATTCGCATCGTCGGCTCGCGCACCACGCGGCTGCGCGAACTGGCCGATGCGCGGTTTTCCGCCGCTTTTCCCGGCCAGAACTTCGAGGCGTTCCCACCGCTGAGCGAGCCGGAGCATCGCGTGTTTCCCGATCTGTGGAAGGAAACCGTGGCGGCGATGAAACCCAGGCAACTGGTGATCGTCGCCACGCCTGATGAGCTGCATGAAGAGATGACGACTTTCGCGCTCATGCACGACCAGCATGTCATCTGCGTCAAGCCGCTGGTGCATGAGTACGAAAAAGCGGAGGCGATCCGCAAGCTCGCCCATTCACGCGGCCTGTTCGTCGGCATCGAGTATCACAAACGCTTCGATCGCCGCAGCCTCGAGGCACGCGGCTCCTACCGCGCCGGCCGCTTCGGCGAGTTCCGCTGCGGCGAAGCGAAACTCATCGAGCCCTGGTCGTACCGCACTTCCAATTTTCAGAACTGGTTCACCAGGGACAAGACCGATCCCTTCACCTACATCGGCTGCCACTATGTCGATCTTGTTCACTTCATCACCGGCCTTCGCCCCACCGAAGTCAGCGTGCGCGGCATCGAAGGAAAATTTCCCAACGGCAACGAGGCCTACATGTGGTCCGCGGCACAGGTCGCCTTCGAGAACGGCGGCGTGCTCAGCGTCATCAACGGCCTGGGCTATCCCGATCAGAGCGCGGGCTCCAATGATCAGGGCATGTGCCTCTTCTGCGAAGCCGACGCGGGCGAAAACAGCGGCGGCGGCCTCATCGAGCATCGCGACAACTTTCGTGGCGTCGCACATTCCTACATCACGCCGGCGAGCGGCGGCAAACGGTTTCACTTCATCAATCCCGACTACTTCCGCCTCGTGCCTTATAGCGGCAAAGGGCTGATGCCCGTCGGCTATGGGCATGACTCGATCGCGGCGCTGGTCGGGGCCGCGATTCGTGTTGAAGCGGCGGGCGCGGACATGGGCGATGCTGCCGCGCTGCTGCGCCGGCAGCGGGAAATTGAAGCCATTGATGAGCGCGGGCTGCTGGCGACGCCGGGCAACAGCTTCATGAATGAGTTGGTTGTGGAGGCGGGCCGCGCTTCGATCGTTGGTGGTGGAACGCGGATGCGGATTGAGTATGAACCGATGCCGCGCGTGGTGTTGGGTTGACGAAAAGATCGACATTGCGAAGCCGCAAGCGGCTCAGGTTTTCATTCGCTGAAGCAGGATCGCGCTGGCGGGGAGGAACAGCACGACGGGAAGCCACGCGGCGACGACGGGATTCACCCCCTGCCCCATCAGTTGCAACATGCCGACACCGGTCATCCAACCGCCGATGCTGATCGCGGCGCCGTTGACCGCCTGCTTGAGGGGGTTCACCGGCTCGCGGGTGACAAACAGCGGCAGCACGATGACCAGCACCAGCACGTTGAAGATCATCAGGCTGAACCGGCTGTGCATGATGCGAAGGATGGCCGACCGGTCCGCGGCGGGGTTGGTCATCAGCCGGCTCAGGTCGCCCATGCTCAGGAGCGCCGGGTAAATCGCCGCCCGCCGCGCCATCAGCACCTGCGGTGAAACGTCGCTCTCGAAAACATCGACCGGCTCCACGCGGCTGTTGACGATCAGACCGGGGTGACTTCCCGCACTGGTCCGGTGAATCGCCTGGGCGTTTTCCAGTTTCCAGTTTTTTCCCGCCTCATCCCACACCGCGCCCGTCGCCCTGATTCGACGCGCCGACCGGCCCGGCTGATTCCAGCCTTCCAGAATCGTCACCGACTCCAGCCGCTGCGACTGCGGATCGAAGCGGGCGGCGCTGAGCAGGTTCCCCTTGGAATCGTCGGCGTAATGCACGGCAAACGCCCGGCCCTTGATGGTCTTCAACTCGCTGACCTTGCGGGTGAGCTTGTCGATGAATCGGGGGATGACCAGCTCCTGATCGAGCAGCGTCAGGCCATTGATCGCGCAGGCCGCCACCAGCACCGGCGCCGCGACGCGGTACAGGCTGATGCCGCCGGCGATCATCGTGACCAGCTCGCCGGTGCGCGACAGGGCGGTGAACGTGAAGCCCATCGCCGCGATGACGATCAGCCCGGCGAGATAGACATAAATGAAGCAGACCTGCGGGATGTAGAAGTCCAGCGCCACGCGAACCGTCGCCATGAAACCGCTCCCGCCATCGACCTCGGCGATGCGGCGGCCGGCATCCATGAACTCATCGAGGTTGAACATCAGATCAACCGTGACGATCATCGCCATGACAACGACCAGCAGGATGATGAAGTTCAGCAGGAAAAGCCGGAGAATGTAGCGGTCGAGAAGTTTCATGCGCTTCGGGCAACAGGCATCGGGCTTCGGGCAGGTGAAGGCAGTATAAACAGGCGGGATGAGAAAACTTGAAATTTGAAATCCGAGACTCGAAACAAAGCCGAAGAACAGGATGCCGTCGTCTCATCTCCCTGTCGCACTCATCACTTCACCTCGCCGAATTTCGCTTCGTAGGCGTTGACGGTTTCCTTCAACGTGTCGAGGGCTTTTTGAATCATCGGGCCTTGCTTGGTGTTCGTCGGGCGGGATTCCATGTTCGGTTGCAGCCGCTTCATGCTTGCGATGATCGGCCTGGCATCCTTGCCGAGTCTGGCGGCGACCTTGACCATGCCGCTGTTGCCCCATCGGTCGCCGACGATCGTCCAGCAGGCCAGGTCCGCATTCAACTCCGGGAAGATTCGCTCGATCGCCGGCAGCAGCGGAATGAGATTCCCCGGCTGTTTGTCCATCTGAACATAACGGAGCGTTTCGTAGATGTTGTTCAGATCGATCGGCAGCTTGAAGCCCTTGCGAAGCTCGGCGCGTGCGACCGACTCGGCCATGCCCGTCACGATTTCATCCTTGAGCGCCGGGTTCACCTCGATGGCCTTCCTGAACACGGTGGTCGCGCCCCAGCGGCGGCTGGGGAGATTGGTGTCGGCGTCGTAGCTGGCCAGCATCGCCGGCAGCGCCGAGCGGAATGTCGCGGTGTCCTTGATCAGCGGGTTCAGCGCTGCGAACGCCGCCGTGCGAAGCCACCACTCCTTTTCATCGAGATAGGGCGTGATCAAATCGAGGTTGGCGGCAATGGTCCCGGGGTCGCAGCAACTCATGGCCATCAGGGCGTAACGCTTTTCCCACATCGAGGCATCGGGATCCTTGAGCGGCTTGCATATCTGCGGGAGGAAGTGGGTGTTGATCATCTGCGGCGTGATCCTGCTGACCGTCTTGCCGACGCTCCAGCCGAGGGTGCAACTGATCGCATCCAGCCCCGCCACGCGCAGGCGGGCATCGCTGCTGGCCAGCGCCTTCTTGATCTCCGGGATGGCGGCTTCACCCTGAAAGCCCAGGCCGTGCGCCGCCCATACGCGAAACGACGGCGAGTAATGGCGCATGATCCTGGCGTACCACTCGACGGGCATTTTGATGTTTTTGTCGCTGTTGATGGCCGGATTGCCTCCCTTGGAGAATGCCGCCGCGATCTCGTGCGGCTCATCCTTGATGATGACTCCATCGATGAAGTCGGTCCGGTGAAAGTCATCGGTCGCCAGGGCCTGCTCCACCGCCGTGGGCTTGTGTGGCATGCTGAACGGCGTGCGCGGCCTGCCGCAGATTCGCAGGTTCTTCAAATGAGCGGTGTAGGCCATCGCCATCAGACCCGTCTGGTATTGCGGCGCTTTTCCAATCGGCCCGTAGCCCGGATACCAAGGCGTTCTGAATCCGCCGCCGGGCATGCGGGAAAGTTCGAGGTACCAGATCAGTTTGTCCTTGTGACGGCGATAGGAATCCATGTGCTGCGCGGGCGCCAGGACATCGACGATGTTTCGCCATGCGATGTTGCCGAAGGTCGAGCCGTGCCCGGTCTCGCTGTCGAAGTAGGAATCGGTCTCGCTCAGCGCCAGCAGTTGGGCGGCGGCCTGAAACTTTTTGCCGGGCAGGAGCGTCAGCGCCGAGGCCACCCCGCCGTTCTTGCCGTTGGAAGCGGACCACAATTCGGGCAGATGGTCACCGTAGGGAACACCGCCCCGTCCGGCGAAACGGAAGAAGAACTTCAAGGCGTTGTCGTAGGTTTTTTCGTTGACCTCCACGCCGCATTCACGGGCGAGCACGATGGTGGTGAACGCCTGGGCGCCCGCGGCATTGACCAGCCCGCCGGTGACATAACCGGGCACGCAGTTCATGGCGCCGTGGCCCCAGCCGCCGTAATACTCGCCGGCGCTGAGCGTGTCGCAACGGGTCTTGAGCGCCGGCAGCACGCGCTTGTCGCCGGTGGCCAGGTAATACTCGCCGAGAAACATCCCGCTGTAGCCGATGTGCCAGACGCTGCCGCCGGCATTGGCCGCGGCGAGCTTGACCGCGTACTTTTCGATGACGGGCAGGTATTTCTTCTCGCCGGTGGAGAGCAGGAACAACCCTTCGAGGTTGCCGGTGATCCCTTCGCCGGGTCCGCCATGCTTGAGGATGAACGCGGCGGTCTCGTCAACGATCCGCTGTGATTTCTTGCAGTTGGCGGGGTAGGTCGCGCCGTAGCTGCCGATCGGATCGAGCTGGATCACGACCACACGCTTCGCCTCGCCGCGACGGATGCTGAACTTCATCTTTCCATCGCGTCCTTCCGCCGCGTTGATGGCGAAGCCCAGCGGATGGCGCGGATCGGTCACCTTCAAGGATACGCCATCCACTTCTTCAAGCGCATCCCCTTTGAGGAGCTTGCCATCCGCCGGCGTGCCTGCCGTGACCTGTGTCACGCGCAGCGCCCCGCCGGTGATCCGGGCGTGGATTCCGGTCACGCCGACCATGAATTCCTCGGTGTCCTTGCCCGCCGGCAGTTCATTGGCCAGCGCCATGCAAGGCATCGCGGCAAGAAGGAAAATCGAAAGGACTGATCGCTTCATCAATAAAAATCTCCGTGGTATAAGGGCGTTCACTGGCCCTGATCTTTGATCCATTCCGGCAATGGCTCGCCGATGGCCAAGCCGATCCGCGTGTGCCGGATCGGGTTGCCGTGGCAATGATAGGCGTTGTCGGATGTGCCCATCTTTTGCGGCGGCGCGATGAGAAGTTTTGGGTGAGAAGTTTTGGGTGGCTGGGGCTGAGTCCGCGAAGCCCCGGCCCAAGGGACCACCAGCTATCAGTTGCTTCACCTTGCTTCGTGCGCCTGGGCCTGGGCTTCGCGGACTCAGCCCCAGCCACCCGCCGGATCGTGACGTTCGCGCTCGGCGCCGGCAGCGGAACCCGCGGGAATTCCCGTGTGATTTCTGATATCATATTTGCACCATGGTCACGCTAAACGCCCATTTCGACGGCAAGGTGCTCGTGCCCGACGAGCCGCTGGATTTGCCGGCGAACCAGAAGGTCCGCATCCAGGTCGAGCCGATCGAAGCCGATCCGAAGCGGACTGACTTCAGCCAATGGATCGGCTTGGCCGCTCATCCGAATCAAAAACCCTATGACCCCGCCGAGGAAGACGCACTCTGGGAGAAGGGCCCGCTTCGGCAGACCGACTCTCATCCGCGCTGAGGATCGCCCGCCATGCCTCTCATCCTCGACACTTCGGCCTTGATCGCGCTCTACCTCGGCGAGCCGACCGCCACCTGGATCAATGAGCAGATGACCGCCGCCGACCGGTTGCTGATGAGCAGCGTCAACCTGACCGAAAGTCTCATCATCCTTCGGCAGCGCGTGCCCGAACAGGGCGACGCACTCGCGCAGCGTCTGCTCGCCAGCAGCATCGAGTTCATCCCGCCCGACACCACGCAAGCGACCGTCGCCGCCCGCGCGCGATTGCAGTATCCGCTCAACCTCGGCGACTGCTTCGCCTACGCGCTGGCGAAAACGCAGAACCTGCCGTTGCTCACGCTCGACCGGGATTTCCGCGCGACTGATGTTTCAGTCATCCTCCCGCCGCAACCGTGAGCGGAAGAATCAACCACGGTCCGCGTCGTGTCGCCCTCGAACTTCCAGGCGGCGATGTCGGCCGGGATTCTGCCCCATCATCTGTGCGGCGCCCCTCGGATTGGCTATTCTGTTCATCCTTCACGGCTTACTTGGGCAGGTTTGGCGGCGTTTGCGAACTCGTGATGTGGGATGATTCTCCCCTTGAATTGAGTTTCCCATGAGCGGATTGCTTCTCATCATCTCCGGCCCTTCGGGCGTCGGCAAAACGACCATCACGCACCAGGCCGAGCGCGAGCTTCAAGGTGTCTTCAGCGTTTCCATGACCACCCGCCGGATCGTGACGTTCACGCTCGGCGCCGGCAGCACCGGCGGCGGAACATGCGGGAATTCTCGCGTGATCTCCGCTATCATGATTGCATCATGGTCACGTTAAACGCCCATTTCGATGGCAAGGTGATCGTCCCCGACGAACCGCTGGCCCTGAAGCCCAACCAGAAACTCCGCATCAGCGTCGAGCCGATCGAACCGTCTGCTCCCGGCGAACCGAAGCCCAGGCGAATTCTTGGCCAGCAGCCCGGCGCCGTCACGTTCCTCGCTCCCGACTGGAACGCGCCGCTTCCTGACGACATCTGGGGCCACAACCAAGACGACGAGCCCAAGCCATGAGATTGCTCCTGGACTCGCAGGCGTTCATCCTGCTCCTTCAACAGCCCGATTCGCTTCCTTCAGCGGCGCGCGATGCGATGGTCGATCCGGACAACGAGATGTTTCTCAGCATCGTCACGCCGATCGAATTGCAGATCAAGGTCAACCTCGGGAAACTGAGTTTCGCCCAATCGGTGCGCGAGCACGTCCGGTTCGAGATTGACCGGGGAAAGTTCGAGTTTCTTCCCATCACCCTCGATCACGCCGACGCGCTCTCCCGTCTGCCCGATCACCATCGCGACCCGTTCGACCGTTTGCTGATCGCCCAGGCGATGCACGAGAACCTGACCATCGTCACCGGCGATGAGACGATCGCCAGGTATCCCGTGCCCGTGCTTTGGCGGTGATCACGCCGCCATCGACAACCCGCCGGGGATGTTGGTGTTGACCGGCTGGCAGACCGGGCCGTTCTGGGCGCGGGGGTTGAACCGGAACGCCGTCAGCCACACCGTCGCGCCGTTGACCACGCCGACGGGGAACTCGACATCAACCACGGTCCGCGTCGTGTCGCCCTCGAACTTCCAGGCGGCGATGTCGGCCGGGATTCTGCCCCATCATCTGTGCGGCGCCCCTCGGATTGGCTATTCTGTTCATCCTTCACGGCTTACTTGGGCAGGTTTGGCGGCGTTTGCGAACTCGTGATGTGGGATGATTCTCCCCTTGAATTGAGTTTCCCATGAGCGGATTGCTTCTCATCATCTCCGGCCCTTCGGGTGTCGGCAAAACGACCATCACGCACCAGGTGGAGCGCGAGCTTCAAGGGGTGTTCAGCGTTTCCATGACCACCCGCGCCAAGGCGATGGGCGACAAGGATGGCGTTGATTATCACTTCGTTTCACAGGGCGAGTTCAACCGCGCCCGTGACAACAATGAACTGCTCGAATGGGCCGAGGTTTATCCGGGGCTCAGTTACGGCACGCCGCGCAAGCCTGTCGAAGATGCGCTGACGCAGGGCAAACTGATGATTCTGGAGATTGATGTGGATGGCGCGATGCAGGTGAAGGAGAAGATGCCGCAGGCGTTCTCGATCTTCGTGCTGCCGCCCAATGAGGAAGTGCTGCTGCAACGGCTTCAGGCGCGCGGACGGGACGATCATTCCGCCATTCAGCGCCGCTTCGCCAAGGCCAAGCGGGAGATCGTCAAGGCGTGGGAAAGCGGGGTCTATGACGAGTTCATCGTCAACCGCGATCTGACGCAGGCGGTGAAGGAGGCGGTTTCGCTCGTGAGTAAACGTCTGTCCAACGCTACACTGTTCTCATGAACGGCGCTGTCTTCCTCGATCGCGACAACACGATCATCCACAACGATGGTGATCTGGGCGATCCTTCGCAGGTGCGATTGATCCAGGGAGCGGCCTCCGCCATCGCTTCTCTCAAGGGGCTTAACTACCGCATCATCGTCGTGACCAATCAAGGCGGCGTGGCGCGCGGCAAGTACACGGAGGCGGATGTCGATCGCGTCAATGAGAAAATCAATGAGCTGATCCGCGCCAACTCCGGCGTGTTCATCGATCGTTTTTATTACTGTCCGTATCACCCGGAGGGCACGGTCGATCGCTATCGCCGCGATCATCCGTGGCGGAAGCCGCGGCCGGGCATGTTGCTTCAGGCGGCGCGGGATCTGGGGATCGATCTGCGGCAGTCGTGGATGATCGGCGATCAGATGCGCGACGTGCAGGCGGGTTTTTCGGCGGGGGTCGTGCCGATTCTGCTTTCGCAGGAGGGCCTCGCGCCGCCGGCGACGAAGGCGCTGCCGCCGGGCGTGACGCCACCGCCCGATGATCGCACGGCAGCGGCGAAGATGGTGGCCATCGAACCGGTGCGGGATTATTTCATCGTCCGCAGCCTGATCGAAGCGGTGCGGCTGGTCGGCCAGAAAAGCAGGCCGACGAATGTGACTGTGGCGATGAAGACCGAGCGGATCGAAGTCATCTCCAGGCCGCTGCCTCGCGTGGCGACGGCGATGTTTGACGCCCCCGTCACGGGAGCGCAGGAAGAAATCGAATCGATCCGGCAGACGGCGGTGGTGGTCAACGAAGCCGCCACCGAAGCCGCCGCCACGGAGATTGACACGCCAGGCAACGCCAAACGAAAGAGCCGGAGCGAGAGAGGCAGGAGCGCCAAGGGAACGGATGGCGTCGCATCGGATGATGCCGTCGCCGCATTCGCATCACCTCTCATCAAGTCCCCTTCCACCGGCAAGGGCATCGAGGAAATCGAATCGAAGGCGGGCGATGATCCTCTGCTGACGCAGCCGCGAAAGCCAATGACCGAAGCGGCGGTTGCGGCGACGGATGGTTCGCAGGAGACTTCAAGGAGCGAATCACGATCCTCCAAGGCACACCAGCGCAGGCGATCCACCACGAGCGAACCGGCCGCGAGTGCGGCGGCATCACCGCCGCCATCAACCGTTCCGGCGAAGCTGATCGAATCACCTTCACGCGAAGCCGCTCTGCCTGCGACCGCTGAATCGCAAAACGTGGCGCACGATGAACCGGCTCCTTCCGCAGGCAATACCCCGGCGCAGGCTTTCAGCGCAACACCTCTGTCACTTCCGCTTTCGTCTTCATCGCCGCGGCGCACGGAGCCGATGCCTGAGAACGCGACCACCCCTGTCACCGGTTCTTCGCCGATGACCGCCGAGCAGACGCTGCGTCAGATTCTTCAGGAGCTTCGCAGCCGGCGCAAAGTCGGGGGCGAGTTCACCTATGCCGGGGTGATGGCGATCGTGCTTCAGATGGTGGCGGGCGTCTGCCTGCTGGCGGGCCTGCTCATGGGTTCGGGCGATGACGGCCTGTTCCTTCGCTGGATGGCCTGCGCGACGCTGCTGCAACTGGCCACGCTGGCGATGCTGCTGTTGCGCAGGACGTGAGAGTGCAGCGTCTTTCCGAGAGGTCAGAGATCAGAGGTCAGCTTTGAGATTTGAAATCTGAGATTTGAAATTTAAGATTTCAGTCGTCAATCATCGGCTTTCTGTTTGTCGAAGTTCCCAGGCTGACCTCTGACTTCTGATCTCCGATCTCTGCGAGCCATGCCCCGCCTTTGCTATACTCCACCGCATGGCGAAGACGCCCGAGAGATCGCAGCACGCCCCCTCCGAACGATTGTTGGTGGTCATGCCCACCACCCTGGCGGATGTGGTGATGGCCACCCCGACGCTGCGCGCCTTTCGCCGGCTTTATCCCCAGGCCCGCATCACCGCCCTGATCCGGCGTCACCTGCGACCGCTGCTCGACGGCTGCCCCTGGATCGACCGCACGGTCAGCGCCAGGCAGAAGAACAAGCACGCCCCGACCGCCAAACGCACCGGCCCCATCAAGCTCGCCGCCCGGCTGGCCAGCGCCAGGTTCGACACCGCCGTCCTGCTCCCCGAAGGATTGCGGGCCGCCCTGTTGGTGCGGCTGGCGGGCATTCCCCGCCGCGTCGGTTACGACCGCAGCGGACGCAGCGGCGTGCTCACCGATCGCCTGCTTCACCGCAGGCTCAAAGGCAGGCTCGTCCCCATCGCCACGCGCGAGCTCTACCTGGGCCTGGCCCGCTACCTGGGCGCCATCGATCCCGATCCGGCCATGCAACTGTTCACCCGTGAAGAAGATGACCGGCACGTGGCCGGCCTGCTCGCCGCATGGGGCGTGCGGGGTGAAAAGGATCCTGCAACCGGTTTGTCAAATCGCCCGCTGATCGTGCTCGTGCCCGGCGCGGGCAACGAGCAGCGGAAGATGTGGCCGGCCGGCCGCTTTGCGGAACTGGCCGATCGCTGCGCTTCGCAGTTCAACGCCGTCGTCGCGGTCAGCGGTTCGCCTGCGGAACGGCCGATTCTCGATCAGGTGAAGAAGCACGCGGGCGGGCCGGTGATCGATCTGCCTGCGATGGGCGTCGATCTGTCGCTGCTCAAGAGCGTCATCAGGCAGAGCCGACTGGTCATCACCAACGACACCGGCCCCAGGCAGATGGCCGCCGCCCTGGGCACGCCGGCGGTGACGCTCTTTGCCGACGATGATCGCCGATGGTCGGACACCGGCGTGCATCACGAGAGACACGTTCTGCCCGCCGCGGAAGCGGCAACCGCCTCGCCCTCACGATCCGACCCCCGTCATCCGCTGCACGTCATCTCCGTCGATGAAGTCATTGCCCACGTGCAGCAGGCCCTGTCGCAACCCGGAATCGCGGCCGATTCACCCGCCTCCCCCGCCACCTTCGCCCACCACCCGCAGGCATGAACATCGCCATCGCCATCGAGCGGTTCGATCCCCTGGCCTCGGGCATCGAACGATCCACCCATCAGATCGCCACCCACCTGATCGGCAAAGGCCATCGCGTGGCCGTCATCACCGGCGAGGCGCCGCCGGACCTCACGCTCGACGGCGGAGAAATCATCAACGGAAACACCGTCAACTTCCGCCATCGCGTCAGCGTCTCGGCATTCGCCCGATGGGCGCCATCGGCCTTGGCCCGGCAACAGGCCGACATCACGCTCTCCATGTCGATGGCCTGCCCCGCCATGCTCGTCGCGCCGCGCCAAGGGCTGCTGGCGGAACGGATCAAACGCGAAGCGGCCGCCGGCAACGTGCCACCATCGAAGATGCGCAGCGCCGCATGGCAATGGCTCAATCTGCCCCGGCAAGTCAGCCTCAAGCGGGAGCGCGCGACAGCAGGCAACCCCGTCATTCGCAGGTTCATCGCCATCAGTCGTTACGTCGCCAGGCAACTGGAGGAACATCACGACATCCCGCGCGACATGATCGAGCTGATCCCCAACGCATCGGAGTTGCCGGTGGTTTCCAACGAGCAGCGCATCAGCCATCGCAGGCGAATTCGATCGGGCTTTCAGGTCGCCGAGGACGCCCTCACCCTGCTCTTTTTCGCCCAGCACAACTCCCGGCTCAAGGGCATCGATCCCCTGCTGCCGGCGCTGCGCAAGCTCATCGATCAGGGAAGCAACATCACCCTGCTGCTGGCCGGCCACATCCCCTACCGCGATCAACTGCACATCGCCCGGCTGAACCTCCGCCGGCAGGTTCGCATGATCGGTCCGACGAATCAGATCGCCGAGCTGCTGTGCGCCACCGACATCACAGCCATGCCTTCGTTCTTCGATCCGTCCGGCAAAATCGTGATCGAGTCGCTGATGATGGGCGTGCCGGTGGTGACCAGCCGATACAACGGCGCCGGCGACTTTCTGCATGATGAAGCCGGAAAGGCTTCCGGCCGGATCATCGAAAACCCCGCCGACACCGATGAACTCGCCGCCGCCATCGCTTCGTTCATCAGTCCCGAATCGCGCCTTGCCTGCCACCAATATGCAGCCCGCTGGCGGGAACAGCTTGCCATGTCGCGGCACGTCGATCAGCTTGAATCGCTGATGCTGGATTCTGTTTGATTGCGTTTTTTTGTTCTTGGAGCTTGTTTGGAGTTTGAGATTTGTCATTTGGAACTTCCAACAGAGTGGGGGCCGAGAATTAAACGACCCTGTTCCGGGCCTCGTTCTCCGTTGCCCGCGCGATCGACGATTGCTACCTTACCGCTTCGCCGCGATCGGTCACACGCCGGCGAATCCTTATTTCACCGGACCTTTCGTCGAGGAGTCTTTCCATGTCCAAACCCTGCAACGTCGCTCTCGTGGGTACGAAGTTCATGGGCCGTGCCCATTCCAATGCGTGGCTGAAGGTCGCCAAGTTTTTCGAACTGCCTCTCGATCCGGTGATGCACACGCTCATCGCCCGCAACCCGCAGGAGACCGCCGCGTTTGCCGCCCGGTGGGGCTGGAAGAGTTTCACCACCGACTGGAAGGCTGCGCTGAAGAATCCTGAGATCACGCTCGTCGATGTCACCACGCCCAACAACGCCCACCGCGATCTCTCCATCGCGGCGCTCGAAGCCGGCAAGCACGTCGCCTGCGAAAAGCCGCTCGCCGCTTCGCTCTCGGACGCCAGGGCGATGATGGATGCCGCGAAGAAGGCGAAGAAATCTCAAACCTTTGTCTGGTACAACTACCGCCGCTGCCCCGCCGTGGCCCTGGCGCATCAGCTCGTCAAGGAAGGCCGGCTCGGCCGCATCTATCAGATTCGCGGCTCCTATCTTCAGGACTGGGCCGGCCCCGACACGCCGCTGATGTGGCGCTTCCAGGGCGATGTCGCAGGCTCCGGGGCGCTGGGCGATCTGCTGGCCCACACCATCGATGCCGCCAGGTTCATCACCGGCGACGAGATCAGCCAGGTCATCGGCGCGGCGATGGAGACCGTCATCAAGGAGCGCGTCATCCTCGAATCCACCGGCGGCGAAATCTCCGGCCGAGGCGCGAAAACCGCCGTGAAAAAAGGCAAATCCACCGTCGATGACATCTCCCTCTTCCTCGCCAAAACCAAAAGCGGCGCGCTCTGCACCTTCGAGGCCACCCGCCTCTCCACCGGCTACAAAAACCAGAACCGCCTGGAAATCCACGGCGACAAGGGTGCCATCCGCTTCGGCTTCGAACGCATGAACGAACTGGACTTCTACGACAACACCCTCGAAGAAAAAGTGCAAGGCTGGAACACCATCAACGTCACCAACGGCGGCGCAGGCCACCCCTATGCCGGCGCGTGGTGGCCCGTCGCCCACGTGCTCGGCTACGAGCACAGCTTCGTCAACATGGCCGCCGACATCGTGAAAGCCATCGGCGGCGAAAAGCCCGTCGTCCCGCTGCCGAGTTTCGCGGACGCCTACGAAACCCAGCGCGTGCTGGAGGCGGTGACGATCAGCGCGAAGAACCGCGGGCCGGTGAAGTTGTCGGAAGTGAAGTGAGAGAAGAGAGGGCCTAGGGAGGAGGGCCTGGGGCCTAGGGGGGAGAGGATTTGGGCGGATATATCAGGACATGACGACCTATGGGGTACGTGCGATGGCTGACGCTCCTGGGCAGTTTCGGAATCTGATTGCATGGCGGAAATCCTACGCACTTTCACTGTTGGTGTATCAGTCCACGAAAGCGTTCCCGGCAGAAGAAAAATATGGATTGACACAGCAGATTCGCCGGTCAGCCGTGAGCGTCCCCAGCAACATCGCTGAAGGTTGGGGACGAGGTTCACGAGTTGACTATGTGCGGTTCCTCTGCATCGCCCGTGGTTCGTTGTATGAACTGGACACCCAACTCAATCTCGCCCGTGATCTGGACATCCTCAAGTCGGCGGAGGATCTTTTTGAATTGTTGAACGAAACCCAACGAGTCCTCAACGGTCTGATCCGTTCACTCCAGTCAGAATAGAAACGTCATTCTTCAGACCTTCTTCATCCCTTCACCTAGGCCCTAGGCCCTCCTCCCTAGGCCCTGCCCCAAGGAGTCTTCCATGCCCGTCAAATACGGAATCATCGGCTGCGGCGCGATCGGTCAGCGCCGTCACATTCCCGAGTGTCACGCCAACCCACACAGCGTTGTCGCTGCGCTTTGCGATCCCAATGAGCAGCGCGTCGCCGAACTTGCCGCCAAGTACGGCGCCGTCGGCTACACCGATTACAAAAAAATGCTCAAGGAGGCGGACATCGACGCCGTCGTCGTCTGCGGCCCCAATGCGGTGCATGCTCCGCAGTCGATCGACGCCCTCAAAGCCGGCAAGCATGTGCTCTGCGAGAAGCCGATGGCGACCAGCCGCGCCGATGCGAAGAAGATGCTCGATGCCGCGAAGAAGAGCGGCAAGTATCTCATGATCGGCCTCAACCAGCGGCTCATGCCCGCCCATGTCCGCGCCAAGGAAATCCTCGCCGCCGGCAAGCTCGGCAAGGTCCTCGCCTTCCGCACCGCCTTCCAGCATCCCGGCCCCGACGGCTGGTCCGTCGATGGCGCCAGGAGCTGGTTCTTCGACAAGGCCGCCGCCTTCATGGGCGCCACCGGCGACCTGGGCGTCCACAAGGCCGACCTGCTCCGCTGGCTGCTCGGACAGGAGTTCACCGAGGTCGGCGGATTCATCACCACCCTCGACAAACGCGATGGCAAGGGCAGGCTCATCCCCCTCGATGACAACGCCTACCTGACCTTGAAAACCACCGGAGGCATCGTCGGCTCCATGATCGTCTCCTGGACCAACTACGGCGCCGAGGAAAACTACACCGTCATCATGTGCGACAACGGCGTCCTCAAAATCGGCGCCGATCCCGCCTGGGGCGTCATCGTCGAATACAAAAACGGCGACCGCGAGCAGCACAAGGTCGGCGAAATGTCCACCAACACCAAACAGGTCGCCTCGGGCATCATCGACTCCTTCACCGCCGACATCCTCGCCAGAAAAAAACCGGAGATCGACGGCTTCGAAGGCTACCAGTCACTCAACGTCATCCTCACCGCAATGGAAGCCGCCAAGGCCGGCAAATCGCTGAAGATCGGCAAATAAGCAATGAATGTGAAATGCACCCCAAGCCCACGGACTCCCGTCCGTGGGTTTTTCACGCCGCCGTCTGCCTCGCCCATCCGCCGGGCCTGCGCTGATAGAACCACCATTCCACCGCCAGCAGCAGCAGCGCGAGCAGTGCGATGCTCGACCAGAGCGATCGGTTCGTCTCCGGCTGCACCTGGCTGGCGGCCACGGCGCCTTCCACCAGTGAAATGCTTTCGATCGACTCCAAAGAAGTTTCTCCGGCATGCAACAGGCTGACGCCGACGGCTTTTTTTTCAGTGCCTTTGCTGAGCACATATCGCCCCGCACGGAGCGCGGGCAGGCCGCTGACGAAGCCCAGATCGTCCGCCTTCTCGCGTCGATCGTAATTTTCCGGGCCTTCGATACGATAGGTCTCCCCCGGCTGCATCGCCATCGCCGGCAGGATGCCGGTGCGGTCGCCGGTCACTTCGAGCAGGCCGGCCTCCTGCATCGCGCTGCGGACCAGGTTGGTCACCATGATGGGAAATCCGACGCGATAAGGCAGCGTGGAGCGGTCGGTGTGAAACAGCAGCGTGTAGCTGGTGCGATCCCCCTCGCGGCGTTGGAGCATGAGCGGGCCGTGCCTGCCGTGGGTGATGACCTCGTAGCGCAGCGTTTCCAGATCGGACTCTTTCGCGTTCTCATTGAGCCTGGCCTGATCGATGACGACGACATCGGCAAGCTCGACGTGCTCAAGCAGCGGCGAGGTGCGACGCCAGTCGATGATGGTGGTCGATTCCTCCTTGATGGTGATCAGCTCCTCCAGATCAGCGGGGACGAAGCCCACGAAAAGCGCCGTGCGCCAGGTTGCATCGACGGGCGCATCCGCCTTGTCGGTGATGATCAGGTCGAAATGTTTGAGGGGCGGATCACCTGACGCGGAAGGATGCAGCCGCACATCGCGCATGGCTGCGACGGCGTTGCGGTAAGCGGGCATCGACAAAGGGACGTACACATCCAGCGGCCGCAGGGGCGAAAGTTCGATGAAGGCGACATTGTCGGCGGCGAGCGCGTCAAACCCATCGGGCCGCAGCCGGAGTTCGACACTGGTGGCCCGATCCGCGGCGATCTGAAAAACGAATCGCTGGCCGCCGCCGGCGGTGGGCGTCACCTGTTCCACGCTTCTTGATTCGCCATCCTGAATCAGTTCGAGCGCGGCGGCGCCCGGATGATCCCTGGTCGATTGCACCTGCACGAACACGCTCCATCCGCCGCCGCTGTTGCGGCGGGCGTTGAGGGCGGTGATGCCCATGTTGCCGCCGGCGGAAGGCAGCCTCTGATAGTCCAGCTTGAAGGGCAGTTCGAAATCGATCTTCTCAGGCATGTTGCCATCGGAGACCAGCATGACGCGCTCGAACCGCGCCGTGCGCGAAAGCGCGTCGGCCATGCGCAAGGCATCGGTCACATCGCTGCCGACATCCTCGATGGCGATCGACTGAAGGGCGTTGCGAAGCACGCGCTTGTTGCCGGTGAACTCGACGGCCTGCTGCGCGGTGCGGCCAAAGGCGATGATGGCGATTTCCTCGTTGGCATTGAGCCGGTCAATCAGTTCGCCGACCTGCTCCCTGGCCAGGTCGAGCCGGGACCTGCCGCGCTCATCCACCGCCCCCATGCTGGCGGAACGGTCGATCAGGATCGGCAGCCGATCCGAAGCGGAAGGCCCGCCGCGCAGAAACGGCTGCATCGCCGCGAGGATCAAAAGCAGCAGCAGGAGCAATTGCAGCAGCAGGAGAATGTTTCGCTTGAACCGCTGAAACGGCGAATTGACGCGATGATCGTTGATCACCTGCCGCCAGAGCACGAGCGAGGGCACCGCCAGCCGCGGCCGGCGGAGCTTCAGGAAGTAAAGCAACACCAGCGGCGGAATCAGCAGCAAAAGCCAGATCGCGGATAACTTCAAAAATCCCATGAATCGCCATCTTATTCAGCCGTTCGCCTTGGCGAACGAAGTGATCAAATCAACACATCCAATGAATCACCGCACCCATCCCTTGCGCCGCAGTTGATCAAACAGCACATGCTCCAGCGAATCCTTCGCGTTCACCGTCGCCAGCCGGCCGCGCCGGCTCTGGGCCAGCGCGGTGATGTGCGACTGGTAGGCCTCGCGGTATTGGTGATAGAGCTTGAGCAGATCGCCGCCGCTGGTGATGTCGAGCATGCGTCCGGTTTCGGAATCGACCAGCCGCTGGTCGCTGGTGATGTCGGGATCGATCTCGCCGGGCCCCAGTATCTGCAACCCCATGATTTCCAACCCCGCCGAGTAAAGCAGATTGAAGGAGCGTTTGAGGTCGCCGGTGGTGAGGAAGTCCGAGAGAATGATCGCCAGGCCGCGGCCACGATGTTCGAGCAGCATCGAGTCGATGCCGCGCTCGATGGAGCCGTCGCCGCCGGGCTCGATCGGTTCGAGGAAGTGAAACAACGACCGGCGGCTGGCGCGTCCCGAATGCGGACGCCAGCGGGTCACGCGGCCATCCTGTTGATTGAAGACGCACGCGCTGACCTTCTCCGTGCCGATGAGTCCCATCACCCCCAGCGCGGCGGCCAGCGACTTGGCCCGCTCGAACTTGCCTTCGAAATTCATCGAGGATGAGGCGTCGATCAGCAGCACGATGTGCATCTCCTCCTCTTCGTGAAAGAGCTTGAGGTAAGGCTTGTGCAACCGGGCGAAGACGTTCCAATCGAGGAAGCGGGTGTCGTCGCCGGGGCTGTAGTCGCGGTAATCCTTGAACTCGATGGAAGACCCCGCGCGGCCGGCCACATGCTCGCCGCGCGAGCGATTGGTCAGCCGCTTCTGCGGCAGCAATCGCATGCGCTCGACGCGCGAGAGCACCTCATTGGGCAGCAGCGGCGTGATGCGAGGTTGTTGGGTGGTGAATGCCATGAGTGGTCAATCGCTTCAGGCCTTGATCGCCGCGACCGCCTGCTTTCGTTTTGCACCTTCTTCCGGCACAAGCTGCGTGATCTCATCGACCAGTTCCGCGACCTTCATGTTTTCCGCCTGGCCGTCGTAGTTGAGCAGCACGCGATGCTGGAGCACCTCGGCGGCGTAGGCGCGGATGTCCTCGAAGGCGACATGCACGCGGCCCTGGGACAAGGCCCGCACGCGGCCGGCGCGGATCATCGCCTGGGCGGCGCGGGGACTGGCGCCCCAGCGCACGAAGCGGTGTACGCGGTCGGTGCAGAACTCGCTTTCAGGATGCGTCGCCAGCACCAGCCGCACGGCATAGTCGCGGATCGGGTCGGCCACGACGACCTTGTTCAGGATGTCCCGCAGTTGCAGAATGCGGTCGCCGCTGATGATCTTGTCCACATCGACGCTTCGCTTGAGAATGGTCCTGCTGACGACCTCGTTCATCTCGTCGCGGTTGAGAAACGGCACCTCGCACTTGAACATGAAGCGGTCGAGCTGCGCCTCGGGCAGCGGATAGGTGCCCTCCTGTTCGAGCGGGTTCTGCGTGGCGAGGACGAAGAAGGGCTGCTTGAGCCGATGGGTGACGCCGCCGGTGGTGACGGAGCCTTCCTGCATGGTTTCGAGCAGGGCGGATTGCGTCTTGGGGGTGGCGCGGTTGATTTCATCGGCGAGCAGCAACTGCGTGAAGATCGGGCCGGGACGAAACTCGAAGCGATAGTTCCCGGTGCCGTCGGCGGACATGACGTTGGTGCCCACGATGTCGGCGGGCATCAGGTCGGGCGTGAACTGGATGCGGGAGAAGTCGAGGTCGAGCACGCGCGACAGGGCCTTGACCAGTTCGGTCTTGCCCAGGCCCGGCACGCCTTCGAGCAGCACGTTGCCGCCGCAGAGAATCGCGGTGACCGTCGCCTCCACCACGCGCTGCTGTCCGACGATGACCTTGCCCACTTCATTGCGGACCGCCAGCACTTCGGACTTGAAGGTCTGGGCCTCGGCTTGAATCTGATCTTCCGGCGTCATGGGATTCCTGGGAAAAAGGCGTGGGCGATTAGGCACAAAAGTCACAAGTCAAAATCATTTCAACCAAGCCCGATGGCGAGTCTGCGAGCCGTCGGGGGGGAATCGCCATCGGGCTTGAGGTTTTCATGGAGCAGAACATCACTGTTTCTCCTGGACGCGTCGCTTGGCGGCGAGCAGACGGCTGGTCGAGCTTTCCGCTTCCTCCACCTGCTCGGACGGTGCATCGCGCCGCACACCTGGGGGCAGCGGCGGCGGCTTGCCGATTTCGATGTTCATCGCCGGCTGCGGCTCCGTCTTTTCCTTCGCCTGGGCGCGGCCCTTCAGTGCCGAGGTCACTTCGCCCTTCTTGGCGCGCAGCTTGTTGAAGGTCGCTTCGCTGGGCTGGTCGCGTCTGCCCAGCGTGAACCACGCGCGCACCATCTCCATGTCGATCTGCACGCGGCGCAGGCCGACATCGAGGGGGATCATGCAGGCCAACAGGATCAGCACCCAGTCGATGATCGGCGCGCTGCTGCGCTTGGCGGTGCGGTCGGCGGCGTAAATGAACGCGCTGGTTTCACCGTCGCCGCCGGTGAGCACGCGGCCGCCGGACTTCTGGGCGATGTCATGCAACACCACCGGCCTGCTGCGAAACTGCATGTATTCCTGCGAATAAGGCATCACCAATCGGGAATGAACCCGCTGCGCCTTGCCGTCGCTGCTCGCGCCTGCCGTCATGATCTTGTAGGTGCCCTCGCCCTTGAGCGGGAACCGGCCTTCGTATCGGTTGGGGCCGACCTGTTTCAGCGAAACCGTGGCCTCCAGCCCGCGCGGCCCTTCGATGTAGCTCTCCACCGCGAGAAACGCATCGCGCTCGCCGTAGTCTTCGACGATGATGATCCCCTGCCCCGAAGCGACGAAGCTGCGCACCCGCAGCGTGCTTTCATCACTCGTGCGGCTGATCGAGGTGATGAGCTGTTTCACGAAGGGATCGTACTTGGGCCACTGAATCCAGTTGGCCGCCCAGTTGGGTGAAAGGTCGCTGGTCCACGCGGCGCTGGCGCCCAGACCGTGACGCCAGATCGCCAGCACCGGGTCCACTTCCTCTTCGATCGGACCGCGAAGAATGACCTGGCTCTTGGGCTTGGGCGAGGTGAGCACGTAGCCGTCGAGTGCGGGAATGGAATCGATGCCTTCGAGCGAGGCGTGAGGAAACAGGACGGAAGGCGTGAACGTGACGTTCTGAATCATGCTGCGTCGCAGCGTCATCGCCTCCTTGATGAAGATGCGGGGCAACATGCGGGGATCGTTGACGGGGTAATGCGTGCCGCCGGTGGCACGGGAAAGCGGCGCGAGGATGGCGTGGTTGGCATCGTTGCCGATGCCGACGGTCGAGAGCGTGATCTGGGCATCGAGACATTGAGCGACGACATGCGCATCATTGCCCGGCATGCTCTCGCCATCGGTGAGGAGAATGATGTGCTTCACCGCCACCTCCCCCTTGGGCAGTCTGCGAAGCGCGGCGATGGCTTCGTTGAGCGCGGGGTACATGTTCGTGCCGCCGCCGGGACCGATGGTGCGAATCTGTTTGCTCGCGGCATCGGGATTTTCGACCTCGGACATGGGCACCACCCAGAGCGGATCGGTGTCGAATGCGATCACGCCCAGCCAGTCGCGCGGGAACAGCGTTTTGGCCGCGGCGACGGCCGCTTCATTGGCCACCGACTGCTTCGACTTGGGCGAGGTCGCAAAAGAGGACATCATCGACCCGCTGCGATCCACCACGATCGCCAGGGCGCCGGCAGGCAGAAACTTGCGGCTGGTGATGTCCATCGCCACCGGCAGCGTGCGTTCGATCGCCGTCTTGTGATAGCCGCCCGGCCCGAAGCTGTTGGCGCCGCCCACCATGAGAAAGCCCGTACCCTGGGCGTAAACCGCCTCGTGTACCGCCTCCATCTGCTGGGCGTCGAACATGCCCGCGGGCACGTTGGCGAAGATGATGCAGTCGTAGGGAAGCAGCGCGGCCGCATCGCGCGCGAATTCGAGGGCCGATTGCGTTTCCACCTCCCGGCCCGCCGTGTGCAGCGATTCGACGAGGCGGTTGTGGTCGCGCGGGTCGCCGGTGTCATCGACGACGACCAGCACCTTGCCCTTGCCGCGCAGGTAGAGGTGATTGACCGCCTTGTTGTTTTCCTTCTTGTGATCGAGCACCGCGATGATCTTTCCCGCGGCATCCTTCCGATCTTCGACATCGATGTGGGCGGTGTATTCGTAGTAGCCTGCCGTGCGAAGACGGATGGGGATGATGAAGCGATTCTTGCCCGCTCCAAACTCGACATCATCCTCAAAATAAGGCTGCCCGTTTTCAAGCAGCCGCAGCCTGCCCTTCCCTTTCTTGAGCGAGGAAAGAACAACACTGGCGTTGTAATCCTCGCCGACCTTCACGGCGCGAGGCAGTTCGAGATGCTCCAGCCAGACTTCGTCTTCGTACTCGTAAACGACGGGCATGACATCGACGGGGATGCCCTTGGATTTCAGATCATCAAGCGTGGCGGCCAGCTCGCCTTCCGTCGCCACGCCGTCGCTGATGAGCACGATGCGGCCGTTCTTTTCGCGCGGCAGCATGGCGGCGGCGAGCGAGAGGGCCTTGGCGATGTCGGTGCCGTCGTAGTCCACCTGCACATTCATCGCCGGGCTGTTCTCGTCGATGGGCAACGTCGGCCCCGGCGGCAATTCCACCGCTGCGCTGCGTCCGAAGAAGATGAGGCCCGCCTGGTCCTTCTCCGGCTTGCCCCTGGCGATGCGCGAGGCATAACGCAGCGCCTCATCGCGGGCTTCGGGCCGGATCGACGCCGAGGCATCGACCACGAACACCACGCTCAACCCTTCATCCTTTCGCACCGCGCGAGGCTCGGCGAGGGCGACGATGAACAACCCCAGCAGAACGAACCGGGCCACCAGCGCCAGAACGGCGCGGCTGCGCGAAAGGTTGCCATAGCCCGCCTCCCCCAGCCACCAGAACCAAGGCGCCGCGGCGATGAAGCCGAAGGGCCACAGACGGGTGAAGAGGATCGTTTCCGATCGATCCAGCCACCAGCACAAAAGCGGAAACAGGATGACAAACATCAAGAGCGGCCAGGCGCCTTGAAGCGAAACCGGTTGCCGCCGCGGCGGAAGCAACGCCGTCCGGAAAGAAACGAACCAACTCGATGCCGAGGCACGCATCGCCGCCACCGAGGAAGCCTGCGCTCCGTAACGGCTGTCGATGGTCCTGGATCGGCGGTCGGATGGAGGCATGGAGGGAGGGAAAAACAGGAAAGCAGGAAAACAGGAAAACAGGAAAACAGGAAATTCAAACCTTCTAGGACGGTGGCATCATGTCGATTTCCTTCGTGGGATTCCTGAATAACCTCACGTCCAAGCCGCTCGCGGCTTCGCTCCCCCCTTCTTCATCGTCGTAGCAATCCCCGGTTCACGACATGCACCGGTTATTCATATTACCCTTCGTGTTCATCATTCCGAACCTTTCGCTTTCCGCTTTTTCCTATCGCTTTTCCGCTTTCTCGTTTTTCCCGACATCATCGAAATACTTCTGAATCACCTCGTGATACCCGGGCGGAATCTGTTCCTGAAGAATCGCCTCGCTGACCCCCTGCTTCACTTTTTCGACGGCTTCGCGGTAGGTCACCTTGGCGTCGCCGGAATCGGTCACCTCCTGGGTCTTCCACTGCATCAGCGATTTGCCGGCCTGGAGCGCGGACTTGGACTTTTCCGTGCGGAACGCGGATGAGCCGGAGACATCCTCCGCCGGCGGACGATCACCGCCGGGCTGATTGCCCGCCTTGAGTCCGCCCTTGCCGCCGCCTTCGCCGCCATCCTTGCCGTTGCCCTGGGCCTGCCTGTTGTTCGGGTCGCCGCCCTGCCCGCCCTCCCCTTCGCCGGATTCGCCGCTGGCGCTGCCGTTGAGCTTCTGGCGAAGCTTCTCGGCATATTCGCGCAGCGACTGCGCATCCTTGCATTCCTGACCATCGAGTTGATCCTGGGCGTTGGCCTGCCTGGCGTCCTGAAGAGCCTTCATCGCTTCTTCGAGCGACTTCTGGTCGCGGATGGCCTGCGCCAACTGCTCCATTTGCTGCTCGGAAAGCTGCATCGATTCCTTCATCGCCTCCATCGCCTGCTTCTGGGCCGCGGGGTCCTTGGACTGGGCCAGTTGCTCCAGGGCTTTTTGCAGCGAATCATTCATCGGCTTGCCGCCGGCCTGATTCTTCGCAAACTCGCTCAGTTCCTGCATGCGCTGTTGGGCTTCCTGCTGGGCCTTCTTTTTTTCTTCCTCGCTCTTGGCGTTCTGGGCCTGCTCGACGAGTTCCTTGATCTCCTTGAGTTCCTGTTTCAGGCTGTCGGTCTTGCCTTGTTCGAGATCATCCTTCCACTGCCGGGCCTTGATGGTTCCGGCCGCGCCGCCCAGTTGCTGGGCGAGCTTGTCGCGCGAGGTGTCCTGAAGTTTTTTCTCCTGCACCTGCCGCCATTTTTCGCCGATGGTCTTCTGCTGCTCGTTGATGCGGGCCAGGTTGTTCTCGCGCTCGTTCTTCTTCATCTGCTCGAAACTCTTCTTCAGTTCCGCCAGCGCCTTTTCCACTTCCTTGGAAACCGTCGCTTCGACATCCTTCTCCTTCAGTGCCTCGATTTTTTCCTTCGCGGCGACCTTCTCCTTTTCGAGCTTGCTGATTCGCTGGGCGACGCGCTGTTTGGCCTGCTTCTGTTGAAACGGATCGAGCGAAGGCAGCAGCCAGGCGCCAAGCATCAGAAGGCCGAGCGATGTGGCGATGATGACGGCCTGATTCCAGCCCTGATAGGGCACGACGACGGCGGGCCTGATGCCGGCGGCCTGCTGCGCGGCATCGTGCCTGATCAGGGCCTGATATTCACCGGGCGCACCTTCAAGCGTGGCCGCGGTGAGGAACAGATCCTTGGTCTTCATGCGAACATCGACCAGCCTGGCCGCCTCCGAAGCGGTGATCCCGCGATGAAGGAGAATCGCCGCCGACAGCGCGGCAGCCGGGACCAGCGCCACGGTCCAAAGTTCGAAGTGATCGGGGATCATCGAAAGCAGCCGCGCCAGCGCCAGGAGCACGACATAGATCGAAGCCGCCACGATGAAGGAGCGAAAGAGCCACGTCCCCAGCGAGGCGACCCGCTTTCGACTGGCGACCTGTTGAAATAACTGCTCGAAAGAGTGACTCATGGGGATGCTCCCGGTGATGAGTCAAGTATAGCAGCGAAGATCGGAACAGGTCGAAAGAGCGGATCATTTCCCAGGGTAAAAGCATATGGGAGGGCGAGGCTCCCGCCGGGAGGGCGAAGCTCCGCTGGGAGGGCGAGGCTCCCGCCGAGCCGTTCGTTTGCGACGGCCCCGCTTTG